>DATNNY010000075.1:0-15031 GCA_035601635.1 Pyrinomonadaceae bacterium
GAAGAAAGAGCCGGCGCCCTTGTTCGATGTTTCCGCAAAACAAGGCAAGCTGACATCGCATCGTTGGGCGTCAGCCAATACCGCCATCCCAACTTTTTACAAATGGCCGGATCAACTCGATGCCGTGACCAGGTTTCTCGAGGACGACAAGCTTGGGGCCGACATCTTTGCGATTCGCCGCAAAGCCACCGGGCGAACCGAGGAATTGATCGCGCCACTTAACCGGAGCGGTTTTGTGATTGACCCCGGCGATCGCATCACGGCAGACGTGGTAATCGCCAACAAGAACATCGGCCATTCATTTCCGCCGGAGTTGCGCGACTTCTACGAAGCTTTTGTGGAATTCATTGTTAGCGATGCGAGCGGCAATCCCATCTTTCGTTCAGGGTTCCTTAAGCCGAATGGCTATCTCGAAGAGTCGGCGCATAACTACAAAACCTATCTGGTCAAAAGCGACGGCACTTACAACGATAAGCATCACATCTGGCGCACCCGCGTTTTTGCTCAGAACAATCAAATCAACTCTGGACGCTCGGATTTGGCCCGCTATCAATTTGTGGTGCCTGCTAATGCGGTGGGGGCGTTACATCTGACAGCGCGAGTGCGTTACCGGCGCTTCACCCGCGTGTTCAGTGATTATGTGCTCGGTAAGTCCGTCGACTATCCGATAGTAACGATGGCCACGACTGAATACGTGATGCGCGTCGGCGCTAACGGGCCGCTGCCGCCTAATCCGAACGATAAGACAGCCATTCCTGACTGGCGGCGCTGGAATAACTATGGCATCGCGCTCTTTGATCAGCGGCAATACGATCTGGCCATTCAGGCATTCACTCGCGCCGCTGAGCTCGATGAAAAGTATCGGCCCATGGCCCTGGTCAATCGCGCGATGGCCCACATTGAACTCGAGCAATATGATGCAGCCGCAGTGCTCCTGGACGGCGTGGTCAAGGCGAACCCCTCAAATATGCGGGCGCTCTTTCAGCAGGCACGCATCTTCATCAAACGCGGCCAGTTGGATCAGGCGGAGAGTAATATCAGACAAGTAGTGGCAGCCTTTCCTCGTGACCGAATTTCTCTGCAACAGCTGGGCGAGCTCTGCAAGATTAAGCGCGATTATAAGGGCGCGCTGGACTGTTATCAGAAGATCCTCGAAGTCGATCCGGAAGACCTGGGCGCTCACTATAATCTCATGCTGATCTATCGCAAGACCGGCATGATTGACGACGCCAGGCGCGAGGCCAAAATCTTTGCTGATCTAAAAGATGATCCAGCCGCTCTGCCTTTAGCCAACCAGTTTCTGCGCAAACACCCGGAGATGAGCAACGAAAGCGTCTATTGGCACATTCACGATCTGGCCCGTGTACCGGGCGAATAAAACGAGGGAGCAATGATCAAGGGGGATGATTGAATATACAAAGCGATTTGCTTTCGTAAGTCTGGCTCTGGTTCTGATCAACTTTCTCCTAATTGAAGTAGCTGGCAGCGCTTCGCAGCGTCGTGACAAGTCCGCATCGCGCGGCCGCGTCTCTGCGGAAGAATTGTTCAGAGACAACTGTGCACGCTGTCATGGGAGTGACGGACGCGGAGATACGCCGCTCGGTCACACTTACAACACGCCGGATTTTTCAGACGTTGAGTGGTGGCAGAAGCACTCAAGCATTACCGGCAAGACCAGCCTCGCCGGCATCATCACTCGGGGAAAGGGCGGAATGCCGGCATTTGGCAAGAAACTGCGTCGCTCAGAAATCAGTGTGCTCGTTGGTTACGTGCGGCGCTTTCGCAAATAAGCCAGTCACGTCATGGACAGGTTGAAAACGCTGATCCGAACTCGAGGGCTGCGAATGATCTGCCTTGGCGTGTGCGCGTTAGGCGCCGCCGGCGCTTGCCTCGCGGTTAGTCCATCGAACGCTCCTGCGGTCACTAAAGTCGAACCACCGTCGTGGTGGGCCAATCAATCGATTAATCCCGTTCGCTTGCTGGTGCGGGGCGCGAACCTGAACGGCGCCCGCGTCGTTGCCTCGAGGCCGCAGACCGCTGTGGCTGATGTTAAGGTCAACGCCAACGGCACCTATTTGTTTGTCAGCGTTCGTATCAGTCCCTCAGCTCAACCTGGTGCTTATCCTCTGAGCGTCGTTACCCCGGATGGCACAGCGACTATTCCTTTTCAAATCGATTCTCCTCTTAATCCCGGGACGAACTTCAGCGGCATCACGACCGACGATGTGATCTATTTGATCATGACCGACCGGTTTTCCGACGGCGATCCCACGAACAATGCACCGGCGGGATCTCCTCCGGAGGCCAACGATCGCAGGAACTCACGCGCGTTTCACGGTGGTGACATTCGCGGCGTCATCAATCATTTGTCGTATCTGAAGGAACTTGGGGTCACGGCGATCTGGCTCACACCCTGGTATGACAACTGGGACGGCGTCAATAACTGCGACCGGCCCTGGTGCCCGAACACTTCTTACCACGGTTACGGAGCGATCGATTATTACAGCGTAGAGGACCACTTCGGCGATCTGGGCACTGTGCAGGAGCTGGTTCGAAAAGCGCATGCGCTGGGGTTGAAGGTGATCCAGGATCAAGTCGCGAATCATGTTGGTTCACATCATCCATGGATGACTGATCCGCCGCTCGATGATTGGTTCCACGGCACACGTCAGCATCACCTGATCGAAAAGTTTCAAAACAGCGCCCTGCTAACGCCTCACGGCAATCGCGATGAGGTGCGCAATACTCTTGATGGCTGGTTCAGCGAAGACTTGCCCGACATGAATCAGGAAGAGCCCGAAGTGGCGCGCTATGAAATTCAGAACGCTCTATGGTGGATAGGCGTCAGTGGCATTGATGGCATTCGCCAGGACACGATTCAATACATGCCGCGCAGTTTCATCCGCGATCTATCCAATGCGTTGCACCGACAGTATCGCAGGATGTGGATGGTGGGCGAAGTCTTCGAGCGTGACTCAGCCCAAACCGCATTCTTCATTGGAGGCCACGCTGGTTGGGATGGGATCGACACTAAGCTTGATTCCGATTTTGATTTCTCTCTCTGGCAGGTCGCGCTTGATGTGTTTACCGGTAAGAAGCCGATGCGCGCGTTGCGCGATCAGCTAAAATACGATGCGTTGTATCCGGACCCGCTGAAGATTACCACCCTGACGAATAATCACGACACTCCGAGATTCATGTCGCTCGATGGCGCAAGTTTGGAAGGCGCTATGCTGCACACGGCCTTCATGCTCGCGGTGCGTGGCACTCCGCAGCTTTACAGCGGTGAAGAAATCGCAATGAAAGGCAAAGAGGATCCTGACAATCGACGGGATTTTCCTGGCGGATTTCCCGGTGATTCACGAAGTGCCTTTCAAGCGAACACCCGGTCCGCGGAACAGCAGCGAATGTGGCAGTGGACCCACGACTGGATTAAGTTGCACCTTGATCACTCGGCGCTGAGAGATGGCCGCCTGATCGATCTATTTTACGACGACGATATCTATGCTTTCGCGCGCCAGGATAAAAAAGAGACGGTGGTCGTTGTCTTTAATCGCGCCAACGCGGAAAAGAACATAACGGTCCCGGCGGCGGCCATCGATGTCTCCGATGGGCTACAGCTTCTCGCGCTCTATGGTGCAAAGAATAGTGGCAGAGTAACGGGCGGCGTTGCGACGCTGGCAGTGCCCGCGCGAACCGCTGCGGCTTACCGCATTCAGTAGTCCAGCGTGATCGACCGGTTCCTCAAACGGATTTGGAGTCTATGAAGTTTCCCAGATCAAGTGGTGTGCTGCTTCATCCGACCTCGCTGCCCGGGCCTTACGGCATTGGCGATCTCGGCCCGCACGCCTACGCTTTTGCCGATTTCCTGGCGGCATCGGGCCAGACTCTTTGGCAAATGCTGCCGCTCGGACCTACCGGTTACGGGGATTCGCCTTACGCGTGCTATTCGGCTTTTGCCGGTAACACTCTGCTCGTGAGTCCGGATCGACTCGTCGCTGATGGGTTGCTATCGCGAGATGACCTCAAAGAAATTCCGGAGTCTATCGACGGACGCGTCGAGTTTGAAGCCGTCCACAAAAGCAAAGATCGCATTTTGCTCCAGGCATTTGCCGCCTTCAAGCGAGAGAGTAATCAGAATCTTGATGATTCGTTCAAGGAATTTTGTGGTCGACATGCCAGCTGGCTCGATGACTATGCCTTGTTCCGCGCTTTGAAGGATACGCACGGCGGCATAGCCTGGAACGGATGGGACCCTGCACTGGTGCGAAGAGAACCCGATGCGATCAGCGCTGCGCAGGACGAACTGAGCAAGCAGGTCGAAGCGCAGAAGTTTTATCAGTTTCTTTTCTTTCAACAATGGTTCGACCTCAAGAGCTATTGTCATGATCGAGGCATAAAGATCATCGGCGATATTCCGATCTTTGTGGCGCATGATTCTGCTGACGTCTGGACCAATCCCGCTCAGTTCAATCTTAATCCGGACGGAACACCGGTGGTTGTGGCCGGGGTGCCACCTGACTATTTCAGTAAGACAGGACAGTTGTGGGGGAATCCTCTTTACGACTGGGAGCGCATGCGGGCCGATGGCTTTGCCTGGTGGGTCGAACGAGTTAGAGCGACTCTGCAGACAGTAGACATTGTGCGCATCGATCATTTTCGCGGCTTTGTCGCCTGCTGGGAAATCCCCGGAGGCGATCAAACCGCCGAGCGCGGCCGTTGGGTCGAAGCTCCGGGAAGGGAATTGTTCATCGCGATCCGTAATGACCTGGGTGAACTGCCAATCATCGCGGAAGACCTCGGCGTTATTACTCCTGAAGTTGAAAAGCTGCGGGACGACTTCGGCTTTCCCGGGATGCGCATTTTGCAGTTTGCCTTCAGCAGCGACACAAAGAATCACGATCTGCCTCATAACTATCACTCCAATGTAGTGGTCTATAGCGGAACGCATGATAACGACACCACTGTCGGTTGGTTTCAGAGCGTCGCCGGCGAAGGGTCAACTCGCGACGCCGCCCAGATCGAAATTGAGCGCGAGTTTTGTCTCAACTATCTTAATTCCGATGGCAAAGAGATCAGTTGGGATTTTATTCGCGCAGTGTCGGCCTCGGTTGCCGACACGGCGGTTGTGCCGCTGCAGGACTTGCTGGGCCTGGGGACCGAAGCGCGCATGAATCTGCCGAACAGCACCACGGGTAATTGGTCGTGGCGAGTGAAAACCGATGCATTGAATGATGAGCTCGCTAAGCGGTTGAGAGACTTGACTGCTTTGTATGGCAGAGTTGCGGTAGTCGAGAAATAAATAATGCGACCATCGGAACATCCAGCGCTTCGAGCGCGTTCGGCGAATGACGAAAAGGACAATCGCGCCCCGTCCTTTGCGTTTAAATTCATCTTTGCCGCGCTGATTCTGCTATTAACCGTCCAACTCTGCTTCTCTCAAAACACTCCTCGAGTACTCAAGGTCGATCCGCCGAGTTGGTGGGCGGACCATTCAATCAACCCGGTGCGCTTGTTGATCCGCGGAGCTAATCTTGGTGATGCTCGGGTGGCCGGCGCCGAAGGGCTGCGCGTGGGCGCGACCAAAGTAAACGCGGCGGGCACTTACCTGTTCGCCGACGTTCAGATCGATCCGCAGGCGAAGCCAGGACTACGTTATTTGAAGCTCACTACCGCCGGAGGATCGACCGAGGTCCCGTTCCAGGTCCTGCATCCTCTGGAGCAAGCTGGCCGCTTTCAGGGCTTTTCGCCCGCTGACGTTATCTATCTGATCATGATCGATCGTTTTAGTGACGGCGATCCAGCAAACAATGATCCCGCGCAATCGCGCGGGCTCTATGATCGGACGAATAAGTTTTACTACCATGGCGGCGATCTGCAGGGGATCATCAATCATCTGCCTTACTTGAAAGATCTCGGGGTGACCGCTCTCTGGCTGACGCCGTGGTATGACAACTACGATCGGCTGAACGAAATCGAGCTCAAAGACGGAAAACCCTGCACCGGTTTTCACGGCTACAATCCCCAGGACTTTTACGCAGTCGAAGAACACTTTGGCAACCTTGCCAAGCTGAGTGAGTTGGTCGCAGCTGCCCATAAGCTCGGACTTAAGATCATTCAGGATGAAGTCGTTAACCATACCGGCCCTTATCATCCGTGGGTTGACGATCCCCCGACGCCGACCTGGTTCAACGGCACCCGGCAGCATCATTTGAAGAATGTCTTTCAGACATGGACACTTCATGATCCGCGTGCGGTCGAGAGCTTAAAAAAAGAGACGATGGAGGGCTGGTTCCTCGATTTTCTTCCTGATCTGAATCAGCACGATCCGGAGGTGGCGCGCTATTTGATTCAGAACACGCTGTGGTGGATTGGCGTAAGCGGGCTTGACGGCATTCGCATGGACACCTGGCAATACGTGCCGAATACTTTTTGGCGCCAATGGACTGCGGCAATCAAACGCGAGTATCCAAAATTCACCGTTGTCGGTGAAGTGAAGGATGGCGACGTGATCCATACGTCTTACTTTCAGGGTGGTGTGGTGCGTGACGGCGCTGATTCGGGTCTTGATTCGCTCCTGGATTTTCCGCTGTTCTATCCAATTCGTCACGCTTTCGCCGAAGGCCAGAACCTCGAAGAGGTTCCAAAGACCTTAGCGAAAGATTATCTCTACACTAACCCAGACATCCTGGTGACACTGCTGGGCGGCCACGATGATGGGCGCTTCATGAGCGAGCAGGGCGCAACCGTAGCCGGTCTTAAACTGGCGAACGCATTTGTGCTCACCACCCGAGGTGTGCCGCAGCTTTACTACGGTGATGAAATTGGGATGACCGGTCCGGACGAGCCAACTGCGCGCACCGATTTTCCGGGAGGTTTTCCGGGCGATAAGAGAAATGCGTTCACGAGAGAAGGACGGAATCAACAGGAGCAGGATGCGTTTGAGTTTGTGCGCAAGATGGCGCATCTACACACAGGGCTTTTGCCGCTGCAACGGGGCGAGTTGGTTAATCTTCATGTTTCTGCTCAGCAGTATTGTTACGCTCGCAAAATGAAAACCAGCGTGGTGTTGACGGCAATCAACAATGATGCGAACCCTGCGACTATTGAATTCGCAGTGACGCCCGTTGGATTGGCGAACGGCGATAAATTAGTCGATCGTCTGACGCCTGGCAAAGAGGTCAAAATTGAGAACGGGAAGCTAAGCGTGATGTTGCCACCACGCTCGGTGGCGCTATTCGTACCGCGCTGATTATCCGGGTGACGAGTGTTGCGGCTCTGCCGCGGCAGGGAACAGCCTCTCAAGCTCGCACGTCAAACAACGTTCGCGGATCACTGTCGATGAAGAACAAGCCAATCTCAGATCAAGTAGCGCTGGTGACCGGCGGAGGCACGGGTATCGGCCGCGCCTTCACCGAGGCCCTGGCGACGGCAGGCGCCCGCGTCATCATTGCTTCGCGCAGAGAAGATGTGCTGCGACATACAGCTGAGGAACTTAATCTAAAGCTCGGCGCAGAGAGAGTCTTTCCCTACGCATTCGACATTCGCGAACGCAAACTGATCGACGCCCTGGTGGGACATGTAGTTGCAGAACATGAAGCGCTCGACATTCTAATTAATAATTCCGGTCTGGCAGTCCCCGAGACGGCTGATCAGATCACCGAAGAAGGTTGGGACAAAGTGATGGACACCAACCTGCGCGGCGTGATGCAACTGGTCCGGGCGGTCCTGCCGTTTATGATAGCCAACGAGTTTGGCGACATCGTCAACGTCTCTTCACAAGCGGGAAAGCATGGCTACGCGGACGTCCCCTCCTATTGCGCGTCGAAATTTGGTTTGCTGGGTTATGCCGAGGCGTTGCGTGATCACGTTCGTAAGGCAGACGCCAATATTCGCGTCTTCAATTTTTGTCCCGGCCTGGTCGACGTTGAGAACAGCGGCGCGGATGCAAAGCCAAAGCCGGGTTTCATTCACCTGTCAAACATGGCGCGGACGTTAATGTACTCGCTTTCCCTCGATCGCGAAGTAGTTTTGGAAGATATTAGTTTGTACGCGAGATAAGACTGTGGCGCGTGTCGAGGCGGGCGTTGCTCGCCCTTCGAGGATAGTTCGGAACCTTCATTGGTAAGTGAAATCGGCTGGCGGGCGACGCCCGCCTCTAAACGAGATTGAGAGGGGCAATATGCAAAAACCGCGCTTGAGCTTCTGGCAGATTTGGAACATGAGTTTCGGGTTTCTTGGAATTCAATTTGGCTGGGGGTTGCAGCTCGGCAATATGAGCGGCATCTATGAAAAGCTCGGCGCAAACCCCGACCAACTGCCAATCCTCTGGCTGGCTGCGCCGCTCACTGGTTTGATCATTCAACCAATCATTGGCTCGATGAGCGATCGCACGTGGAGCCCTCTGGGCCGCCGGCGGCCATACTTTCTGGTGGGCGCTATTCTGGCCAGCACCGCGCTTTTCTTTATGCCAACTTCTGGAAGTCTGTGGATGGCGGCCGGACTGCTTTGGATCCTCGACGCCAGCATCAACGTGAGCATGGAGCCGTTCCGCGCCTTTGTCGCCGACAAGTTGAATTCCGATCAGCGCACCGCCGGTTTCGTTATGCAGTCGTTTTTTATTGGTCTGGGAGCGACATTCGCGGGCTGGTTGCCCCTGGCTTTTCGGCGCTTTGGCGTTACGGGGAATACCCAGGGCGGAATCCCGCTTACGATCAAGTACGCCTTCCAGATTGGGGCGGGGGCGTTTCTACTGGCGGTGCTGTGGACGGTTTTTACTTCAAAGGAATATCCACCCGCAGACATGGAAGCATTCAACCGGATGCGACGCGAAAAGTCAGGCGTGGCCGCTGGACTGAACGAAATTCTTACGGCCTTACGAGAGATGCCGAAGACGATGCGACAGCTAGCGCCGGTCCAAATCTTTACCTGGCTCGGGCTGTTCTGTATGTGGCTGTTCTATGTTCCGGCCGTCGCGCGTCATGTCTTTGGCGCCTTCGATCCAAAGTCCGAAGCGTATACGCACGGCGTCGAATGGGGCAGCTTTGCGATGTCCTTCATGAACATCACCTGCTTTGCGGTGGCGTTTCTCTTGCCCGCCCTGGCTAAGGCCACCAGCCGCAAGACTGTCCATGCGCTCTGCTTGATCTGCGGTGCGCTCGGCTTGTTGTCAATCTATTTTATAAGTAATCCCTGGATGCTGGTGCTATCGATGGTGGGCGTGGGCATCGCTTGGGCGTCGATACTTTCGATGCCATACGCCATCCTGTCGGGTGCATTGCCGGCGGCGCGCATGGGCGTCTACATGGGTGTCTTCAACTTTTTTATCGTCATCCCCGAAATTACACAGGCGCTTACATTCGGACCCCTAATCCGCGGGATCTTTGGCGTGAACAACCCGCGCAGCTCTCTCTACGTCGTGCTGATTGGGGGAGTTTTCATGCTGTTGGCCGCACTCCTGGTGATGCGCGTGCGCGATGTGGCCGACACCGCGGTGTTGGATGAAGTGATCGAAGCTGACGAGCAGGCACCCTTGACGGTGGTTGAAGGCGCACAGCCCGTACCCAGCACAGGATTGATTGATAAGTGAAGTCGAAAGACAAAGCGATCCACGAACCCATACGAAACTGATTCGTGTTATTTCGTGGATCGTAACTGCCGCTTGGTTCTTCCAAAGGTGGCTTTCCGTGCGCAACTTAGACAAAGAACGGTAAAAGTGAAGATGCCAAGGAAATGGTCGCAAGGTCTTCTGTGTCGGGCGATTGTCGTTGGATTGCTGATCTCTGCAACTGGCCGCGCTCAGCAATCACAGCCCAACGTGGCGAAGGCAATGGCCCGCCCGGCTCGCGATTGGGTGCGCGACGGGGTGATCTATGAAATCTATCCGCGAGCGTTTTCTGCCGAAGGCAACTTCCGCAGTATCACTGCGCAACTCGATCGTTTGAAGACTCTCGGCGTTACGATCGTTTGGCTGATGCCCATTCATCCGATCGGCCAGGAAAAGAAGAAGGGGACCATCGGCAGTCCCTACGCGGTGCGTGATTACTATGCAATTAATCCCGACTACGGCACCAGAGACGATCTCAAGCAATTGATTAGGGAAGCGCATAAGCGGCGCATGAAGGTGATTATTGACATTGTAGCTAATCACACTTCCTGGGACAGCGTGATGATGAAGTGGCCCGAGTTTTATCGACACGATGCCGCCGGCAAAATTACCTACCCGCACGACTGGTTTGACGTAGCCCAGTTGAATTACGACAACCCGAAGTTGCGAGAGTACATGACAGAGATGCTCAAGTTCTGGATCCGCGAATTCGACCTCGACGGGTTTCGCTGTGACGTAGCCGGCGACGTGCCGACTGACTTCTGGGAAAAAGCGCGAAGCGAATTAGATAAGATCAAACCAGACATTTTCATGCTGGCCGAAGCACACAAACCGGAGCTCGAGATGAAAGCGTTCGAGCTCGATTACTCATGGCCGTTGCATAGCGCTCTGACCGACGTCTTGCAGGGACGCGGCCGGGCGTCTGATTTACGCATGGCCTGGGAAGAGGAAATCAAAGAGTGGCCGCGAGGCGCGCTGCATCTGCGCTTCTCAGACAACCACGACGAACGGCGGGCCATCGCGCGTTTCGGCGAACCTGCGGCTCTGGCAGCGTCGGCTTTTGTGTTTACTCTGGATGGAGTGCCACTGCTCTATAACGGCATGGAAGTGGGCGATACGACCGAGTCGGGCGCGCCGGCCCTGTTTGAAAAGCTGCCGATCTTCTGGCCAATCGCTGAACGCAGGTCCGAGTTTCAGCTCTTTTATCAAAGAATGATCGCGCTACGCCAGAGCGGCAATGCGCTGCGCCGCGGTTCGCTGGAATGGTTGCACAATTCAGACGAGTCCCGCGTTGTGACCTACGTTCGGCGTGGTGTCGACGACGAAGTGCTGGTCGCAATTAACTTTTCCAATCAGACTTTTCTGGGCGTCGTCGAAGCCGGTGAGTCCGCAGCTTATACTGAGATTACTCCTGAGGTTGGCGCGCCGCAGCCGCCCGATGCGCCAGTCGTTGAGAATTCGGGAAAGCAACGTTCGGTGGGGTTGCCCGCGATTTCACTGCCGGCGTGGGGTTATCGGATATTTCAACGGAGATTGAGGTGAGCCGATCCATACAGCTTTCCCGCACTAAATACCATACCAACCGTTCGCGTTGGTTGCTCGCAACACAAACTAGAATTTCTGTAGTCGCGTTCACGCGGCTTCCCCGAAGGGTTACTAGACCAGCCGTTTTACGGCTGGGTCGCGCTGCGAAAAACCGATTAGCGCGCTTCAGCGCGCTTATCGTTCCGCTTTAGCTCTATTCTGATCGTGGGTAGAGTTGTTCCAGGTGCTCGCCCCTCGCACATCTGGGATTGCGGCTTCAGTTTACCACTCATTTCAGATCCTTCGTGCCGATACAAGTCGAGTAAACCCGCTGAAGCGGGCTTTGGAGCAATGCTCGGCAACCAACCCTTCTGTAAACAGCTGGTCTAGTAACCCTTCGGGCAAGCGGCGTGAACGCCGCTCGTTAATCAGCTCGGCAATAAACTGAACACCGGGCAACGTTCGTCTTCGGTTGGTGCTATCGCCATTAAACCCGGGTACCCGTCGATTACTTTCATGCTGCTTTGCGCAGTCCTTTCTTCGCTGCTGGCCTAACTCCATATTTCAACAGACCCGCACGCTGAAGCGCGCGCGGAATCTCAGCGTTGCGCATGAACCAGCTCCAAACATTTCCGCTGCGAGCGTTCTCAGCGCTCAACAGAATAATTCCTACATTGATACCAATCACGTCGCTGTCAGTCCATCCGGTATTGGGATTAAAGGCATCAACGAATCCATACCGGCCATAGATGCGGTCGCCAAACTTGGCGCGCATCTCACCCAGCGCGGCGAGGCTGAGCTCAGGCGTGAACATCAAAGAGCCTCCTGCAGCTGACGGAACAACCGTACCGTCGATTGCCGGATCGATTGGAGGTCCGCCCCAGGCCAGATACCTATTCGCGCTGTCTGACGCTGTGATTCCCCAGATGTTAGCGCCGTAGCCCGGGAACTCCCGGGACAAGTTAATGCAGAAGGCCCGATGCGCGAGCGTGGCTTCAATCGAGTTCTTAAAATAATCGATATGGTCGCCGGCAGTTTCTCGACGCTGGCGGTAATCAATCCAGGAGTGCGCGTACTGATGCATGAAGAGGGGCACCCCGATGGTGGTGAAGTATGCGTGGCCTTCGTAGCGATAGCGATCGCGCCACAGCGCGGACCAGGAGTGCGGCGAGATGCCATGCGCCGGCGAGCCGATGGCCAGGAGATAGAGAATAGTGTCTTCGCTGAAGGTGTCCCAGCGCGGTTTAAGAAAGCCTGTTTCCGGTTTCCAGCCGTGCGAAAGAAGAAGCGATTCACCGTTCAGCATCCAGCGAAAGTCGACGCGGTCATAGATCAGCGTGGCCAACTCGCCGATTTCCCGATCTTCGCGAAAGTATTGACGCGCCGTCAGCACCCCCCCCAGCAGCAACGCAGTGTCGATCGAAGAAACTTCGCTGTTCCATCTGCGCTCACCGGTTTTTGTATCGAGCCAGTGATAGAACCAGCCATGTTCCTGAAAAGCCTGGCGCGCAAAAAAGCGCAAAGTTTTCCGCGTGCGTTCACGTGCTTCGGTTGATTCGATCCAATGGTGTTCAGCGCCAATGCATAAGGCCGTTAAGCCAAAGCCGGTCGCAGCAATACTGCCGACGTTTTGATGATTCTGATCGAGAGGTGACCCATCGGTTCGCGCGCGATCAGGCACCAGGCCCGTCTTCGGATCAGCCTGGTCCCAGAAATAATGAAACGACCGCTGTTCGAGATCTTCGAGAAACTGCAGATCGGTCGGCGAGAACCTGTCCGCCGCCGGAGCGCTCTGCAATGAGCTGGGCGCAACTGAAAGGCAAACGGCCAGCAACAGGATTGAGGAGAGACATATATGCAAGGCAGAGATTGCATGACTGCGGGCTGAGTACATGAGGTTCTTCAACAACTGGTGCTACTCGACCACGAACTTTGACTCGATGAGATCTTCCGAGCTCGATCCCACCATCACCTTGAACTCACCAGGCTCAACCACAAACTTCATCTCGCGATTGTAAAAGCCCAGAGAATCAGCATCCAGGGTGAATTCAATTCGACGCTTTTCGCCGGGTCGCAGCGTTACCCGCTGAAAGCCTTTCAACTCTTTTACTGGTCGGGTCATGCTGGCTGCCACATCGCGAAGGTACAGCTGGACCACTTCATCGCCGGCGCGCCGGCCCACATTTTCCACTTCGACGGTCACCGTTAACTTGCCGTCCGGCCGGATCTGTTGAGCGCTGAGTTGCAGATTGCTGATTTTGAATTGTGTGTAGCTCAGTCCAAAACCAAAAGGGAATTGTGGCGTCCAGGGAACGTCCAGATATTTTGAAGTGTATCGGTTGTTTGCGTCTGGCGGTCGTCCCGTGTTCATGTGGTTGTAGTAGATCGGCACCTGACCCACTGTGCGCGGGAAAGTGACAGGTAATTTGCCTCCGGGATTTACGTCACCAAAAAGCACGTCTGCGATTGCGTTGCCGGCCTCTGTGCCGCCCATCCAGGCCTCCAGGATCGCGGGCTCGTTATCGACAATCCAACCAATAGTCAAAGGCCGTCCGTTGATCAGCACGACCACGGTTGGCTTGCCGGTCGCGTAGATCGCCTTTACCAGATCCATTTGACGACCGCTCAGATCCAGTGAACTCTTGGAAGCGGCTTCACCAACCACTTCGGACGTCTCGCCTACGAATACGACCGCCACTTCGCTGGCTCGCGCCAACGCTACTGCTTCCGCGAAGCCCGCTGTGGAATCGCCCAGTGTGTCACATCCTTTCGCATAGCCTACCTTTGTCTTTGACGACACTTTTGCCTTGATGCCGGCTAAAGGAGTGATTGTGTCGTCAGGTTTTCCATCGCCGGCCCACCAGCCGAGCGGAGTGCGGTGGTCGTCAGCCAGTGGCCCAATGACCGCAATCGAACCGATAGTACGGTTGAGCGGCAATGTGTCACGTTCATTTTTTAAGAGGACCATCGAGCGCCCGGCAATCTCGCGCGCGGCAGTTCGATTGGTGCGGGTAAGCAAACTGTCGCTCTCGGGAGCTTCAGCCGTATAAGGATGTTCGAACAATCCCAGGCGAAATTTTATTCGCAGAATTCGGCGCACCGCTTCATCAATGGTGGCCTGCGATACTTTTCCTTCCTTCAGTAGTTCAGGGCCTTGCTCGTTGAATAGACGACTAACCATTTCCATATCGACGCCCGCATTCAGCGCGGCCTGCGCGGCCTCCTTATCATTCGCCGCCACGCCATGATTAATAAGCTCCTTTACCGAGGTGTAGTCGCTGACGACGAAACCATCAAACTTCCATTCACCACGCAGGACCCTGGTAAGCGTGAATGGATTCGCAGAAGTTGGCACACCGTTCAAGTCATTAAAGGCGCTCATCACTGTGCCCGCGCCGGCATTAATCGCAGCTTTGAAGGGAGGGAAGTAAATCTCGCGCAGCGTCTGCTCAGACAATTCCGTGGTGTTGTAGTCGCGTCCTCCTTCCGCGGCCCCGTAAGCAACCCAGTGTTTGGCGCAGGCGAGAATCTTTCCCGGCGCACTGTAATCACCGCCTTGAAAACCTGTCACTCGGGCGCGCGCGAAGGCCGCACCCAGATAAGGATCTTCGCCGGCTCCTTCGGTGATACGGCCCCAGCGGGGGTCGCGTGCAATGTCCAGCATTGGCGCAAACGTCCAACGGACCCCTTGCGAATACGTTTCTATGGCGGCGATGCTGGTAGATTTTTCGGCGAGAGCCGGGTCCCAACTGCTGGCCTCGGCCAAAGGAATGGGAAAGATTGTGCGGGAGCCATGAATGACGTCGAAACCGAAGATGAGCGGAATCTTTAAACGCGATTCGTCCATCGCGATGCGTTGCAGTTCATTGGTTCGCTGCGCGCCGCGCACGTTGAGCGTTG
>DATNNY010000076.1:0-6203 GCA_035601635.1 Pyrinomonadaceae bacterium
CTCGCGCTTCGCGAGCGAGCGCTGCGTCGTCGCTATCTTTGGCGCCCGATGGGCGACTTCGTTCGCGAGCGCCGTAGCAATCTCAGCGATTCTGCCGTAATCGCATTTCGGTTTTAGCGGTACGTAGATGTGTATGCCTGACGAGCCCGACGTCTTGGGAAAAGCCGGCAAGCCCAGTTCGTCCAAAACCTGCTTACAAACCAACGCGACCTCCAAAACGTTTTGCCAGGGCGCTGCTTTAGGATCGAGATCCAGCATCAGGTAATCAGGCTTGTCCAGATGCTTTGTCGTCGAATGCCACGGATGCTGTTCGATGGTCCCCAGATTTACAAAATGCAGCAGCGATCCGGTCGTGGTGTAAATCGCATAGTTCAACTCGCGGCCTTCCTGGTTCGTCAGGCGCACGGTCTTAATGAAGGCGGGCGCGCTCTCCAGATCCTGCTGAAAAAACATCGGCGCCTTAATTCCGCGCGGATAACGTTGCAGGATCGCCGGACGTTCTTTAAGAAAAGGCATCAGGTGTGAACTTATGTGGAGGTAATAGCTTAGTAGATCGAATTTCGTAAGCTTCTCATCCGGCCAATAAACGCGTTCCAAACTGGTGAGCGAAACACGTTCGCTTCCGATTTGCAGAACCAGATTACCTTTTGGGTTTTTCAGTGACAGGAATTCTTCCGGCGTGACCGCGGAACCGGTTTGTTGACGAGTGCGCTTGATGCCTTTCGGTTGCCTGGTCATTCTCTTCTCATCCTGCGGCATATGTTTGTAGGTATTCTAACACTTGCGGTCATCTGCTCCGTATCTTCATTTGGTGTGTTGTATTTAGTCAGAGGCCCAATGATTCAGCGCAATTCGGTGCCACACGGAATCGCTCGATACAGAACCGGGAGCGATAGCGACCGGATGGCGCCACTCAACCGCCTCCCTACAGTTGTCTTCCCTCGAAATTGAAAATGGCAAGTTGAATGTGGTATCGCTCCCGGTTCTGTCTCGGCTGCTCTGCTCCGGTGAGGGAGGTCAACTCTGGATTTGAGATCTGAATCGGGCAATTACTTCCGGCGTTTAATCACGATATATGTACCAGCTCCCTTTGATTCTGCGGTAAAGAGTTGAGTGCGGAGACAACTGCATCCAAGCGCAAAAGGATAAAAGGCCGCTTGTTTGAAAGTCATGCTGCACCAGTCCCTCACGCAGCATTAACGGACGTAGTCGGATTTTCTCCCGCCGCAAACTTTTCCTTCCAGCGAATTTTCCCGGTCGCCTGCATTACGACAAACAGAGTGATGATTGAACCGATCGTAATGGCCAGCCCGGTGAATCCTTTCAGGAAGAACGCGTAAGAAAAAGCGACCAGATAGATGAATTGAGCGAGCGCTGCTTCGCGAACCGCAAAGCGCGTACCTATCACCAGACGCAGATATGAAACTACCAGAAACACAGACACTGCCGAGCAGATGCCGAATGCCAGATGAATCGAAACGTGATCGACCAGGTAAGCCAACAGCAGATGGAACGAAAAGAAGGCCGCGGCGAGAAAGAAGTAATTCATGGGATGCAATTCAATGCCGCGCAGGGTAGTAATGATTAGCATGAGAAAGAAAAAGAAGAACAGCGAGACCGGAGCAAAGAAACTGATGCGTCCCGCAAGCGGGCCCGGCTGTAGTTTCTCAGGCATGGTCATCGCAATCTGATAGCCTGAGACCAGGTTCTTGTAGTTCCAGTTCAGGGCCCAGCCATTCGCCGTTTCGGTCTTTTCAGTGGGTGAAAGTGTGTTCTCGGGGAAATCGATATCTTTGAAGTTGGTAGTCATCTTCAGCGAAAATTCGCGCACTTGAGCAACGTTTACGCCGACCGTCCGGGTCGGATCATAACCCGGGCTGTTCACTTCTGGATTGGCAAAGCTGTAATGCCAGTCGTTCAATCCCTGCGATTTGTATCCGACTTTCAGATTGGCAGTTTTCCCGGCCGCTACGTGCGCGGTCCCGCTGGCGCTGTTCTTCTCGTTCGTCAAACTGATTGGCACGTCATCAACGGTGAATACCAGATCGTCGTAAATCGCCTGAGCCGTGGGAAAATTCAGGGTGAAAGAGATCGTCTGATCTTTGTCACTCGGATTGCGAAACAAATAGGAGCCGTCAAAGCCAACTTTGTAGGTGCTGTACCACAGCAGGCCCTTCTGTCTGTGCTCGAGGTTGAGATCGACATTCAGGTGACTGCTTTCCAGCGGCAGAATGTTGGTCACCTTCTCCTGCGTTACAACTTCTTTCTTCTGACCGTTCTCGGTAGTCACCTCCTTCTTCGGGACCATCTCATCGTAGGCGGCTACCGGCGGCAACTGATTCTGCGGCGCGCCCCAGGTCGATGCCACACGAACCCCCGATGAACTGTCGGATGAGTACGTGCGTTGAAAAATCGTCGTCCCCAGGACGGCCCAGGCAACGGTCGTGCATAAAAAGATGAAAGCAATTGCGGCGATGCGTTTGAACATGGAAGTACTCCCTGGCGCGGATGCGTCGTTAGTTGGTCGAAATTGGAATGCCTCGAACACTTTCATTTGGATGGGCCCATTGTCGTCTCGCAATTGTCCGACAGCCACGTGGCCTCCCACAGATACAGTCTGCGCACATCTACATTGGGTTGGAGCTTCGATCTCATCCAGCTGAAACAGCGGGCTGTGAGACCGGACACGGATCCATATCTGGAAACGAACCCCGCCCAAAGAACACATGCCAAGCCAACGAATTCAACAGAGGCAGGCGCATCAGGGCACATCCGATCTCGAGCAACGCCGGCGATTGCATATGAGCCATCATGCGTCGCATCCAGAGCCGCGAAATGAATCGTGCGCGAAACAATTCTCCGGAGTAATCGGCGAGCGCGGCTGGATCACCCGTTTGAAGATAATCGCCGGCCACCCGAGCAGCGAACGTTGAAAGCCGCATACAGGGATCAAGTCCGCCTGCGGTTAACGGTGATACCGCCCCGGCGGCATCGCCGACCAACAGACCTTGATCGTTAGCAATACGCCGCAAGACTCCACCGACTGGTATGCGGCCGCCCCTTCGCTCGATGAGTCTGGCGTTGCTGAAATCGACGATGGCGTCCACGCTCACGCGAAACTCGCGTAGAGCTCTTATCGGATCGAAACGCGCCCGATAGCCACCGACGCCCAGGTGAACTTCTTCGCCGTCGTGTACCAGCCAGGCGAGGTAACCTGGGGCCAGGCAGGGATCAAGGAAACAATGAAGCCTGGGCGGCCCATCAAGCGGTACGCCGGCCAGAACTTCTTCGACGCCGACGATCCACTCGCGATTGACTTCCAACCCGAGGTTGCGCGCCACACGCGAATTCGCTCCGTCGGCGGCGATGATGTAGCGAGTGCGTACTGAATGCGCATGTCGCGAACTCTCAAGCCGAACAATCGTTTCATCTTTCAGCTGGTCGTGGTCAACATAGGTGGTGGCCGGCATCCACTCCACCCCGTCATGGACAGCATTGTCAAGAAACCTTTGATAGAGCGGACCCATGCGGCCCACCCGAAATTCGTCAAAGGGGCTAACCAGCTTCAGAGACCTTCGCGCAGGCGAATAGAGTGTGACATGTCGGACCGGCGGCCCCAGACAATCGGCGGGAAACGCAAAATCTTCCAACGTTCTTCGCACAAAAATCCCGGTAGTGTGAATCGATTGATCCAGGGCCGATTTTCGATCGATAAGCAGAATTCGATAGTTACGCTGGGCCAGTAAACGTGCCGCTTGCAGACCCGCGAGGCCGGCTCCCACCACAATTACGTCGTAGCTTTCCATTCAACTGGACCGAGGATCTTAAAGTTGGAATATGGTCTTGCGGTGAAGTGGACTATTCTGGTGACCAATGAGTGCTAACAAATTTACATTAGTGTTCATCGAAAGCTCTCTCTAAATCATAGTAAAGCGCTTTGGTTGGCAAAGCTCAAATGCAAAAAAAATTTCCGAGCCGGGTCGCCTAGGACTTTCGCATTCGGCCAATCAACGCTTCCATATGATCCAGATAACGCTCCAGCGCCCGCCGGCCGGCCGCGGTCAAACTATATTCGGTCTTGGGCGTGCGGCCCGCGAAAGTCTTTGAACAATTGACGTATCCTGCTTCCTCGAGTTTGCGCGCGTGCACACTCAGATTGCCGTCAGTTGTCTTCACTGTGTGCTTCAGTTCTTTGAAAGTGAGCGAATCATTGACCGCCAGAGCGCTAATGATTCCCAGACGCAGTCTCTCGTGAATCAAACGATCAATCTCGTGCGTGCTCCTGGGCGCACCCCCATGGACCCCGCGAAGTCGCTCCTTCTCGGTTTCTCCGGTTTTTACTTCGTGTCTCAGCGCCTTAGCCACCGTATTTCCTCGCGATAATTGTTCCGAAAATTATATGCAGACCGCCAAAGCCGGCGGCCATCAGCCAATCGCCCCAGGCAGCCGGGGTGAACAGCCCAACTGCCCCCAGGACCATGAAGCAAATGCCCATCACGGGCACCACACTAACGGAAAACATTCCGCCGGTGACTACGCCGGTCCCATAGAGCAGCAGCCACATTCCGGGAATGGCTTTGGTCAATCCCGCTCGAAACAGGACTACGGTTAAAAGGGCGCCCACGACCATCGGCGGCGAAAGGCTGAAGGCGACCTTGCGGCCAGGACCTGAAAGCAAGGGAGTACCTAAAGCGCGCGCCTTTCGATCCATCAACCAACCGGCAATCAGCAATGAAATGATAGCTGCAGCCACCCAGATTTCCAGCCACCCGCGAGCGGTGGGCTGACGCGCTGCCAGATAGGTTGCCGCCAGTGCGGTCACGCCAATCGCCACCTGTCCCCAACCCGGCACTGCCGTAAAAGCAGAGGCCCGTTCCATCGTTTCCCGGATGTAGCGCAAATTATCCATTGCGCGGTCGTGGAGTGCGGGTGGTTGCGGCGATTTAGCCAGGCGAATCATCTAGCCGGTAAACTTATACCGGACTCTTCTGCTATGTCAAGTACTTTGTGAAGCAAAGAAACATCCGATGGATTGAAGCGTGGCAGGACAAATAGTTGTGGGCTTCCCGAGATCAGATCGGTGGACTGTCGCCGGCGTCAATCGTTTCGATCAGCTTTCGCCAATCGGACCCGAGCCGGCTTTGCAGAATGCGCACGCAACGATTCCAGCGCAAAATCGCGTCGTCATTTCCATGGGGCCTGATTGCTTCGGCCTTTTCAAAGTAATCCAGCGCTTGCTCAAAAAGCGGCGCCACCGTGTATGGCGGGCGGCCCACGGCGAGCTGGGCCTTCGCTTGTCGCTCGTGAAGAATGCCGGCGTAATAGAGACGCTCATATTCGTTTCGCAAACTCTGGAAAATACTCTCTGCTTCGCTGTAACGATCAGACGAATTACCGGTGAATTGGTCGGTGATCGAAAGGCCGAGCAGACGAAGTGCTGTTTGATTCTCAGGG
Source organism: Pyrinomonadaceae bacterium (assembly GCA_035601635.1). Classification (GTDB taxonomy): domain Bacteria; phylum Acidobacteriota; class Blastocatellia; order Pyrinomonadales; family Pyrinomonadaceae; genus UBA11740. The sequence continues at coordinate 5,455 of DATNNY010000076.1, forward strand.
TCAGCAGCCAGAATGTCGCGGCAAATCGACTCGGCTTCGCCAGGCTCGTTTAGATTGCGGTACAGCTCCGCTTTCGAGATAGCTTCGGGAATGCCGTCCTTCGAGATAGGTTTTAGCTGAAGATCCACGTCAATCTCTCACTAAGACTTTCAGACTTCGACTTCGATGTCCGGGCCATCGACTCGAACGTTATATCGGGTTACGCCCTGGCCGGCCGGAGGACCGAGCACCTCACCGGTGGTGACATCAAACACTGCACCGTGCCAGGGACAAGTTACCTCAACACCTTCGACTGCGCCCTCACACAGCGGCCCGCCCACGTGCGTGCAAGTGTTGTCGATAGCGTGGAACGAACCACCGACGTTGAAAAGTGCAATCTCTTTACCGTTGACCTCGACCATCGTCGCCTGGCCGGCAGGAATGTCGTCGGTCCTGGCAACTTTTACGAACTCTGGCATTAAGACTCTCCGATTGTGCTTACTTCAATCCTTACTGTTAAGAGCTAGTACCATAGGGAGCGGCTTTAGTTCTCGGCGTAGTGGGTCAAGCGCGAGGCCCAGCGCCTCAAGCGTGAAAGCGCCCAGAAGGGTGCTGTCACCTTCTTCACCGAATATGACATCAGCGCCTCCAACTCGTTCTCCGTATCTGAACAGTGCTATACCCTTCTTGCGAACGATTTTCGATCCGTCAGCCAAACGAAACTGTTGTTCGGTTATTGGACTTATTCCCAGCCGCTCCAGGATCGGCAC
>DATNNY010000077.1:0-6310 GCA_035601635.1 Pyrinomonadaceae bacterium
GAAGCGACGCTGGGGCCGGCGGCGCTCTCTTTGCTCAGCGATTATTTTCCGCCGCGGATGCGCGCCACCGTTCAGGGTGTCTACTCGTCCGGCATTGCGATCGGCAGCGGCCTCGCTTTTTTCCTGGGTGGTTGGATTGGACAGAATTATGGCTGGCGCTGGGCCTTCTACTTTCTCGGATTCCCCGGATTATTTCTCGCAGTGGTGGTGTTCTTTCTGAGAGAGCAGCAGCGCGGCCGCACTGAGGTGGTTACAGTCCGATTCAGTAGCAAGGACTGGAGAATTCTTTTTCGATCCGTTCCGCTCAGATACCTCTATCTCGGTTACGGCCTGTTTGGAATAGCCTCAAACAATCTCGGTATCTGGGTGCCATCCTTTTTTGTGCGCGTGCACGGCTTGAGTCTGGCGCTGATTGGAACCGTGGCGGGACTTCTGGCGATCGTGGTCGGGGTACCGGTTACGATCATGGGCGGTTATGTGTCCGATCGCTTCCGCCGGTTCGGAAAAGGAGGACGCATGCTCTTCAGCACCTGCGCCGCACTGGCTTCGATACCGCTTTGGCTGATGCTGCTGTTTAGTAACAGCACGCCTTTGCTGTTAGCGCTCAACTGCGCTCTGTTTGCTCTCGCCATATCGTGGCTCGGCCCAGCCGCCGCCGATGTTCATGACGTTGCCGGCCCACATCTGAGAGGCCTCGGGATCGGCATCTATTTTTCAACGGTGAATATCTGTGCCTACGGAATCGGTTCGCCTTTGATCGGGAAGTTGAATGATCTGCTGGGCGTGAGTAGCAATCCGGGAATGATGAGGTATTCGCTGCTGGTGTGTCCGGCGGCTTGCGCGCTCAGCGCTCTGATGCTGTGGAAGGGAAGCCGCGCGCTCCAATCGAAAAACCCGCAAGCGGATCACGGTCCCGCCTGATCGTGACCACGCTTCAACGACTACGCCGGCCACCAAGCTGAGCGGAAAATCTTAGCGCCGTCGATCGCATGATATTGCCCATCGCGGAAAGTTGCTCGTCGTTAATCTGACTGACAGTGCCGCTGACCCCAATCGCCGCCACCACCTCGCCGCTGCCGGCAAAGACCGGCGCCGCCACACATCGCACACCTAAGGCGTGTTCTTCATCGTCAACCGCATAACCCAGCCGGCGAACTTCGGCCAGCTCCTCCCATAAACGAGGCAGAGTAGTGATTGTCTTTGACGAGGTGGGATTGATCCGATGACGAGCGGCGATCTCCTGGACCTCCTGGCGTTCCAAGCCACAAATCAGAGCTTTGCCTACGGCCGTAGCCTGGGGTGCAACCCGGCGTCCGTTCCAAATGTCCATCTTGATGAAACCGGGCGACTCAATTCTCTCCACATAGACCGCATCGCCATGATCCAGCACTGCGAAGTGAGCGCCGAGCCGAGTGCGCTCGACAATATGGCGCAGATGAGGGATCGCGACTTCGCGCAAGGCGTTGCCCTGCATCGCCTGGCCGCCCAGACTCAGGACTCTGATGCCCAGAGTATGTTGCCCCGACTCTGCGTCGCGGCGCACATAGCCTCGCGCGACCAGAGTGCGAAGCAAATAACTGGTCGAGCTTTTCGGCAGATTGGTTGAGCGACTAATCGCCGACGTGCTCAAGCCCTGATGCTTGCTCGCCAACAGCTCGAGGATTGAGAGAGCACGCTCCACCGAGGTTACCTGCTCGCGACTCGAAGAACGTTTCTTGCTTTCGGCGTTGGCGGCGGTTACTGCGCGGGTCACCTGTCTCCTTACCGTTCCTGCTGGATCAGAATCATCGTCCCGGCGAGGTCTGCTTACATAACGCTGTTCACGATACCGAACGCCGAGTGTCCTGCTGCGGTCAATGTCCTTGGGCTTTCGCTAAGAAAACGCCGCGCTCTTGATTAGGGCTTATTCGGCCATAAACAAGATTGTGTTCACCATTCCGAAACAGGCATTGCAGCTGATGAAGGCGCAATGGTAAACCTCTCAGCACGTTATGTCGAGTGGGTGTTCACGATGCGGAACAAGAAGGAGCGGGCCCGGGCCGGGTGTTAGAGGAGCCGTCAGCCCCACACAGAAAGAGAGGAACGATGTTGCTGGTTGAAGAGAAGGTTTCGCCCAACGGCCAAAGCCGCGCCGAGATTTACATGCGAAGTGATGGTCTGTTCGAGGGCCGCATTTATCGTCTCGAATCGCAGACCAAAAGCCGTAGACCCGATCCAGATTTTGAGGTGTGCGGTGTTACGGAAACCCTGCCGCGGGCACAGACGATCGTATACGAAGAGCTGGGCCTCTAAATTTGTTAACGAAGGTTTGCCGTTAAATCATGACTGGAATTGCTATGGAGACACAGACAGATGCCAGCATCCGCCGGTCTAATACGGCGCCGCCCGCGCTCGATCCGCAGACCGATCTGCCGCAGGGGTTCATGGACTTTGTGTTGCCGCTTCATCGGGAACTGACGCCGCGGCAACAAGCGTTCATCAAGAAGAGAGCTGAAGTACTGGCCGCCTCGCACGCGGTGCGCAAGCCGAATTATCTGCCGCCCTCGAAGGCCACTACTGGAAATTGGAAGATTCAGATTCCCGCCTGGTGTGCTGATCAACGCAATCAAATGACGGGACCGGCCGACGATGCCGAGCTCGTGGTGAAGATGTTGAACTCTGGCGCTCCCGGCGTGATGCTCGATCTCGAAGACTCAATGGCCAACGATTGGCCTAACCTGGTGCAAGGTATTAAGAACATTCTTGCGGCGCTCACGGGCCAGCTGGCTTATTCCGATCTAAAACGTAATAAGACAGTCGGCATCGAAAAGAGCGGGACCGTGATCTTCACCAGAGCTCGCGGCCTTCATCTGAACCAGGCCGGAATACTAAATGATGAATTGATGTCGGCATCGCTTTTCGATGTGGCGATGGTCGCTTTTCAATCCGATCCCGATCGGCTGGCGCATCCGCTCTGCTTCTATATTCCAAAATCCGAGTCGGCGGAAGAAGCTTTGTGGTGGCGCGATCTGTTCCAGGCAATCGAACAGGCCAAAGGTTTAGCGCGCGGATCCATCAAGTGCATGGCTCTGGTTGAGTCGCATCCGATCGCCTATCAGATGGAAGAATTTATTTTCAATCTGCGCGACCACCTCATTGGTCTGAATCTCGGACGCTGGGACTACATGGCCAGCTTGATTCACTTCAATCTGGAAGACGGCGCCTGGGTGCTGCCGGATCGAAATACGATTCCTCATAAAGTGCCGTTCTTTCAGAACCTGCGCGAACTGCTGGCCGAAACCTGTCACAACCGCGGGATTCTGGCGATCGGCGGAATGACGGCGCTGTTCCCCAGCCGGACCGATCGCGAACTGAATGCACGAGCGCTCAGCGTGCTTGCAGAGGACAAGCAGAATGAATCAAGTTGTTTAATGGACGGCGCGTGGACCGGCCATCCCGATCAGAACGAGATCGCGGTCAAGCAATTTCCCTACCCAAATCAGCTCGACGCTCGCAAACCCGATGCGCAGCCACACCCGGACCTGCGGCCGGCGCCGGTGGGGATCGGAAAACTCAGCGCGGAAGGAACGCGAGCGGCAGTTCGGACAGTAATTCGTTATCGCAACGGAGTACTGAGCGGGAAAGGCGCGAATCTGCTCGACGGTTACATGGAAGACCTGGCGACGGATCGCATCTACCGGCTGATGATCGCTCAGCGCATGCGCCATCGTGAGATGGTGGCGGTTACCGATGACGGGGGACAGCCGATAGACCACACGCCGAAATTTATCAGCGTCTTATTTGATGAAGAACTCGACCAAATCCTCCGCGAATTGCCGGGCGGTTCAACTGCCGCGGTGATTGAGAACTATCGCAAGGCGCGGCGCCTCAGCGAAGCTTTGATACGTAACGAAGAGTTTGATCCGATTTGAATTTGGAGTGCGCCGGCACAGCGACCGGGCTCCCCGGCGCGGCAGCCGCGCTGGGCTGGTCGTAGCGACGACGGCGCTTGGGATTGTTCCTTCTCGATCAGGAGACGATGGTCGCCGCTTTGACAGAATTCTCAGGAGGTAATCGTGACGAATCAAGATCAGGTTGCAGCATTGGAAACTATCTGGGCTAACGATAGCCGCTGGCACGGAATCAGGCGTGGCTACCCGGCAGTGGCCGTCAGCAAGCTGCGCGGATCCATCGAGGTCAAACACACGCTCGCCGAGATGGGGGCGACGCGCTTGTGGGAGCTCTTGCACAGCGAGCAGTACGTTGCCGCTCTCGGCGCGATGACTGGATGCCAGGCGGTACAGCAGGTACAGGCCGGATTGAAAGCCATCTATCTCAGCGGCTGGCAAGTGGCCGCGGATGCGAATCTGGCGGGACACATGTATCCGGATCAGAGTCTGTATCCGGCCAATAGCGTTCCCGACGTGGTGCGCAAGATTAATCAGGCGCTGCAGCGAGCGGATCAGATCTATCAGGCCGAAGGCCGCAACGGTGTTCATTGGTTTGCGCCCATCGTAGCTGATGCCGAGGCCGGCTTTGGCGGCAACTTGAATGCGTTTGAATTGATGCGGGCCATGATCGAAGCCGGGGCAGCGGCCGTGCACTTCGAGGATCAACTCGCCTCGGCAAAGAAGTGCGGGCACATGGGCGGCAAGGTCCTGGTGCCCACCAGCGAGTTCATCCAGAAACTGATCGCGGCTCGTCTGGCGGCTGACGTCCTGGGCGTGCCCACAATTCTGATCGCGCGCACGGATGCAAACGGCGCCGGACTGCTGACGAGCGACATTGATGAACGCGATCGTCCTTTCCTGACCGGAGAACGAACCGTCGAAGGTTTCTTCACAGTGAAAGCAGGATTGGATCAGGCCATCGCTCGGGGCCTGGCTTATGCTCCTTACGCGGATATGATTTGGTGCGAAACTTCGGAACCGAATCTGGAAGAGGCGGGCCGCTTTGCTCATGCAATCCATGCGCAGTATCCCGGCAAGTTGCTGGCCTACAACTGTTCGCCGTCTTTCAATTGGAAAAAGAAGCTGGACGAACACACCATCGCAAAGTTTCAGCAGGAATTGGGTTTGATGGGCTACAAGTTCCAGTTCATCACCCTGGCGGGATTTCACGCGCTCAATCTGGCAATGTTTGAACTGGCCCAGGCATATCGCGAGACAGGCATGACCGCGTACGCGCGCCTGCAGGAGATCGAGTTTGATCGTGAAGCCGACAGCGGCTATCGCGCCGTAAAGCATCAGTCGTTTGTGGGGACCGGATACTTTGATAGCGTGGCGCAAGCGATCGCCGGCGGCTCTTCATCGACCACCGCATTGTCCGGTTCCACCGAAGAAGAACAGTTTGCCGCGCCGGTTGGGATGACCTCTGCTGTCCTTGCGCAGGGATGAACCTCGTCCAGCAGAATGCAGCGAGCTCAGCGCAGGATGGTCGTCGAAACCAAAGGCCGCGCTAAGTTCTCCGCTAAGCTGGCCCGAAACACGAGCCACGATGAAACCTCTCTTAACCGATCAGTAGTCTCCTGATTTCACGGGTGCATAGTACCAACTTTAGTTGGGGATTTTTTGCTCAGCAAAACCCCGACTGAAGTCGGAACTCTGAGCGCCTCTCGATAAAGTAGAAGACCACCTCACCGATCAGTTTCATTGATTGTCCATGTACATCCGTGGTTATCTGTAGCTGATCCTAAAGGCCAGATAGCTAAATCGGAGAGAACTAATGTCAACGGAACTGTCTGAAGTTACGTCCCAAACGTTAAGAGATCTGCGCCGCGGTCTGCTCCGACTGCACAAGACGCTGCTCGATCAGGATACTGCAGCCTATGAAGCAGCGCGCGGTAGTGTTACGCGCGGGGAACTGCTGCAACTGGTAATCAATCACGAGCAGTTCGCCTGGTTGCACACCATTTCTGAACTCATCGTTCGCATCGACGAGATGTTGAGCCCCAAAGAACCTGCGCTGGAAGCAGACGCGCAGGCCCTGCTAACGCAAGCGAAAATGCTGCTTACTCCTTCCGAGACCGGAGATCAATTCCAGCGCCGATATTACGCCGCCTTACAGTCCCAGCCCGATGCCGTGCTGGCGCACCGGGAGGTAATGCAACTCTTCAAGAATTGAACTTGAAAAGTTAGCGCCCCGCATCGGCCCAGAATCCACCAACAAGGTTTGGGTTGTTCGTTCGGATTAGTAAGATGAAGCTTCGGTCCACCCGAAGCAGACACTGTTCTGGGTGCCTGAAGGCGCTCGATCAGTTGGAGCACACAGACCTTAGTAGGAGACTTAACATGAGATGGAATAAGGCCTCGCATTTGGTTTTCACCTGGAT
>DATNNY010000078.1:0-3866 GCA_035601635.1 Pyrinomonadaceae bacterium
TTCGCCGCTTCGGTCATGAGATCGTCGACTGGATCGCGAACTACTTTGAGCACATCGAAGAACTCCCGGTGCTGGCTCAAGTGGAGCCCGGGGATCTTAAAGCCCAATTGCCTTCTGCCCCACCGCTGCAAGGCGAACCCATGTCGACAATTCTCGCGGATGTCGATCGATTGATCGTCCCCGCGCTCACGCACTGGAGCCATCCTTCTTTCTTCGCATACTTCGCCACCTCCACTTCGGCGCCGGGAATCTTTGGCGAGTTATTGAGCTCGGCTTTCGATGTGAAGTCGATGCTCTGGCGCACATCGCCCGCGTCTACTGAACTTGAAGAAGTGGTGCTCGACTGGCTGCGTCAGATGATCGGCCTCGACACCGGCATGAGCGGCATCATCTACGATACGGCCTCGGTTTCGACCATGCATGCGATCGCGGCCGCGCGCGAAGGCGTCGAGATGCGCATTCGCGAAGAAGGCATGAGCGGGCGCAAAGACCTGCCGCTGCTGCGGGTCTATGCGTCCGACCAATCGCACTCTTCGATCGACAAGGGAGTTATCACGCTTGGTCTGGGTCAGCGAGCTTTACGAAAGATTCCGTCCGACAGCGAGTTTCGCATGGACGTGAATGCGTTAAGAGAAGCGGTGGACGAAGACAAGCGCAACGGCATTCTTCCGTTCTGCGTAGTCGCGACTGTGGGCACGACTTCGACTTCCAGCATCGATCCGGTGCCTGAGATCGTTGAAGTCTGCGAGCAACACACGATGTGGCTGCACGTCGACGCAGCGTACGCGGGTTCGGCGGCAATCGTTCCAGAGATGCGGCACATCCTCGAGGGCTGTCAACGCGCTGATTCGCTGGTGCTCAATCCACACAAGTGGTTGTTCACGCCCTTTGATCTTTCGGTGCTCTACTGCCGTCACATGGATCTGCTGGGCCGGGCCTTTTCGTTGGTGCCGGAATACCTGCGCACGCCAGAGCAGGCAAAAGTTCGCAGTGGATCTGATTATGGCGTTCAGTTGGGTCGCCGCTTTCGCGCTCTGAAACTTTGGATGATCATTCGCTACTTCGGACACGAAGGAATGGCAGCGCGCATTCGCGAACACTGCCGTCTGGCGAAACTGTTTGCGTCCTGGATCGAAGCATCTCCGCAGTGGGAGATAATGGCGCCGACGCCGTTTGCGCTGGTGTGTTTTCGCGCCCACCCTCGCTTGCAAGCTAAGACAGAGGAAGCTGAAGCTAAGCGCCTCGACGTACTGAACGAAGCAATCATGCATGGCGTAAACGCGACCGGCAAAGCTTTCCTTTCCCACACCAAGCTGAATGACAAGCTCACTTTGCGGCTTTCGATCGGGAATATACGAACAACTGAAAAGCACGTGCGGCAGGTGTGGGAGTTACTGAACGAGCAATTGAGCCTGCTTTCATCGACACCGGCATAAGGTGAGTAGGCGTCATGCGAGCGGAGGATTCAAGCGGAAGAGCGAAGTCAGTACCGCCTGCGTGAGCGGGTGGGTCAGACACTCGGCCAAACGCATCGCGCTTATCACCTTGGGTGTTGTGTGATTGATCCACCCGCTCACGCGGGTGGTACTGACCTCACAACTGCGGCGGAACGAATCATGAGCCAATTACGAATAACGTTAGTCGGCGTCCTGCTGTACAGCACCCTAAGCCTCTCGCCCTCGCCTTCGATTCGAGCTCAGTCGCGCCGCCCCATGGCGCCCGCGGATATTCTCCGCATCGCCAACGTCAGCGACGCGCAGATATCACCCAACGGCGAATGGGTCGTCTACACGGTTTCAACGATTGAAGGAGATCAAACTGTCAGCATTTTGTGGCTGCTTCGCGCGAGCGAAAGGCTTGCAAACGTTCCGCCGACCAGCCGCCAACCTGAGCCACGTCGCAACTGGGAACCCCCCAGAATTCCTGCGAGACCTTTGCTGCCCCCCGGTTGGAGCGGAACGAATCCACGCTGGTCACCCGACGGTAAAAGCATCGCCTTTATTACAAGTCACGAAGGACAGCATGGCATCTGGGTGTCAGGGCCCGAACGGCGCATCCCGCGACTGGTCGCGACCGTCCGTGACACAAATTTCTTCATCACGTATGCGGGCGAGTCTTTCGCCTGGTCGCCTGACTCGCGCATGATTGCTTATGTCTCGGCCAGCGAGGAACCGGATAGCGATATCCCTGAAGGCTCGAGCAGAAACGACGATCCCCGCGTGATCGATCGCATTCAATACAAGTCCCGCACCTCGTTTTCCGATCGTTTGCGCACGCACATTTGGCTCACGGAGGTCGACTCGCCTCAGCCGCGTCAACTCACTTCGGGCTCGTTCTATGATCACGCGCTCAGCTTTAGCCCCAAAGGTGACGAGATAGCCTTTCTCTCTAACCACGAAACTGATCCCGACGCGAAAAATAACTCAGACATCTTTGCTGTGAATTTACAGGCCCAGGTGCGACAGATCACTGACACCGCCGGTTGCGAGTACGAACCGGCATGGTCACCCGATGGAAAATGGATCGCGTACACCGCAACCCAGCGGGACATCACTACAATCGACAGCGTCGCGGAAGACACGCATGTTTGGATTGTCGACGCGGCAGGCAGCACTCGCAGAGAATTATCGGCGAAGCTGGATCGAAGAGCACGTAGTCCTCATTGGATGCCGGGCGGGCGTGAGGTTCTCTTTCTGGCCGCCGATCAAGGGCGTACGCTGATTTATACCGCTGGACTTGAAGCCGCGGGTAACGTCAAACCTGTTTTCGACCTGTCGTTCTTCCCACAGTTCATCCCGGAAAGACCCGAGGAACTGCGCGCCGGACGTGTTCAATTCACTAGTTTCAGTATCACTCTTTCGGCCGATCGCTCGCTTCTTTTCGCTTTTACCGTAAGCGATCCGCTCTTTTCACCTGAAGTTTGGCTTGGTCGAATCCGCGGTCTAGACCAAGTATTCCATAGAATATCGAATCATAACGACGCTATTCTCAGTAGTTTTCTCATGAGCGAGCCGGAACGCTTATCGTTTAAGAGCATCGAGGGCACGACCATTCAAGCCTGGCTGATGAAACCGCTCGGCTGGCGCGAAGATCGCAAGTATCCGATGATCCTCAGTATCCACGGCGGGCCGCATGGAATGTTTGGCTATGCTTTCAATCCCACGTTCCAGTTATACGCGGCGCGCGGTTACGCCGTGCTCTATCTCAATCCGCGTGGATCGACCGGCTATGGCCAGAAATTTTCCGACGGCACGCTCAACGAATGGGGCGGCGGAGATTACCGCGACTTGATGGCCGGTGTTGATGAAGCACTCCATTGTTACCCCTGGATCGATCCGAATCGAATGGGTGTGACGGGCGGCAGCTACGGTGGATTTATGACGAACTGGATCATCACGCAGACGCCGCGCTTCAAAGCCGCGGTGTCCGCCGCCAGCGTCAGTAACCTGGTCAGCTTCTATTCGACTTCGCTTTACCAGGACTTGATCCATGCAGAGTTTGGCGGCTTTCCCTGGGACAATTACGATCAGCTTTGGCAGTGGTCGCCACTACGTTATGTCAGACAAGCACAGACGCCGACGCTGTTCATTCATGGGGAACAGGACAATGACGTGCACATCACGCAAGCGGAAGAGATGTATATGGCCCTCCGTCGCCGCGGCGTGGATACTGTGCTGGTGCGCTATCCGAGAGAGGGGCACGGCCTGCGTGAGCCCAGACATCGAGTCGACGCGTTGGAGCGCACCCTGGCATGGTTCGATCGATTTTTGAAGTGAGTAAGTGGCACAGACTTTAGTCTGTGATGGTTTGGGGGCGTAATCACAGACTGAAGTCTGTGCCACAGACAGAATTTCAATTCAGAGAGA
>DATNNY010000079.1:0-3619 GCA_035601635.1 Pyrinomonadaceae bacterium
TCCTGGGCGATCTTCAGGACCTTGCGGACTTTCGAAACCGGAATATCCATCTTCTTCGCGATCTCTTCGCTGGTCGGCTCGCGGCCCAGCTCCTGCACCAGCGCGCGCGAAGTGCGAATCAGCTTGTTGATCGTCTCGATCATATGAACCGGAATACGAATCGTGCGTGCCTGATCGGCGATCGCTCGGGTGATGGCCTGACGAATCCACCACGTTGCATAAGTCGAGAATTTGTATCCACGGCGCCATTCGAACTTGTCGACCGCCTTCATCAAACCGATGTTGCCTTCCTGAATCAGATCGAGGAACTGCAAGCCCCGGTTGGTATATTTCTTCGCAATCGAAACGACCAGACGGAGATTGGCTTCCACCAGTTCACGCTTGGCCTGGCCCGTCTGATGTTCGCCGGTGACGATGGCCTGGAGCGATCGTTTGATTTCGACCGGCGAGATGTGATGTTCCTGCTCGACTGTCTGCAAACGCTTCTTGCCGTTCGAAACGTGCTTCTTGTAAGCCTTGATGTCATCCGCTTTGAGGCGCTTCTTGGTCAGGCGGTCAGAGTAAGTGTCAATCTCCCGTTCGGCTGAACGAACTTCCTTCTGCACGTTGCGGATAGAATTGATCAGGCGCTGACGCGAGCGCTCGGTCATGTTCAATCTGCCGATCTCGTCGGCAATCTCGATGCGTAGCCGCGCGACTTTGCGACGCAGCCGCAGCAGCTTCTTGGTTTTCTTGCCGCGCGTAACCTTCTGTTCCGTGCGGAGCTTGACCCACTCTTTCAGGACATTCTTAAACAGCCGGCGAATATTCTCGATGCCCTCGATCGTCCACACGCGATACTCGTCAGCCTTGTCTTCTTCGCCGGCGAGTTCAGCCTGCTCCGAAAAGTTGACGACTTCGCGAATGTTGATTGTATGGGCAGCCAGTTCATCGCCAATCTTAAGGAGTTCACCCACGGCGATCGGGGAGCGCGCGATGGATTTTTGGGTCTTGATTTGGCCGCGCTCGATGCGTTTGGCAATCGCTACCTCACCCTCGCGCGTCAGGAGCGGTACTACTCCCATCTCGCGAAGGTAAAGCCGCACCGGGTCGTTGGTCTTCTCGAGAGCGCCGGCGGAAAGATCGAGTTCGAGGTCTTCGTCGCCGCCGTCTTCGTCATCCGTAGCGATGGCCGCGGCTTGCTCAATCAGGCGTTCATCGGAATCCGCCACGTGGATATTCGAAGCGTCCAACTTTTGCAGCACGTCTTCGATATCGTCCGGTGAAACCACGTTCTCCGGCAGTTCGCGATTCAAGTCGTCGTACGACAGAAATTTCTTGTCGCCGCCCAATTGCAGCAATCGATCCATCACGTCGTCTCTGTCTTTTTCTTCTCTAATAGCCACGGTTATTTGTTCCTGTTACGCTCTCGACCCTTGGGAAACTATTTTTCGTGTGCTTTCGTGGATCGGTCTTCCGCAAGTAAAAAATCGATTCACGAAATCACACTAAAACAAATTCTGTCGGCATTAAGAGAAGCACTAATTCCCTTGAGCCTCCGTTGCTTCCAGGCGCGCCAGCAGAGTTCCGCGTTGCTTCTTCAACTCCTGCTCTTCCATTGCCAGGCGGTAAAGCTTCTCGTCGTCGGCGCCGCGTTGGGCCTCGGCCAGTTGCGCCCGCAACTCTTCAATGGCCCTTTCGACGTTGAGCAACTTTATCGCTTTTAGACTCTTATCAGCAGCGGTCAGCGATTCGTCGAAAGACTCGACCGTTTCAGTCATCATCAACCGAGCCAGCAACTCGCTCGCCTGCGGATCGTCGGTCGTCGCGGCGCTTAAAGAATCAAATCCAACTTCCTTGTCCTCTTCATCCAAACTCACCAGGGCGCGAAAGATTGGCGCCGATGCCAGGTTTTCGTAATCCGCAGTCTCCAGTCGCGGCAGAACAATCTTGCGCAACTCTGGATTGGCCAGTAAGAGTTCGAGCAGTCTCTCTTCGGCGACTGTGGGCCGGCTCGTTGGACTGCGCCTGACCAATTCAGAAACCGCGGCCGCGTCCGTGCTGGCGCCGCTTCTGATTCGCTGCCAGAGTTCGCGGCGCTGGTCCGGTTGCACGCGGAGCGCGTCCATCGTGATATCAAAATATTCGCGCTTCTGAATCCGGCTGCGCACAGCGCGAACAAACGGGAGCGTCTCCTCAACTGCCGCAGCCTTATCAGCCGGGCTGTGAAGGTTACGATCCCGTACCGCTTGATCGATTACAAATTGTATGTGGGGCTGTGCCTCGCCTCGGCGCTTCTGGTACTCCACTGCACCGTATTTTCTGATGAAGTCATCAGGATCAGCGTTATCCGGGAGAACTAATACCTTAACTTCCAAATCTTCTGCCAGAATGGTTTCGATCGCTCGTTTGGCCGCCTGCACGCCCGCGCGGTCACCATCATAGTTCACCACCACCTTGCGCGCAAATCTGGCGATTAGTTTCGCCTGTTCGGGTGTCAGCGCGGTGCCCAGACTCGCGACTATGTTTCTCACACCGATTTGATACGGCACGATCAGATCCAAATAGCCCTCGACCAGGATTGCAAATCCCTGGCGGCGGATTTCATCGCGCGTCAGGTTGAGGCCATACAAATGGTTTCCTTTCGTATAGGCCGATGTTTCCGGTGAGTTTAGATACTTCGGCTCGCCTTCCGGATCCAACGTTCGACCTCCAAAAGCAATGGCGCGGCCCTGCGCGTCGATCACCGGAAACATCAAACGGCCGCGAAAGCGATCGTACGAGCCGCCTTCGTCTTTCTTCACCACCAGCCCACTCTTCTCGATCTGCTCCTGGGTCGCGCCCTTCTGACGCAGATGAGTTGAAAGCGCGTCCCAACTATCCGGCGCAAAGCCCAGCCGGAAAGCCTCACGCGTTTCTTCGGTAATGCCGCGCTGATCCAGATACGCGCGGGCGGCCTGCGCTGCCGGCGACTTACTCTTGAGTTGATCTTCCCACCAAACGAGTGCCCATTGGTTCAGTTCAATCACTTGATCGGAATCGCGCTTGCGGGCTTCAAAGCGGCTATCGTCGACGAGCTTCGGCAGCGGCACGCCGGTTTTCTCGGCCACGATCTTGATCGCTTCGGGAAAGGCGATCCGCTCCATCTCCATTACGAAGTTAAAGACGTTGCCGCCTTTGTGACATCCGAAGCAGTAAAAAATCTCTTTCGCCGGGCTGACCGAAAATGACGCTGTCTTCTCTTTGTGGAAAGGGCAACAGGCCATCCAGTTCGCGCCCTTTTTTTTCAACGAGACATAGTCCTGCACGACGCGCACGATGTCCGCCTGGCGTTTGAGATCATCAATGAAGGTTTGTGGAAAACGCACGAGTGTTTAAGTCGGTTGCGACTTTAGCTTAGCGAGGAAATCGATGGGAGATAAGACCGGTATCGTCGCATTTTTGTAATCGTTGATGTTGCGAGTGACTATTGTATCAAGTCCGTTGACAGTGGCGCTGGCGTGCTGTACTGCGTCCTCGTAATCTGCAAACGGAAGCTTGTAAGCTTCGTCAAGTACGCTGTGGCTTAAGGGACAGACAGCTAGAGAGCCGAGTAGTAGGTCTACGGCCTGCCGTGCTGTCGCACCACCCTTTATCTTCC
>DATNNY010000080.1:0-3274 GCA_035601635.1 Pyrinomonadaceae bacterium
TAAGGCGCCAGTTCTTCGGGCATGACGATTTGAATTGGAAAGCCCCGAATCGGTCGCGTAGCGACCGTTGAATCTAGCCCGGCCTTTCAAGGCCGGGTAGGCAGTTCGGGAATGATCGTCTCGTCGCGTAGCGACGATTGATTCACAAAGGGAACTCGCATGGCCAACACGTACACATCGTTGCATTACCATTTCACCTTCAGCACCAAGAACCGGGAACCTTGGATTGTCGCTGAAATCGAAAATCGCGTTTGGGCTTACGTAGGCGGCATTGCCCGACATCACAAGATGACTGCACTTCAAGTTGGAGGAATCGAAGATCACGTTCACGCTCTCGTCATGGCGCCGCCTACGCATAGTCCCAGCCAAATCGCCCAGTACTTGAAAGGAGAGTCTTCCAAGTGGGTTCATGAGGAATTCCCCAAGCTGCGGCTCTTTGAATGGCAGGATGGTTACGGTGGATTCACCGTCAGCAAATCCCAAATTCCTGAGGTAATTGCATACATCAAGAATCAGCGGGCGCATCACCGGAAGAAAACCTTTCAGGAAGAGTATCTGGAGTTGTTGAAGAAACACGATGTCGACTACGATGAGCGTTACTTGTGGGGATGATTCAGGCGTCGCTACGCGACGCAGGCCGATCATCACGGCCTGTGCCGGCCTTGAAAGGCCGGCCTAAATTCAGGCGCCGCTACGCGGCGAGACGTCACTCGTAAGACACCGGTAGAGTAATACTGTGGAAAAGCCGCCTGAACCCGGCTGCAGAGGTCGCTGCCATCTAATGCGTAAGAAAATACTCATACTGAGTTTGATAGTTGTGTTGCTGGGGATTGCAGTACTCGTCGGTTATCGTCTGTTCTTCGTCAAAATGGTCCGCGTTCCGACTGGAGCAATGGCGAATACAATCATTCCCGGCGATCATTTAATAATAAAGAGAGCATTCGGCGAGATTGCACGAGGTGATATTGTGCTATTCCGATACCCAAACCAGCCTTCAGTGCAATTCATTTCTCGAGTCGTCGGTCTTCCCCGAGAGACGATCGAAGCGCGCGATGATCTCGTCTATATCAACGGAAAGCCAATTCCAGAACAACGAGTATTAGTGAAACGACAATATGATCTTGACTCAGGTGTTTTGGAAGAACTATCAACGGAGGGTTCAGGACCGTATCGCGTCTTTTATTATGCCCACGTTCCGAGAAGCCAATCCGGAACTGAGGACTTGAGTCAAACGACGTTCGGCGTGCGGGCGCCGTTTCATATCCCGGACAATCAGTACTTTGTAATGGGAGATAACCGTGACAATAGTTATGACAATCGTTACCAGGGCGCCGTACCACGCGAATTGATTTGGGGTAAGCCGATGGTAATCTACTGGTCATCCCACAGCGACCAATCGCAGGAAGAGAAGCTAGAATGGGAACGGATAAATAAATCCGTAAGATGAACGCGCCTGAGCAGAACGAACTTTCTCATGCAAGAAATCTTCGGGCATAACGGCTTAATCGCCAAGGCCCATCCCGAATACGAGCACCGGCCCGGCCAGATTCAAATGGCCGAAGCCGTCGTGCGCGCGTTCGAACAAAGGCGTCATCTGATCGTCGAAGCAGGCACCGGCACCGGCAAGACGCTCGCTTATCTAGTGCCCGCGATCGCGGCGGCATGCGGCACCGGCGCGCGCGTGGTCGTCTCGACCGGCACCAAGAACCTGCAGGAGCAGTTGATGGAGAAAGACATCCCGTTTCTTCAGGACGTTTTGCCGGCGAAGTTTCGGGCCGCGGTCATGAAGGGTCGTAACAACTACGCTTGCCTGCATCGCATTAAGCGCGCCGACACAATGCCGGTGCTGGAAGGCCTCGACGAAGTCGACCACTTTGATGAAGTGTTTCGCTGGGTCACGCAGACCAGCACTGGCGATCGAGCCGAACTTTATAGTCTGCCCGAGAATCTTCCATTCTGGCGTCACATCGATGCGCGTTCCGACACCTGCCTGGGACAGCAGTGCCCGGATTTCGAGCCGTGCTTTATTACTCGCATGCGCCAGAGGGCCATCGATGCAGATATCATCGTTGTGAATCATCATCTGTTTTTTGCGGATCTGGCCCTGCGCAACGGCGCCTATGGTTCGGTGCTGCCTGATTATGCGGCCGTAATTCTGGACGAAGCGCATCAGATCGAAGACGTGGCGTCCGAGTATTTTGGCGCCCAGGTTTCGACTTATCAGATTGATGATCTGATGCGCGATGTGGGAGCGTTGAAGCTCGAAGACCGCGAGACCGAAAGGGAACTGGGGCGGATCAGCGCGCGGATTCAGCGATTCGCCGACGAGTTCTGGATTTCATTTCGTGAAGGGCGTGGACTGGAAGGCAGGTTCGCGCTGGCGCCGCAGGCTCGGGGCAGTAGCCCGACCGTTAGGGAGGGCTTCGACGCCGGCATGGATGCCGGCGAACCACTGGCAGGGATGCGTGCGCTCCCATACCACGCGCTTGATAACGCTTTGAACCGTCTGGAAACCACGCTCGCGGCTATGTCCGAGCCGCCCGCGGATTCAGAGAGCATCGTGCGCCGGACGCGGCAGTTGCGCTTTGATCTCAACTTTATTATCAAAGGTGAAGACAGGAAATTCGTGTACTGGCTTGAGCGGCGCGGCCGCGGAGTTTTTCTACGGGCCTCGCCGATCGACGTCTCGGGTCTGTTGCAGGAGAAACTTTTTGAGAAAGTGCCGACGGTGGTCTTAACCTCGGCGACACTATCGAGCGCCGGCAACTTCAATTTTATTCGCGAACGGCTGGGTCTGGATCAGGCGGAAGAGATGATTGCGGAGTCGATCTTCGACTTTGAACACCAGGCTGTTTTGTATTTGCCTTCGCAGATGCCTGATCCGCGTTCGCCCCAGTGGGCCAGCGCCGCGGCGGCGGAAGTCACCAAGATCGTCAACGCGACCGAGGGCCGCGCGTTTGTTTTATCTACCAGCCTTTCAGGAATGAACGATCTGTTCGAACGCGTAGCGCCGGAAATCGATTATCCATGCTTTGTGCAGGGCAGCGCGTCGAAGGGCGCCTTGCTCAGCAAGTTTCGCGGCACGCCGAACGCGGTTTTGTTTGCCACAGCGAGTTTCTGGCAGGGCGTAGACGTGCGCGGCGAACAACTGTCGTGCGTGATTATCGACAAGCTCCCCTTCGCGGTCCCGAGCGATCCGATCGTGGCCGCGCGCCAGCGCTATATCGAAGAGCAGGGCGGTTCGAGCTTCCATGAATACAGCGTGCCGCAGGCA
>DATNNY010000081.1:0-3521 GCA_035601635.1 Pyrinomonadaceae bacterium
TGTCTGGCGATTCGTAAAGGGACGAACCATCAAGCGCAAGCGGGGCGTGGCGCCGCAGGCACAATCGCCGGAATCAGATGCGCTGAGCCGTGATCTCGCTCTGCGCGGTTTCAAGTTCGTGGGTTCGACGATCTGCTACTCATTCATGCAAGCCGTCGGCCTGGTGAATGATCATGAGGCGAGTTGCTTTCGCTACAATCAAGTCGCGCGCGAATTTTCGCGGTAGTGCTCTATTAGCTAATAGAGCACTACCATTTTCGCGAAAGACTTGCTGGTAGTAGTGGTTAATGGCAGAATTTGGCTTATGGAAATTGTCTTCAGCGTAAATCAGGACAGCGAAGGCGGCCTTGAAGCTGAGTGTTTGTCCTATGACATCTTTACCCAGGGCGATTCTTGGGATGAACTACGCTCAAATGTACAAGAAGCTGTCACGGGCTATTTTTTCGATCGGACTAAGCCCGAACGAATTCGGTTGCACCTCGTGCGTGACGAGGTCCTCTCCAGCGCATGAGGCGCCCGCGCGATCTGAGTGGTTCCAGACTAATTGACGCCCTGTGCCGTAACTATGGCTACCAGCGCGTTCATCAAGTCGGCAGCCACGTCATCCTTGAAACTGAACACCTGTCCATCATCGCATTGCTATCCCGAATCATGAGTCGCTTAGGATTGGAACTCTTAACTCTATACTGCTAGCGGTGGCTGCCGCGCAACGGATCGACAAGAAGCAGATTCTTCGGTCCCTCTGAATTCTTTCGAGGCGGGCCTTATTAAGGATTTGACCACTTTTGCCTGCACATTCTGCAAAGTCGTTCGCGGCGAAGTGAGCCCGCGCATCATATTTGAAGACGAATTATCATTGGCCTTCCTTGATCATCGTCCTGTTTTTCCAGGCCATTGTCTCCTGATTCCGAAAGCCCACTTCGAGACGTTAACCGATTTGCCCGAGGACCTGATTGGGCCCTTCTTTAAGAATGTGCAACTTCTCAGTCGCGCAGTCGAGTCGGCGATGGAGGCCCACGGCACGTTCGTCGCGATGAACAATCGCGTCAGCCAGAGCGTGCCTCATCTGCACACGCATATCGTGCCGCGCCGCCGCAAAGATGGGTTGAAAGGGTTCTTTTGGCCGCGTCAGCCTTATAAAAGCGAGGAAGAAGCTGAGTCGGTGCAGGAAAAAATTCGTCGAGCCGTCGCGGAGTTGATGAAATGAGGTGGCTCTTGTGTAAGCACGATTCGGGAATCTGAAAGAGCTCGTTCAAGCCCGCAGAGCGGGCGATAGCATAAAGCCTGGGGTGGAGCGAAGCGGAACCCCAGGATCAAGTTGGTATTTAGATCCGAGCCTGCGGAGCGGGCGGCAGATTCTCGTCGCGACAATCCACGCGCAACTTTATCTTACCATCCTGGGGTTCCGCTTCGCTTCACCGCAGGCTTTATGCTCTCACTCGCTCCGCGAACTCCAGCAAAAAACTCCTTACTGCTTCGCATTCAAGTGTCTCGCCAGCAATTCGTCGAGTTCGGAACTTGTCTTAACACGCGCGACGACGCGGCCTTCAGGATCAATCAAAATCCTTACCGGGAGGTTATTGACTCCGAATGATTTTACCGCTACCGGCACCGAAGTATCAGTTGTGGCTTGTGTCCAGGTCACGCCCCGCGAGCGAACGATCTGACGCGCACGCGCCTGAGTCTCCCGGGCAAAACCAGGTTCTACTTGTTCCTGTCCGAGTGTTTCACTATCCATTCCCAGGATCTCAAATCCACGGTCGCGATATTTCGATTGGGTTTCTTTGAGATGCGGAATGTCCGCCAGACACGGGCCGCACCAGGTGGCCCAAAAATCGAGTAAGACATAGCGTCCCCGGTACTCAGAAAAGTGGCGAGTCTTTCCGGTAAAGTCCGTAAACTCAAAGTCCGGAACCATTGCGCCGATGGCAAGCGCTGCGGAAACCCTCTCGATCCCAGCTTTAGTCTCGGACTGTTTTCGATCGGTCTCGACCCCCACAACCTGAACCTGCGTTTCCAGCTCGAGCAGTTTCGGCGCCAGACAGATAGTTTGGGTGCAAGTTTGAAAGCGCACTTGCAGTCGTAATCTGTTCGAGCTCGCGGATGGATTCGCCACCGCGCGCACGGGGATGCTAAATGACACTGCGCCGTCATAGTAGTCAGTCGCTACCTGAAAGTTTGGATCGTAAGACGAATGCGGAGCGGGTGAGTCTATTTCACCGGCCATTTCAAAGGACTGCCCCGACGGAATCACGATTCGCGTGGGCGTTGGGCCGCCTTCGACACGTTCGGTTGAGTAGAGATGCCAACCATTTTCGATCTGCGCGGTCAGTTCTACCAGAAACCGATCGCCGGCTTTAACCGGCTCGGAAGCATGGGACTTGATCGTCCATTTGATAGGATCAGGTTCTGTCCCGGTTTCCTGGCCGATGATTGTTATCGCGAAGAAACAGAGTACCAGCGCCAGCTGGAATATTCGTCGTGCGGACATTCTATTTCGCCGCCGTCT
This sequence comes from Pyrinomonadaceae bacterium, assembly GCA_035601635.1. Classification (GTDB taxonomy): domain Bacteria; phylum Acidobacteriota; class Blastocatellia; order Pyrinomonadales; family Pyrinomonadaceae; genus UBA11740. The sequence continues at coordinate 2,510 of DATNNY010000081.1, forward strand.
GGGCTGAGGCCGTCGTAGCGGGCTGGAGCTTGAGATAGACAGTTTGCAGTACCACCTGAGTTTTCATGTCCTGTACGAAAGCGACCAGCGAGAGGTTGTTCGGATCGATTTGAAACTTCTTTTCGCTGAAGGTGAATGTATCTCCACGATGTCCCTGTTGCTCATAACTGTCGAGGTATTTCTTCAACTGATCGCTTAACGCTTTTAGATCGAAGGTCCATTGAATGTTGGTCGGGCCGGCGGACGCCAGAGCGAATCCCAGCGAGTCTTTGCCCGCCAGGCTGCGCACCACCATCGGATGAAAACGAATTCCGTTTTCGCCGGTATAGCGGAGCTCGTCCTCCGTCAAGGCAATTTGCAACTTCAAATCCGTTGAAGCTGCCGTGACTTTGTCGACGGTCACGTTGGCTCTTATCCCGTCGCCATCCGCTGTAGCCGTCAATTTTAGTTCGGCGTTGGCCGGAGATTCGAGTTCCGTTTCCACTTTGGGATTTACTCGATCGTAAAAACCCTTCGCCATGTCTCGCGAGCCGCCGCTGCTCGGTAGTTTGAATCCATCGACGACGGGCGTCGGCGTGCCGGGCACTCCGTAGTACTTGCCGCGTTCAACCGTGGCAGGATTAGTCATCGGGTCGGGCAAGGGGACGTGCAGGTGATACACCAGCACAACCAGTTCCTGACGATTGTATCTCTCGAGTAGACCATCAAAACCGAGATCGGCCGCGACGCAGGGGCCGCAACCTGATCCGGTGAAAAGTTCAGCCAGCGCCGTGCGATTGGTGCGCCTGGGACTGGCTTGATAATGATCGAAACGCAGACCGGCATTCAGTTTTCGATACCGGTCATCGAGCATCTCTTCCAAACCCGTCAGCGAATCGTGATGAGTTGCTCGGTAAGCGGTTTCCATCAGCTGGCGATCCGTTTTTTTGAGCGGAGATTTAACAGCGGCTGAAGTGAAATACTCTAGCGCTGCCTTGTGATCGCCGCTCTTCTCTGCGATTTGTGCGAGCCC
>DATNNY010000082.1:0-6614 GCA_035601635.1 Pyrinomonadaceae bacterium
GAATGGCGGAGCTTATAGCCAGCTCAACACCAGTCCAATCACCACGACCAGCTTTACGGATAGCGGCCTCACCAATGGTACGCCGTACTGTTATGAAGCCACCGCCGTGAATTCCTCCGGCGAGAGCGCCAAGTCCAGTCCCGCCTGTGCTACACCCCAACCGCTACCGCCGCCACCCGCCATTTCTCTGATCCAGAAAGCCACCTTCAGCCGTCAGCCTACTTCCGGCGGGACGGTCACACTGACACTGCCTCAAGCGACCGGTGCAGGACATGCGATTATTGTAGGTCTGAGCTTCTGGCCGCTGGATATCAGCACCGTGACAGACGGTTCCGGAGATATCTTCACGCGCGGACTGGTGACTTCGATCCCCCACAATGTTCCGGGCTATTCCATGTACAGCAACTTCTATTACGCCAAGTCCACCGCCGGGGGTGCTACCTCACTGACTTTGAACTTCAGCGGCGGCAGCACCTATCTGCTGATGGCCGTCGCAGAGGTGGCGGGACTCGATCCCTCCGCACCGCTGGATAAATCCGGTTACCACGAATCACTCACGGCCACCGCCGCATGGTCGTCAGCCGCAGTCACGACCACGGCAGCAAACGAATATCTGTTTTCCTGGGCTTTCACGGACTCCTCTAACCCAAGATGCGGGAGTCCTGCAACTGGATGGGTGATCGAGAGCCAGACTCAGGACTGGACGTCGGTGTGTTTAGTGGACCGCGTCGTGTCGGCCATCGGATCCTACCAAGCATCAGTCACCGCCAGCACAGCACAGAATTATGGAATGGAGCTTGCCGCATTCAAGGGTGCCCATTGATCGATTCCGCCGCTCAAACCCAAGGCTATGGGGCATCGAGTTGAACCCCGCGTGAAGAGGATGGAATCCGGGTCAAAGCAGAAGCCGGCAAAGCGCAGTTCCTGGAGAAGAGTGTGTGGACCGCATCCCGCAAGGGCACGCTGTTTTTGGTTATTATCCTCTTGCTTTGTATCCTGTCTACCCTGGGCTATTGGAGATGGACCGGACAGCTACCCCGGTCTCTGCTCGAGCTTCTCATCGACCGCATCAGGCTCCCGCCGGGCTTCACGATTCAGCTGTATGCCACTCATGTCCCGAACGCCCGATCAATGGTGTTGGGCTCGCGGGGAACACTCTTTGTAGGCTCGCGCGGGTCCGGCAGAGTGTATGCCTTGGTCGATCATGATCACGGAAACAAAGCGAACGACGTGATTATCGTCGCTCGAGGCCTAAACATGCCTAATGGTGTGGCCTTCCGCGACGGCGCTCTCTACGTGGCCGAGGTAAACCGCGTCCTGCGGTACGACGACATCGAGGCCCGGCTGACCAATCCCCCAGCTCCGGTGGTTGTGAATACAGCCCTCCCAAGCGACTCAAGGCACGGCTGGAAGTTCATCGGTTTCGGCCCGGATGGTTGGCTGTATGTGCCGGTCGGCGCCCCATGCAACGTGTGTGAGCGCGCCGATGATCGCTATGCCACCATCATGCGCATGCATGCGGACGGGTCAGGGCTTGAGGTTTTCGCCCGCGGCATCCGAAACACCGTGGGCTTCGACTGGAACCCGCAAACCCACGCACTTTGGTTCACCGACAACGGCCGCGATCTGTTGGGCGAAGACCTCCCGCCGGACGAGCTGAACTACGCACCAAGTGCAGGAATACACTTCGGCTTCCCGTATTGTCATGGGAAAGACATTACTGACCCGGAGTTCGGGTGGAAGCACGCTTGCCGGGAGTTTGTCCCTCCGGTTGTGGAGCTCGGGGCACACGTAGCCGCTCTGGGCATCCGCTTCTACACTGGGCAGATGTTTCCGCAGACTTACCAGAACCAGATCTTTATCGCCGAACACGGCTCATGGAATCGAAGCACGCCCGTCGGCTACCGTGTCACGCTGGTAGACTTGGAAGATAATCGCGCTGTGAAATATGAACCTTTTGCTACAGGCTGGCTGATCGGCAGGTTTAAGTGGGGACGCCCTGTCGACGTGCTAGTCATGCCAGACGGCGCTCTGCTGGTGTCCGACGATTTCGCCGGCGCTATATACCGAATCACATATCAACAGTAGTGCCAGAATTCCGAGAATCTTTGAAGCACGTCAGATTTGTTCCATCACCCCAGAATTAGCTCTGAGCCGGATCAAACCCGACAAACCGACGGTCTCGGGATGGGTAGCGGGATCTCACCTGACTATGTTTCAAACCGCATCGCACTTATTGCATCGGGTGACACAGAGACGCTGTCCCTCCTGTGGCTGCGCTGAAGTCCGCCGCTCGGCCAGAAAGAACTCCTTCGAGGCCGCGTTGTTGCCCTTCCTGCTGACCCGCCCCTTCCGATGCGAAAAGTGCGGTAATCGCTTTTATGGCCTCGCGTTCCGAAGAAGAGCTCCGGCCCCCGACGAAGCGAAGCCAATGTCGGACTGGCCACAGGATTATCCCGCTCTGGTCTACGGACGAGGAGAGGACGAAGAGCCTTTTCAGGAGGAGACAACCGTCCGTGTGTTGAATCTCCGCGGCGGACTCATAACCTTAGCCACAAGAGTGGAGCCTGGCCAACACCTCGTTCTTATGAATCTCGCCACCGACGAAGATCAGGGGTGCCGTGTGGCGTTCGTGGGCGAGCAACATCTCGGTCGAAACATAATTGGAATTCGATTTTGCCACTTTGCCCAAGAATTCTGGTACATTGGCAGTACTGCATACCGAAAATCGAACGCTTCCACCGCAGAACCCTTCTGGGAGCGATAACTGTTCTCAGTTGTTCCTCACCGTAATTCGGCCTTCGCCATTCCCCCACCCGCTTCCAAGGTTCGTATGAACTGATCCCTGGAACTAAGACACGTCTTTCGGTGTGCCCTCTCATCAGCAGGAGTGCGGTCGAAGAATGCAGTGAACTCTTAAACCGATATTAAGATTGGGTACAATTTACGAGAACGCAGTCACAGTGAAGAGACTTCCGAAAAGATAAATGAGGCTCACTTCGTCTGATGGACGGGGCGGCAGGAGGGTTGAATGGCGCAAGGAGTTCCGGCTGGCCATCGTTGGAGCCCGAAAACCAGCGGGGTCAATTTGCATCTCCTCCATGGCAAAAACCTAGTTCGAACTTTGGTCACAGGCACTCGGCGTGGTCTCCTAGTGAGCCGCGGAAGTCTGCAGTCGCCTTTTTCTACAACCGCGGTTTACTGGTACGGAGTACTGCCCACGAGGGTGCCTGCCCCGGTGATGATGGCTTGGTTCCCAGACACGATCAGGAATAACAGCGCAGCTAGGTTCGCGCCCATGTTTGTATTCATCGACTGCGTCCCAATAGCCCTTGTCCCACTCGCGGCCTGGAAGTGAATTGCGCGGATACGGGTTGTCGTGGAGCTCGTTCCCTTGCCAGTAAGCTCTCTGCCCTTCATCTTTTTCGTCCATAGCCCTTGCGCTCCGTTCCCACTAGGCGGCGAAGCCGAGTTGACTTTTGCAGCATACGCAGCGAACGCTTGGAGATTTGGCTGTAGTGTCTGTTAGCCAATTGGGCGAATGCGTCCTCACTCCGGATTACGCTCTCCCGACCGAAGTATTTTCTGAAGTTTCCATCCCTATCGCCATTCGTTCTTGGGGCGAACACCTCAGCCCGACACGGGAGGCCTTGCTCTCAGTTCTAAGGGAGGCGCCAAAGGAAGGAAAGTAAGAAGGCCCTTCCCTCCTTGCAAAATTGAGAATACAGAACCCCGAAAGGCTCGCAATCCGGTAAACCTTGGCATTTTGCAGCCGAAAGTTACTCTAAGGCGTGACAATTGAAGCTGTGGACGACGATTCAGCTTGCGCAGGCTTGCCACAACGCTTTCAGTCATTGGCAGTCGTCATCAACGTCGAATTCGTGCTGAGCCTCGCTGGTGCGCAGGCGTTGATGAGTGATTCGACGAGTTGTGTGCCGCCATGGGTGTTAATTGACGGTTATAGAGACAATCGTCGGTGGCATTACTACAAGCGCGACCGGGTACTCATAGGCGCCCACGTCGGTACTCGCGCCTTGCGGGCGTGTGACCCCGTCAAAATCGGAAAGGACGGCGGAAAGGTTAACCCCAGCGTCTATTCCAGCGCCTCCCAACTGCGCATGAAAATCGTAGGGCGCCGTCGAAGCATTGACGAACAGCGGGTTCGCGCCGATCTGGTTTATGCCGATGGTGAAGCCGGTCACATCCGATATTATCGTGCTAACGCCATTGACAAGGTTGTGGTCAAAGGCGGAGCCCGAGATTGTGGCGGCGAATCGAGTGATGGCCGAACCAGTAGGCTTATAAAAGATGTTGTTACGAAGCGTGATGTTTGAGTTGCTGCCCCAAAACATAACTTGGCCGCTCTCGCCGGTGACGACATTCGACAACGCGAACGTGTTGTTGGCGATCAACATCGAGTTGGCGCCATCCGCTAATTGAATGCAAAAGCCTTTGTTCATGTTGTAAAAAATATTGTTTATGATCGTCACATTCGACGCGTGCGTATAGATCCCGTGATCGAAATGATTCAACGTCTGGCCGTCCGTGCGGCCTATGTCGTGGAAAACGTTGCCGTCGAATGTAAAGTTAGATTCCGAATTGTTAAGGTAAATGCCATCCTGGCCGATTTGGTCGGTCTGAGTATGGTTGGCGATGTTCTTGATTTCGTTCCAGCGGATCGTGATATCGTGGGCGCTGTCGTTGCTGTGGATGCCCTCGTGGCAGCCCCGCTGAATGACAAAGCCCTGGATGACGATGAACGCCGCATTGCGCAGATTGAAATAGGCATACGCGCCGTTACAAGTCGTACCGGTCGCCGTGTTCATGCTGTCTAGAACCGCCTTGCCACGGTTTTGGGCCTTGAACGTGATGGGGTTGCCTGCCGCGCCGGAGAAATTCAACGTCACAACGTAATTGGGATCGATTTGGCCTTCGTTGTCGTAGGTGCCATCCATCACGATAACGGTGTCTCCTGGATTGGTGGCAGCCGCCGCACCTTTGGAGAGGTGGCGGAAAGGGGCACTTGCAGTTCCTGCATTAGAATCACTCCCATTGGTCGCGACATAATACGTCGCGGCGCTCGCAAGCTGACCGAACAACGCCAAAACACCTGTTGCAATAAGGAGACGCCAGGGCCGAACTAACTTGTTTGTTAATCTGAATGTCATAGTGATTACCCCATTTGGAAATTTCTCGCATGCCCGCCGGGCTTTGTTCGGTGTTGCATAAGAAAGTATCTGCTACCTTCCTGCTGCGGGAAAAGCGGCTAGAATTCGAAGTGCCGTTTATTCGTGAGCGTCCTGATTTGCCTCCGGCGTAACCCTGCTCGGCTAAGGTATTACCGCCTGCATTTCGTTGGAATAGCTACTCTCCTTCCCGCCAGAATCTACTGCAGTTGCCACATAAAAATAGGTTGTGCCGTTCTGCACAGTCGAATCTGTATAAGTCAGGCCGCTTACGAGTGAAGAATTCAACTTAGTGTATCCGGTGCCGCTCACAGTGCTGCGATAGATGTTATACCCCGACACAGTCGAGGTACCTGCCTTCAACGTCAGCGTCACCGAATGTTGTACCGGCGCAATGCCCGTTCCCGATAAAGACACCGATGCGGGCGACCCGTTCGCGTTGCTTACGATCGAGATGCTGCCGTTCACGCTCCCGGCCGCGGTCGGGCTGAACTGCACCGATAAAGTAACGCTTTGTGATGGAGTGAGCGTGACTGGCGCGCTTCCACCAGTCATCGTGTAACCCGCTCCGCTCAACGCGATCTGCGAAATTGCCACGCTCGAATTTCCTGTATCGGTGATGACGACGTTTTGCGCCGCCGACGAGGTTCCGGTAGTAACATTGCCGAAGCTCAGACTCGCAGGGCTAATACCCAAAGTGAAAGTGGCCGCAATCCCCGTCCCACTGAGGCTCACGGAAGTCGGCGAAGTAGCTGCGTTGCTCACGATCGAAATGTTGCCAGGCGCTGGGCCGACCGCTGGCGCCACGAAAACCACCGTGATGGTAGTTTGTTGGCCCGCTCCCACGTTCAATGGAAGCGAGAATCCACTGACGCTGAATCCAGACCCAGTTGCCGTCAACTGAGAAATGGTCAACGTGGCCGTGCCTGTGTTTCTGATGATTAACGCTTGCGACAAACTTGCGCCGACCACGACATTGGCAAATGTCATCGACGTCGGATTTATCTGAATGGCCGGCGCCGGAGCCGCATTCACCGTAAGGGTGGCCGCCGCGCTAGTGACCGATCCTGCTGTGTTGCTCACCACCGCGCCGAAAGTCGCTCCATTATCCGAAATTGCTGTGGCGGGCGTCGTATAGCTCGCCGAAGTCGCCCCAGTGATGTTCACTCCGTTCTTTTGCCAATGATAGCTCAGTGGCGCAGTGCCCGTCGCAGTTACGGAGAACGTTGCCGTCTGTCCGGCAGTAACCGTCTGGTTTACTGGTTGCGCTGTGATTGTGGGCGCTACAACAACCGCGTTCACTATGAGTGTGGCCGCCGCGCTCGTGACGCTTCCCGCCGTATTACTCACCACTGCTGCGAAAGTCGCTCCATTGTCCGAAGTTGTGGTCACGGGCGTCGTGTAGGTCGCTGCAGTGGCCCCGGCGAT
>DATNNY010000083.1:0-11478 GCA_035601635.1 Pyrinomonadaceae bacterium
AACATTTATGCGCGCACCGGCGATTTCAGTCTGCAAATTACGGGAGACAAGTTTACGCCGGCTTTACACATCACGATTGATGGTCGAGACTTGCCGACTCGTTTCATTAGTGCGCAACAGCTGTTCACCACCGTGCCGTCAGCGCTCATTACTAACGCCGGTCCGCGCCAGGTCTCGGTGCGCAGCAATGACGGCAAGCTTTACTCGAATATCATAACGCTGACCGTCACGCCTCCTCCGGTACCGAACTATAACTACATCGGCATTATCGGCAAGCCGCGTTTCAACGACACGGCGGTGTTGCAGGACAAGAGCAGCAAGGATCTTATTAACGCGCAACGTGGCGATGTGTTGGGGGGACGCTTTCGAGTTAGCAGCATCTCTGAGAAGGAAATCGTTCTGGTTGATACGACTCTGAAGATCCGGCACACGATTGGTTTTACCGCTGACGCCTCAACGACAAACCCGCAATTCCGACCGCCGGTGCGAGTCAGCGATGAAGAGCCATTGTGAATGGCGAGCCAGGAATTTGATTAGAGAATTTGAAGGATGCGTATGACTCGACCCATCGCGATGCGGATTACGAAATCGAACGGCGAGGGCGGCTATGCTTTGGTCGCGCTGCTTGTCGTGATGAGCCTGTTAGCCTTATTCGCCATGAGCGCCGCCTTAAACGTAAAGCAGCAAGCCCAGCGCGAACGCGAGAAAGAGGCCATTTTCAGGGGCGAACAAGTAGCTGACGCCATTCGCTCGTTCTACCGTAGTAGGGGCGCGCAGGGAGTAAATTCCTTGCCTACGAACATGGATCAATTACTGGAAGGTATCCAGATTCCGGGTAGAACCAAGAAATTGCAAATTCTCAGGACCGCAGCAGCAAAGGATCCGCTTTCGAGCTCAGGCGAATGGAAACTGATCGCGCCCACCTCGCAGGACTTCGCCGGACTGGTTCGCAACCTAACCGTTTACAGCGGCGGTGCGCCTCCCACTCCGCGAAATGACTTTGGGGCGCTGGCGGCGCTGATTCCGCAAATGACAAATGTCCTCGATACCAAATCCACAGACACCGCGCCGGGTGGTGAAGACAACTCTGAAAGTGCTTCCGGCCCTTTCCTGGGAGTTACCAGCCGCAGCCAGCACAACTCTGTGATTACTTATTACGGAATCGCTCGTCACGATGAATGGATCTTCACACCTCTCTTCCGCTGACCATTATCTGACTTTCGATCTGATCCGATTCACTCGATCGTAAATGCTCGTGGATTGCAATTCACAAGTCGCAGATTTTCGTATTCAGTTCTCGGCCTCTGCAACGACGGAACTCGTCAACCTGTCACAAGTGTGACGATCAGGAGAGAGAAAAATTCGTCTCTCTTCATGCACTTCAATCGTCTTACTCGACAACACAGCCCCAAAGATTTTTCATCCCGCAAGTAATAAATTGTTGACAAGCCTTGAATTTAAGTTTATATAGCAAGATGTTGTGCGCCGTTTTCTCTAGACCACAAGACTTACTTCAACACACTATCTTGTGGTCACAACCAGAAAGCTAAAGAAGGAGAAACGACACTATGGCAACTAAGAAGAAGGCCGCAAAAAAAGGCGGCGCCAAGAAAAAAGCGGCCAAGAAATCCGCTAAGAAGAGATAGCTCGTTCACGCAGGTAACAACAACGACCACGTTCAAGTGGCGCACATCCTCTGAGGCCTTGAAGGCCATTTCAAAAGGAACGGCGAACGCTTTTAAGCGCGCCGTTCCTATTATTTTTCTCGACACTCCGCGCGAGTGCGGGGTTGCGGCGGCGGCAACTCTCAAATTACTCTGGCAATGAGCTCGCTAAAACTGTACGCAGCCAAGGAGGGAATACTGTTGCGAGAATTTGACGAAAGACCGTGGGGCACCTACGAAGTTCTCGAGGAAAAGTCCGGTTATAAGGTTAAAGTTCTGGAGGTAAAACCAGGTGCGCGCCTCAGCTTGCAGCGACACTCGCGGCGCGGCGAACATTGGGTCGTGGTGGAAGGTGTAGCTGATGTCGTCTGTGGCGACCGTGAATTGCGACTGCAAAAAGGCGAGCATATACACATACCTCCCGAAACCAATCACCGCCTGGGAAACAGCGGCAATGTCCGTCTGGCAATCATTGAAGTTCAACTTGGTGATTATCTGGGCGAGGACGACATCGTTCGTCTCGCGGATGACTATCGGCGAATCGAATAGCGCTTCCGCCTGTTTCTTTGGCTCCCAGTTGTGAAGCGTGATGGCGGATTCAGTCTCCTTGACCCTGCATGAACCGAGCTAATATCCTCAGCCTGTACGCGAGTGTCTCGACGCTTAATCATTGCTATCGATGGTCCGTCCGGCTCGGGCAAATCCACGCTGGGCCGGATGCTGGCGCGCCAGTTGGGATTGCTTTACATCGACACCGGCTCGATGTATCGCGCGGTTGCGTTGGCGGTGATTGCATCTACCATCAGCGAAAATGACGACGACGCTATTGGATCGCTCGCGCAACGAACTGACATCGATATGGCAGGCGATCCCGATTCGTTGCGAGTGACACTCGACGGTCGCGACGTGACTGATCGGATTCGCGATGAAGATGTGACGAACATGTCTTCGATCATTTCGACCATACCAGCGGTGCGACGCGCGATGGTCGAATGCCAACGGGAGTTGGGCAAGCGCGGCGCCGTAATGAATGGCCGTGACATCGGCACCGTGGTCTTTCCCGAGGCCGACGTGAAATTCTTCCTTGACGCAGCGCCGTCAGAAAGAGCGGAACGGCGACTGGCTGAAGAGCGCGAACACAATGCGGCCGCTACTTATGAGCAGACTCTCATCGACATTACTGAACGCGATCGCCGCGATACCACGCGCGCGGATTCGCCTCTGGTTGCAGCCAAAGATGCAATAGTCATTGATTCGACTGGTCAGCCGATCGACGAAGTGTTCAAGAGGATGATCGGCATTGTCCGAGAGCGAGGAACATGAAACTGCTCAGATTCACATTCAAGAACGAAGCGATCTGGATGATGATCTGTTCGGTTGCGCCGTTCATCATTGCACTCTTGGTCACCTTGATCACTCTCTTCGTTAGCAGATAGCTCGTTAACCAGCCTTGCTGACGCGCGGGCTTCTGACACTCTTTCGCTGACGCGTGGCAGAAGCCTCGACCGTTAGGGAGGGCAAGCAAAGAACCCCATGTTCACTGGAATCATCGAAGAACTCGGGCGCATACGCGAGGTTGAAAAGCGCGGCGAAGACGCGCGCATCATAATCGAAGCGCGCACGGTCACTGCAGACTCGGCCGAGGGCGACTCGATCTCCGTCAACGGTGTGTGCCTGACGGCGCTTGAGGTGCAGCCTGATTCCTTCGCCGCGGACGTTTCTAAAGAGACTCTACTTCGTTCGACGCTGGGCAGCCTGAGGGCCGGCTCGGCGGTAAATCTTGAACGCGCAGTCACGCCGGCCACGCGTCTGGGCGGGCATATTGTGCAGGGCCACGTCGATGCGCGGGGAAAATTTCTTGGCTTTGAAAGCCACGGCGAATCATGGACGTTTCGCATTGCTTATCCAAAAGAGATTGCGCGTTACCTGGTTTTCAAAGGCTCGGTCGCGGTCGAAGGCATCAGCCTGACGATCGCCAATTTGACCGATGAATATTTTGAGATCGCGGTAATCCCAAAGACCTGGGAGGCGACGAACTTCTCGCAGCTCAAGCCCGGCGCTGAAGTGAACCTCGAGGTGGATGTGATCGCGAAGTATGTCGAGCGTATCCTCAGTGTTCGAAACGCTGGTTCTGAGTCGCCAAATCCCCGCCCGGCGCGGTAACATAGACCCAACCCCAAAATCTCAAGTTTGAGATCGCAAATTTCAAAGATGCCTTTTGCTTCTATTCCTGACGCCGCCGCCGACATTCGCGAAGGGCGCTTGATCATTATCGTGGACGACGAAGACCGCGAGAATGAAGGCGACCTGGTTTGCGCGGCGGAAAAGGTCACGCCCGATATGATCAATTTCATGGCCCGGCACGCGCGGGGTTTGATTTGTCTGCCACTGACCGAAGAGCGCTGCGACGAATTGAATCTGCCGCCGCAGGTCGCCGACAACACTTCGCATCTGGGCACCGCGTTCACAATTTCGATCGAAGCGCGCCGCGGAGTGACCACGGGAATCTCAGCCGCGGATCGAGCCACCACGATTCAAACTGCCGTCGATCCACGGACCCGGCCGCAGGACCTGGCGCGGCCAGGACACATCTTTCCGTTGCGCGCAAAGAAAGGCGGCGTGTTGGTTCGCCCCGGACAGACTGAAGCGGCCGTAGACATCGCGCGTATCGCCGGACTTTATCCCGCCGGAGTGATTTGCGAAATCATGAACGAAGACGGCACGATGGCGCGTTTGCCCCAACTGCGCGATTTTGCCGTCGTGCACGGTTTGAAAATCATCACCGTCGCTGATCTGATTCGCTATCGCATTACCCAGGAGGTCCTGGTGCGCCGCGCAGTCGAAACTGATCTGCCGACGATCTACGGACGGTTCCGCGCCATCGCTTTCGAGAACACCGTCAATGGCGACGTGCATTTGGCGATGGTCATGGGTGACGTCCGCAGCGACGAACCGGTGCTGGTGCGCGTGCACAGCGAAAACGTGACCTGCGATATGTTCGGATCGACAATCGACGATACCGGCTATCAGTTGCGGCGGGCGTTGGAGAAAATCTCGGAAGCCGGACAAGGCGTAGTCCTTTATTTGCGACAAAGCGAGCACGGACTCGACCTGATTCACCAGTTGCGCACTTATACGTTAATGCTGGAGCGCGGCATAACCAAAGCTGAGGCCAGCGCCGAAACCGGCTATGGACTTAATCGCGACTACGGCGTGGGCGCGCAGATCCTGCACGAACTTGGACTGCGACGCATTCAACTTCTTACTAATCATCCCCCCAAAGTTACTGCCCTCGAAGGATTCGAGTTGGAGGTCGTAGGCAACGTGCCGCTTGGCTCTCCGGCATCTGACAATGTGGCACAGGCTTCAGTCAGTGATGGGCTCGCGAAGATCCAAGACTGAAGTTGGCGCATTTGAGCCTTGAATTTCCCCCGCTTTCAGTTTACAAACAAAGTAGAGGTTAGAGATTAGGTGTTAGATGTTATTGCTTTAGGCGGTTTCGCCGGATAAGCCTCACCTCTGATCTCTGACCTTCGGTTTTTCGGGGCTCTCTCTCAAAAATTTGGAAGCCTTAGGAACGCGCGTCGATCTAAATCCGAGGAGATGGATCTCAGACGCGGCTTGTGGCAATGCCTGTAGATAACCACGATCATCCGGCCGAACCAGCCAGCGACAGACAAACTACGACGCCAGGCCCCAGCTCGCCTCGCCGAGGGCTGAGACGTTTTACCCGTCGCCATGCGGTAATTTCGGGAATCGTGCTTGCCGCTGGCGTGATCGCCCTGGTCCTGATAGGGCTGCTCGCCTATCGGCTTGGCTTCGTCGATCGTTACGTCGCCGGACAAATCAAAGACACGCTGGCGCAATACGGCATCCGCGCTGAGATTAAGACTTTTCGTACTTCACTGTCGCCACAAACGGTAGAGATGCTCGGTGTTGAACTGTTCGATGCGAAATCAGGCGAGAAGCTGGGGAAGGTCGATCGGCTGCTTGCTACTGTGCGCATCGAAGATCTTTACGCGCTGAACCTGAAACGAAATATCAATCTGAAAGACTTGCAGATCGAAGGGCTGGATCTCTGGGTGACTTTTGACGCACAGGGCCTTTCGAACTTCCGGAACATTCACATCCCGCCGCCCCAACCGAATCAGCGCATCCTGTTTGCATACTCGACTGCGCACGTCCAGTTAAAGAATGCTCACGTTTATTACGGCGATGTGCGACATAGCTTGTCGGGCGAAGCACGCAATCTGAGCGCGACGATTCAACCAGACGATCCAAATGCGCCCGCGGCAAGTTGGATGAATACCGTCACCTTTAGCTCGACCAATTCTACTTTCGTCTACGACGGCCGGCCGGTTAACGGCATCGACGTCGAAGGACGCGGGCGCATTAATCAAGTACGCGCTGAGATTGCCGATCTGACCCTGCGTTCGCCGCTCGCCGAAGCTCATCTGCAGGGCGTAATGGACGATTGGCGCGCACTCAAATATCGCTTCAATATAACTTCGACCGTTGATCTCAGTCAGACCTCGGACGTCCTGCAAACCAGTACAACCATGCGCGGCGCGGGGAACTTTGTCGGTTTGTTAATCGGCGACGGTGATCATTATCGGCTCGAAGGAAGTATTAAGTCCGACGCGCTGGCGGCCGATGGCGTGCGTTTGCAGGGGCTGAATGTGACCGCGAAAGGATCGGGCCAAGGCAAGTCTTATGACATCAACGGACGCGCCGTCGCTCAACTCTTGACCGCGGGTGAGTTTCAACTTAACGCAGTGCAGCTCACCGGCGGCGTCATGGGAACCGGATCGGACTTTCGCTGGGTGGGCGAGTTGCGCGCCGCGGCCGAGAAAAGTTACGGCACCACAATCACTGGTCTGATTCTGCGCGATGCGCGCGCTGAGTATCGCGACGGCGTACTGACGGCCTCGGCGCCGCAAGTCTCGGGCGGCACGCTAACTTCGTCTACGGCAAAAGTCAGGGACGGACTTTCAGCCACCGACTTGCGCGTGAAAGTTGAAAACGGAAACACGACCGCGACTGTAGCCAGCGCTAAAGCGGGAAAGATCGAAGCGGCGAACACCAGCGTCAATGGCGTAACGGCGAAAGCAATCAGCATAAACGGTCGCGGCACCGTCACCAATGTCACCATCAAAGAAGTTCAGGTGGGAGCGGCCAGTGCCCTGGGCGCGCAAACCGGCAGCATCAACATTGCGGGCGTGCGTCTGACGGTTCGCAATGGTCGGGTGGAAGGATCAACCAATGACATTAACGCGGGTAACGTCACCCTGAAAGATGGCCGCGTCGAAAACGTAAAACTGGCGCGCCCTGTCTTCACGGTTGAACCTTCGGGACGATATCGCGCCAGTGCCGATCTCAGCCTGGGCGGCGGCGTCCTGGGTCAGATGAAACTCGGGCCGGGGCACGCAGCAGTTGTGGCCACCAGCGATCAGGTTCAGTTGAACAATTTCGTGGTCGAGGCGCTGGACGGCCACGCCAACGGTAACGCCACAATTTCCCTTCGCAAGAATGGCGCATCGCGAGTCAGTGCCGGTTTTGAAAATTTCGATCTCGGCGGTCTGATCACCGTTTTGTCCGGACGCGCTGTGCCAATCGCGAGCAAGGCCACGGGCAATGCTGACCTGGCTTTCGCGGGCACCGATCTCACTACGGCCACGGGCACACTTAACGCGCAACTGAAGGGCGAAACCCCGGCGGGAACGGATCTCGCGCCGCTCTCCGGCGACCTGGCGGTTACCGCAGATCACGGTCAATTTCAAATTCAGAGAGCGAATCTGCAAACTTCGGCAACCCGGCTGACGGCCTCGGGGCAATTCTCGATCGAACACCCAACTTCAAATCTGCGAGTTGATCTGGCTTCGTCGGACGCAGCCGAACTGCAGCGGCTGCTCATCTCTTCGGGCGCGATTCCGGAGATGGAAGAACAATTCCGAACGTACGGAATAAGTCTCGGCGGCAAGCTGGCCTTCAACGGAACGCTGACCGGCGCGCTGAAAGATCCAATCGTTAGCGGTCACGCCGAACTCGGTTCCTTGATCATGAATGAACGCGAGCTGGGCTCTTTGACCGCGAACATCTCCTCGACCGATGCCGAAACGAGGGTGAGCGAGGGCCGGCTGACCCAGGCCAACGGAGGCGGCGCGCAATTCACGCTCTTGGTACCGCGCACCGGCCAGGACAACATTTCGATCGATGCAACTCTGGATCGAATGAATGCCGGTAATGTGATTGCGGCGTTGCCGGTCAAAAATTTGCGCGCGCAGCTCGCCGATACTGAGGCCGACGTGTCCGGCAACCTGAAGGTTAATGGTGTCCCCAATCAAATGAGTGGCGTCGCGGATCTGCGTTTCGGCCCGGGCCGTCTGGGCGGAGAGCCACTAAAAGATCTTACCGCGCATGCAACATTCAGCGGCTCGACGGTAACCGTCGATAAGGTTGATGTGAACTTCAACGCCGGACATCTGATTGGTCATGGGAAGTTCGACACTCAGACAAAGGTCTTCGAGCTCGTCGCCAGCGGCGACCGAGTGCAACTGGATCGCCTCGAGGCCTTCGCCAACCGGCCCAACTTACCCAAGTTGAGCGGGACCGCGGTGATTAAGGAATTGAAGGCTACCGGCGTCTTCGCAAAAGTTTCCAGTTACCAGATCAGTTTCGATGCTGAAAGCAATGACGTGACAATCGATGGACGTTCTGCAGGTGCGGTAACTCTGATCGGGCGGACCGAAAACCAGAAGCTCGACATCACGTTTACCACTACCGGGCTGCTCGGGCCACAGCCCCAAATCGTCAAGGCGATTATCGATCTCTCAAACGACCAGCTGCCCGCAGTGATCGAATCAAGCATCACCGGAGCGGACCTGGCGCAGGTTTTCAAAATCCTGCTGCCAGCGAGTGACGTCTCGGTTACCGGCCGGACGACCGGCACACTTAAGTTGAGTGGCAATTTGATGAGCGAAAACGCTCAGGGCGAAGAAGTATTTTCTCTCAGGGGTTTGACGGGTACAGCAACATTCACGGAGCTGTCCGTGAGAGTCGAAGACGTCGCGCTCTCAGCCGCCGGGCCGTTGGTCATCGACTTCGCGCCGAACGAAGTTAACTTTCATGAGACGCGGTTCACGGGTACTAACACTAACGTGACTCTCGCCGGGGCCGTGGCCACGGCGAGCGGTGGCCGAAATACTTTGACCGTAAATGGCCAGATCAATTTGCGAATACTCAGCGGCTTCTCGCCCGATGTGTTTTCTTCTGGTATTGCGGTGCTGGCAATTAATGTCGGCGGCACTTACGAAAACCAGAAGGTCTACGGCCGGGCTTCGGTAAACGGCGCATCGATTTCCGTCCTGCTCGGCGACCAACGAATCCAACTGGCAAATCTCGATGGTTCGATTCTCTTTAATTCCAGTCAGGCGCAAATCGAAAAGCTGACGGGTACGCTGGGCGGCGGCAAGATAACAGCCACGGGAGGCGCGCAACTCTCAGGCTTTTCCGTGTCGCAGTTTCTCTTCAATATTCATGGAGAGAAAGTCACGCTCAACTATCCGCCCGACTTTCGTTCGACCGTCGACGCCGATTTGGAGTTGCGTGGCAACCAGCAAATCCAATTCGTCCGCGGCAACGTTCAGGTGCAGCGCACTGAATACACGCGCGACATCATTCTGTCCGAACTAATTAACCAGCGCCCGCAGACCTCGATCGAAGAGGGTGGTGAATTCAAGTTCTCGCAGACCGCGGTGTTTGACAAGCTGCGGGTTGAAGGCCGCAATGCTTTGATCATGCGTAACAACCTCGGTGATCTCGTCGCTTCGGTGTCATTGGAACTCAATGGCCCGGTCAAGGATCCGACCATCGAAGGCCGCATTACCGCCACTCGCGGTACGCTCAACTTCAGAAATAATCCGTACGAAATTACGCGCGGTCTGATCTATTTCCCTCCGCGCCTGGGCGCTGATCCGGTCTTGAACATTGAAGGCCAGGCGGTGATCCGGGGATATCGCGTCACGGCGCTTTTGGAGGGA
Organism: Pyrinomonadaceae bacterium; assembly: GCA_035601635.1. GTDB lineage: Bacteria > Acidobacteriota > Blastocatellia > Pyrinomonadales > Pyrinomonadaceae > UBA11740. The sequence continues at coordinate 9,704 of DATNNY010000083.1, forward strand.
CCGCTTACGCATCCGACCACGAGTGTCAGCTCGGAACCGTCATTGCCGCAGGCAGATGTGGTCTCTTTAATTCTGACCGGCACGTTGTCGTCAACCGACACCAGCACTTCTGTCCTGGCGCAATCGGGACTGGGTACCGCCGCCAGTCTATTGACAGACGCGTTGATCAACGCACCGATTTCAAAAGCCTCGAACAAGCTGTTCGGCCTGAGCCGCTTGGAAATAACTCCGGTGATTGGCGGCACCGGCTCAGCGCCGACGGCTCGCCTGACCGCCGCGCGGCGAATTAGTAAAGACTTAACCGTGACCTATTCGACTAACATCGCCTCAGATCCAAACCAGGTGCTGTCAGTCGAGTACCGAGTGTCCAACCGGCTTTCATTTGTTGCCCAATATGAGCAGGGATCCACCAGAAACCTCAGCACGCGAAACAATAATTTCAGTTTTGAGATCAGGATGAGAAAGCGTTTTTGATATTAGCGGATTCAAACCAGTGACCAGAAAGCAGCAGGCAGTAAGCAGAAGGCCGAAGACCGCCAGCAGCAGAAGATGTATTCGAGTTTTCTGCCTGCTGCCTGCTGCCTACTGCCTGCTGTTCTTATTCCTGCTGCCGCTGACGGTTTTCGCTCAGGTCGGCGACTACGAAGGACGGCCGGTGTCCGCGGTCGAAGTAGTGCTGGAAGGATCGCCACCTGACTCCGACGACCAGGCTGAGTTCCAATCACTCTTGAAGATTGTCGCGGGCAAAGAGTACGCCGCCGTAGACGCGCGCCAGTCACTACACGATCTCTTCGCCTCGGGCCGCGTGTCTGCGGCGCGAATTGAAATTGTTGAAGCTCAACCCGGGAGTGGGCGAACCGGTCCGATTCGGGTCCGTTTCGTCGTCCAACGCCAAATTGTAATTGCCGGCGTGACGCTGAACCTCGGGCCGACGACCGGAACGCCAATCGCCCGAGACGAAATCCGCGCGCGTTTGAATCTGCTCGAGCCCGGGCGCCGCTTTTCGGTGCAGGCAATCGAACGCAACGCCGATGACATTCAGGCCTACCTCCGTGATCGTGGCTACTATAACGCCACCGTTGAGCATAGCGAGGTACCAGATCCATCCGACGTCAGCGGCGCGCGGCGCATAGTGGTCTATACCATCACGCCCGGCGCTCAGGCCCGCGTGGGTCAGTTCACAATCGATCCTGCGCTTGACGTCAGTACCGTCAGGCCTGCTCTCAAGCTTCAGCCCGGCGCACCGTTCACTCGCGATCTTCTCGGCGAAGATCTCAATACAATAAAGCAGGCTCTCATCGCCAAGGGCTTTTTGGCTCCTCAGCTCAAAGATCCCGCCGTGAAGATCGATTCCCCAAAGAATGAAATCAACATCAGTCTGGAAGGGACTCCGGGCCCGAAAGTCAACGTCACGTTCAAGAATTACGTTCCTAGCGAGAAAAAACAAAAACAGCTGTTGCCGATCAAGCACGAAGGAAATATCGACGATTCCGCGCTCGAGGAAGGCGCGCGTCGCGTGCGCAACCAACTACAGGAGCAGGGCTATTTCTTTTCCGAAGTCACTCCGCTTTGCACTATTACTCCGCCGACGCCGACCACCGTTGAAAATGGCACCGTAGAGACATGCAAAAACATGAATCCGGCGGAGCTGAACGGTCATACGGTCGATATCACCTACGACGTTCAGCTTAACCGCCGTTTGAAGCTGACCGACATACGAATCACGGGCACCAACAAGATCACGTTCGCCGACGTGCAGCCGGATCTGAAAACGC
>DATNNY010000084.1:0-10709 GCA_035601635.1 Pyrinomonadaceae bacterium
CCTGCCTTCTCAGTCACATCGGTGAATGTTCCATTTCCGTTGTTGCGGTACAATTTGCTTGCGCCGAAGCCGGTTATGTAAATGTCGGGCCAACCATCGTTGTTATAGTCTCCTACGGCCAGACCCATACCTCGCATGCTATTTGAGATCCCTGCGGCCTCGGTGACATCCGTGAAGGTGCCGTCGCCGTTATTGCGGTAAAGAACGTCACTTAACATACCGCCTCCCGCAGGCTGCGGATTTTGCGAGTAGCAGACGAGATAAACGTCCAACAGACCATCCCCGTTATAGTCGATGAACCCACCGCCACCCCCCATCGTCTCGATTAGATATTGTGGTCCGGGCACGAGCGTTTTGATGCTCCATTTGATGCCAGCCGCCGCGGTGATATCTACGAACTGGATAGGTGAAGGTTTCGGAACCTGCGCCTCAAGTCCAGGAGAGCTTAACAGCCCGAAATAAACGGCCGTCAGAAATAGAGCAAAACTAACCTTCATGAGATTCGAATCCCAACGACTTTTGTAGCCGGCTATTTATGGCCGGGCGTGGTTTGTGTGTCGACCCGCTTCTTCCATTCCGCCGGCGTGGTCGATCTAAGTTGGGGTAACTCAGCGGCCGCGATCACCAGTTTCCGCACACTGGTGACGACCACGAACTCCAGCGCCGCTTTTGGTTTTGCTGCTTCATTGAGCCTCGCCAACTGTGCGTCACGCCACTCCGTGGTAGCCGGATCTCCCGTCGATAGATGGGACAGTGCTTCCTGTGCAGCTTCGGAGATAACTAGTAGATCGGTTGCCAGCGGCTTGGCTTCCTGGAGGGCGGGCGATTGGTCGATCATCGGTCCCAGTGCTCGGCCCGCGGTTTGCCATTCAACCAACGTTCGTTCGAGATCCGCTCGATAAAGCGCAAAGCGCGGGGCATCGGAAAGGAAGGCATCGACGTTTGCCAAGAACTGGCGGGCCGCTTCGCTGTCCGGGCGCGCCGCATCGACCAGGCCGGTTAGCGGGCTCAACATTGTCTGCGGCCGCATTTGATAACGGCGGTATTGTTTGACGGGTTCGATTATCGATGCCAGCGTGCGCAATGGTCCGGTGTTGTCGCTTCCTGCCAGACGCCGGAGCAACATTCCATAGTTCTTTTCGTGAGTTAAGCCCAGGTCTTCCAGTTGGCGACTGATCACTGACAATCGTCGATACATGTCGTCGACGTCGGTGATGTTTCGCGGAGACCAAAGCCGCTCGGCTACCGCGGCCGTGCGCGGCCAAATGCGCGAGTCGATGGTTTCCGGGCCCACCCACTCTCCCCACATCGTCGCTTCACCACCCAGTACGTGTTTGGCTTCTTCCGCGGTCAGCGTGGAATTCTGCGGAATTGGATCGGCGAGATAGTGTTGCGACGCGGGAAAGATCAGATCGATATAATAGCCGGCCGATAAAATCCCGTTGTAGCCTTGCTTTGCCGCCGCGGCCAGAGACTCTGGCCCGCGCCACGATTGAATCACCGCGTCCTTCGGCAGATCAGGATGCAGTATTTCTTCCCAACCAATCATTTTCTTGCCGTGCTTCTGCAGGATTTTCAAGACGCGTTGATTAAAGTAAGCCTGCAGGGCGTGATTGTCCTTAATGCCTTTCTCTTTCATGAAGGCCTGAATTTGCGGGTTGCGGTTCCACTGCTTGCCTTCGTTCTCATCGCCGCCGATGTGCATGTAGGCATCAGGAAAAAGCGCCGCCATCTCGCCCAGGAAAGTGTCGAGAAATTTATAGGTCTGTTCGCGCGTCGGATCGAGAGCCGGTTCAAAGATTCCGGCGCCGCGTTCGATCTTGTAAGGGCCCGGCGCGCTGCCGATCTCCGGGTAACCAACCAGCCAACTCGTGCTGTGTCCGGGAATATCAAATTCGGGCATTACTCGAATGCCGCGATCGCGAGCATAGGCAATAATCTCGCGGACCTGATCCTGGGTATAGAAGAGACCATCAGAGCCGAGAGTATGCAGTTTGGGAAGCTTTCGGCTCTCGACGCGAAAGCCCTGGTCTTCCGTCAGATGCCAGTGAAAGACATTCAGCTTCACCGCCGCCATCGCGTCGAGATTTCGTTTGAGAACTTCCATCGGCTCATAGTGGCGGCCGACATCAATGAGTAATCCGCGCCAGGCGAAGCGTGGTTGGTCTTGAATTTGAATACCGGGAAGAAAGTAGCCGTCGCGATCTCCCTGCAGCAGTTGCAGGAAAGTCTCCAGACCGCGAAGCGCTCCCACAACAGTAGGGGCCGCCAACCGTGCCTGCCGATCGGTTACCTCTAAACTATAGCTTTCGTTTTCATTGAGAGAGGGGACTACTTCGCCGGCTCGTTCGCATTGTATGACCAAAGTCGCGGCGCTCTCATCGGTCACCGGCTCAGCAGCAAGACTCAAGACTGTTCGTCCTGCCAGCCGCCTCAGCATGCGCGCAATGCCGCCGCGCAGGCGATCGTCTACATAGCTCTTCACCATCACCTTGAAACTTGAGGTGATGGGCAACCGTCCTGCTTGCATTTGCACTGACGCGGGCACAGGCATCAACGTAAGCTGACCTGCGGCGATCATTTCGCTCGCCGCGCGTTGAGGTTGCAGATCACCGGGCAGGTTAAAAGCATAGGTTAAAATCAGCACAAGAATGGTGTGTCTGGCAGTCTTCATGGTTACCGGGTTTCACCTCTGTTGTTCGGGCAATTGTGTTGCTTGCAAACGGTTCTAATCGGTTCGGATTCGTGGCATAATAAGCGCGAATTTATTCGTCGCATTGTAACTGATTCATTCTGAATCGTAACGACCAAAAGCGGCCGAGAGAGAGATTTTTTGATGAGCATAAAGAACGCTCCGGGGCTCTACCCCGGAAGCAAATCGTTTGTCAGGACTGCGCTTCGCGGCGCGCTCTCTGCCGTTCTATTTGCGGCTATTCCTGCTTTCCTTTTAATCGCCTGCCCAACAGCGAATGCCGGCAATCCCGCGGTTTGGAGCCTGGTGTGGAGCGACGAGTTCGATGGTCCCAACGGCTCCGCGGTTGATTCGAGCAAGTGGTCCTTCGATATTGGCGGGAATGGCTGGGGCAACAACGAGCTCGAGACCTATACGAGCCGGACTGCAAACTCGGATCTCGAAGGTGGGTTCCTGGTTATCAAAGCGCTCAAAGAAACTTTTAAGGGGTCAGACAACATAACGCGCGACTACACTTCGGCGAGACTGCTCACGAAGAATAAGTTCAGCCAGGCCTACGGACGGTTTGAGGCGCGAATTAAGATTCCTTACGGTCAGGGCCTCTGGCCGGCCTTTTGGATGCTGGGCGACAATATCAATACGGCAGGCTGGCCCAATTGCGGCGAAGTCGACATCATGGAAAACATCGGGAAAGAACCGTCGATAGTTCACGGCACCTTTCATGGACCAGGTTACTCGGGCGCGAACGGCATAGGGGCGCCTTACACTTTGCCTAATGGTCAGAAGTTTTCCGACGATTTCCACACCTTTGCCGTCGAGTGGGAGCCGAACGTCGTGCGGTTTTACGTTGACGGTTTCTTGTACAAGACGATCACATCTGCGGACCAGCAGCTCGCCGGCAAGACATGGGTCTTCGATCATCCCTTCTTTATTATTCTGAATGTGGCGGTCGGCGGAGGCTGGCCGGGGAATCCAGATACGACAACAGTTTTCCCGCAACAGATGCTGGTCGATTATGTACGGGTCTATCAACGCGCCACGCCGTCAAATGTTCCGGTGCTACTTACGGAGGAAGGCTCTAACGGAGCGCTGGCGCTCGACTCAGTGACCTTCCAACGCGATCCCTTGCCCGTCAGGACTTCTCATAATTTCAGTCAGGACCAAACCACGAGGCTAATGCTGTTGTCTGCCAACCTGGACCTGCAGCCGGGAGATGATGCATCAATGGTGACCGCCAGGGCCGACGATGGGCAAGGTCATATCGTCCCGCTGATTGTTGAATGGGTGGGCCGGCTGCCCAGCTTTGATTGGATCACTGTCGTGATTGCCAAACTGCCGGATGGGCTATTGAATGCCAATCAGGCGTTGATTAGTGTGACCGCGCAACGCTCTGGTCAATCCAGCAATCAGGTTTCGGTTTCATTATCGCCTTGATGCCGGGGTGGTCGCCGAATCGCTAGCAGAAGGAGAATCTCAATGCATAAACGAGTCGTTAGTGGGAAGCTCGCCGGTCTGGTTGTTGCTGCAATGATCTTGCTTTGCGTAGCCGCCTCAGCGCTGGCCCAGGGGAAACCTGTCGGGGCCGGTCCGCCGCCGAACAATAATCCGAACCTCGACGATCGTATTCGGCAGATTGATGAGAGCAGACTGCGCAGCGCGGAAGTAGACGCCGGCACGGAGGAAAGGAACCAAAAACTGGTGCAGGCGGCGATCGTAAACATGAAAGAGGATTACAAGCGCATTCAGGTGCTGCGCAACGACATCGCGCGAAATCTCGTCGCGCGCAAACCAATCGAATATAAGTTGGTCTCAGAACAGACGGCTGAAATTAATAAACGTGCCAGCCGCCTAAATGTTTACATGCTCGCGCGGGTCCCGGATGAAGAGAAGCCAAACACGGCCGATGAATTAAAGGACGAAGAGATGGTCGGCGCCCTGGTGAAGCTATGCAAGTTGATTGACAGCTTTACCGAGAATCCTGCGTTGAAGAATGCGGCCACTGTAAACTCAAAGGATGTTGCCAAGTCCAGGGAAGACAAAGCCAACGCCGATCGCGACCTGCTCGCGATCATCAAGCTGAGCGCCCACATTCAAAAAAAGTCGGGGAGCCTGAATGGGTCCCCATAGATCGCTGCCCAAGGGACGATGACGAACCAGGCCTCCTGCTTCATTACCTTTTGTTGCTGCATGTCTCTGCTTTCGATCACGGCTGAGTACCTGCCCGGCGCCAGACAGGTAAGTTTAATGTACTTGGCAAACGTCAAGGTGGGCAAAGTTCCTGTTGATGCATCGGTCAGCTGATAATCCACGGGCCGAGTCACCCGCTGGCCATCTTTCATTAAAGTGACGGTAACTCTCACCAATGGTTTACCGCTTTCGCGGGCAACGACAGCGTTGTATAGCTTGAAGAAAATGATCAGCTTATCGCTAGCACGAAATTCGCGACTCGGGCTGGGGCGAATCTGCACGTTGCCTTCGCTAAACACATCAACACTGCCGGCCTTCTGCTTGAGCGGTTCTGCGTGACGACTCAATACTGCATCCGTGGCATAGAAATCTGAACCGGCAGCCGGCAACACGAGCTGCTGTCGTTTGGCGGCGCTGTTGCCGGAAAGGCGATCTCTGACCATCAGATCAACGGTGTAATTGCCGGGTCCCAATTGCGCGTCCTGCCGGTAGAATATCTTGTCATTCAAAATCGATTCATACTGTTCCTTGGTTAAGGCAACACTAAAATTTCCGCCCAGGCGAGAAAGGATCTTGTCCTGGCCCTGGACTCTGATCACGGCGAGAACTTCAAGTTGCAAATGCTGCTGATCGCCCTTGCGATCGAACCTTACAGCGGAGGGAGGCAGCTCGAACGAGAGCGGCACGATGTAGTAGTCTTCCGTGAATCTAAATGAGTTCAGCTCCATCGACAAAGGCAGCGTCGGGTGGGCCTGCATATTGGAAAAGTTAGCCAGCAGTTTCTGATCGTCAGGCGAGAAGGGAACAACCTGACTTGGTGGAATCGCATAATAGCCCGGACGGGCCGATACGTTTGTTTCGGGCCTGCGCACCTCGATCTTTACTTTGCGAAAAGTGCCGTCAAAGTTTTGATTTGTACTACGGTAAGCGAGCGTGTAACGCGAACGGATCTCGGCATCGATGCGCTCGAGGCCGCCGGCGATGTCATTGGTATTCTTCAGAAAGCGTCCGCCCGTGTCTTCCGAGATTCGATACAACAGGTCCTGTTGCCGGTTCAAACCTTCTTGTCGGCTGATGTCAAAGACGCTTTCGCCGGCTCCCGCCCTGCGCCGGTGTTCCATATCAGTAGCGGCTGAGATCGCCCCGAGCGGCGAACTACCTACCAGCGCCCCTGACGTGGGGGCACCGCCCGTCAGACCGCCCGAATCGATAATATAGATGGCCACGTTCGCGCGATTGGCAATGTCGATCGTGCTTTGCACCTGCCAATCGAGGGCTTCGGTCGCGACAAATCCCTGCGAGAACATTACCAGCGTCTTCTTGCCCGGTATTGGACGCAGGCCTTCCGAGATCGCCGCCAACGCTGCGAGTACAGGCCGTGTCTGTTGCGTGCTGAGCGCCGATCTCAACATAACGTATTGTTCCAGCATTCTCTGCGCGATCATAGTTTGAGCGGCCGCTGATGACCCGGCAGCCCCGGCCTCTTGCGTCGCCCCGATCGGCCCAGTGTCTCCGCCGGATATTTGATCACGAAGCGAGCTGATGTTCTCGGAGATCTCCCTGGCTTCAGAAGTCTTGGCGACAGTCGAGCTGTCGTAAGCCTTCTCAACTGCCGCGATCAGTCGTGCTTTGTCCTGGGTGAACGGTTGCAGCAGTTGCAATCCGCTGGAGATCGAGAAGATGGCAACTGAATCACTCGCGGAAACGCGTTCGCGAATATACTTCACCACGCCTTCCCGCACGTGTTTCAGGTTCGCTAGTTCGGTGCTTTGCCCGTCTAACACCAGGGCAATGATATTTCGCGGAAGACCGTTTGGATTCCGTGCCTTTGGTTGAGTGGAGACGGTTGCGGTCGTCGTCTGCGCGACATCATCCCTGTGAGTAAAGTCATTGCTGGCGAGGGTCGAATCAAAGAACTCAATCTTCTGCGGCACGCCGTTCTCAGAGACCGTGAAGTCTTCCGGTTTGAGATCAGTAACGGCTTTGCCTTTCTTGTCCTTCACGATCACGTCGAGACTGACGAGGTTTGAGGTGACTTTGATTACATCATCGTCATCAGCGCTCTTGGTTTGCTTCTTGTCTTGTGATTGAACCGATACAGTGGAGAGACAGACGGCAAGAGTCACGAGCAAGCTGAGACACGCGCCCGTCCGGCGCTTCCTCAGAACAGAATTGTAGTGATGTATCATTTTTTGCAGTTCTTTCTGTCGGAATCCTTCTTAGGTCCGAAGGGCCACTGTTCCGTCGTCTCAGTTCGCGTGATTTTCGTGGATCGTCTTCACTTCTTAGCCCGCTGAACGATCCACGAAATCACACGAAGCCACGCTAAAGGATGTTACCCCTTCGAGCCTCAGATGCGCTCACTTCAATTCGAACCTCTGCTTCAATCCGCCCATCGTTACTTCAAACTCGCCCGGCTCAACCACGGGTTTGTTATCTGAGCCAATGAATGAAAGATCGTCAGGGCCAAGCTTGAAGGTCAAGCTGCGGCTCTGACCCGGTTCCAGGTACACCTTCGCAAAACGTTTGAGTCTTTTTCCGGCTGGTGATAAAGATGCGACCAGATCGCTCACATAAAGCTGCAAGACTTCATTACCGGCTCGCTGACCGCTGTTCTTGACGGTGACGGCGACTGAGACATTTCCATTGCTGGTGATGGTCTGCTTATCGAGCCGCAGATCGCTATAGACAAAAGTGGTGTAACTCAACCCGGTGCCGAATTCGAATTGAGGGTTGAAGCCGGCGTTGTCAAACCCTTCAGTCTCGAACGCCTTGTGATCATAGGTCAGCAGACCGTTTGGCGTGCGCGGGTAAGTGAAGGGAAGCCTGCCCGACGGATTGTAATCGCCGAACAGCACGTCGGCCACAGCTTGTCCTCCTTCGTTGCCCGGGTTGTAAGCCATCAGGACAGCGCCGGCTTTATCCACAATGCGGTTGATGATTCTGGGGCGGCCTTCGACCAGCACCAGCACCACCGGCTTGCCCGTCGCTTCGATCGCCTCGGCAAGTTTCAGTTGCGGTTCACCCAGGGTCAAATCCGCAATGTTGCCAGGTGTTTCCGTATAAGATCCTTCGCCCACACAGAGCACCACCACATCGGCGTCTTTGGCGGCGCGCACCGCGGCGGGAATGTCTATTTCAGCTTCGATGTTTGTGGGTGTGCCGTTCGATGGGCCGGCGCCGCGGGTAATCTGTGTGCCCGGAACGTAGACGACGTTTGCCGCGCCGGCTTTCGCTTCGATAGCGCGTCGAATGGTCGGCCGATCCTTGGGGTAAAGCGCTTCTTCCGAACCTTGCCATACGTATGTCCAGCCGTTATTGAGCGGGATCAGCGAGTCTGCCGTCGGTCCGGTCACGAGCACCTTTCGATTCTTTGCCAGCGGCAAAAGATTGCTGGTGTTTTTTAAGAGCGTCATCGATTCACGCGCCGCTTGCAGGGCGGCCAGTCGCGATGCCGGTAAGCCAATCTTTGACTTAAGCGCCGCATCGGGCTTTGGGTTCTCAAAGAGCCCGAGTTCGAACTTCACTCTCAAAATTCGCCGCACGGCTTCATCAATTCGTGACTGAGGCACGGCGCCTTCCTTAACCAGCGCGATTAGGTTGTCGGCAAAGCTGTAATCGAGGGGGACCATACTCATGTCGATGCCGGCCATCACAGCCATGCGCGTGGCGTCTTTCTCGGTCGCCGCTACCCGCCAGACGGTCACCAATTTCTTTATGTCTTCCCAATCAGAAACTACAAATCCTTTGAAGCCGAGTTCGTCACGAAGGATGTCAGTCAAAATGTGATGATTGATGTGACCGGGAACGCCATTGATTTCCGCGGAGTTGACCATGACTGTGCGCGCGCCGGCTTTAACCGCGGCGGCAAAGGTCGGGAGAAAATATTCGCGCAGATAATTTTCCGGAATCCAGGCCGGCGTTCTATCCCGGCCGTTAAAAGAAAAACTGTAGCCCATGTAGTGTTTCAAGCTGGTGGCCACGTGTTCCTGCGATCCGACATCCGATCCTTCCATGCCGCGCACGAAGGCCACGCCCATTACTTTGGCAAGATACGAATCTTCACCGAAGGTTTCATAGAACCGCGGCCAAACCGGTTGGCGCCCGATATCAAGGACGGGTGAAAAGCTCCAGGGGATCCCAGCGGCGCGCGTTTCCATGGCCGAGATTTCCGAGCCTTTTTTCATTAGTTCCGGGTTCCAGGTTGCGGCCATGCCGATTTCCTGCGGAAACAGCGTGGATCCCTGGACATAGTTCGCGCCATGGATCGAATCAATGCCGTAGATCACGGGAATCCCGAGACGCGTTTTTTTCGTGGCGCTATCCTGAATCTGATTAATAATCTCGTGCCATCTATCCGCGGTCAGGGCCTGTTCTGAAACGTTGAGAATGGAGCCGACACCATAGCGCACGACGGCTTTGTCCAGCTTGGCGGGATCAATCTGAATGCTTTGATCCCGGCCATTTGAAATCATCCCGATCGCCAGCTGGGTCATCTGTCCGACTTTCTCTTCGAGCGTCATTCGCTTGAGCAGTGCCTCGATCTTTTGCGAGTTGTCGCGCTCCGGTCCGGCCGTGCGAATGGCGTTTTGAAAGAACAAATCGCTATCGTCAATGTCCGTTCTTACTGGCCCTCTCTCGTCGGATTGCGCGGAATAAGCGAGTACTGTCGTTTCCTTTTCAACCGGCAGACCAAGACAGAGCGAAAGGGTGACTGCCGCTAGCACAAGCGCCACTATTCTCATAGTTATTATTGTTTCCTCTTAGGAATGGTTCGAAGGAACTGCGGCGCTATTTTCGTCTATTGGAGAGGGATTTTCAAGGCCCGGAAAGGCGAGTTTGGGTAGTTGTGTGTTGCTACGAGTCGGGTCTTGATGCGGGGGCACTAGCCCGACCGTTGCGGAGCGCTCAATCAATGCACATCGGAGGCCTCCCTGACGGTTGGGCTAATGCCCCGGAGATTGGCAACACACTTTTACCTCACTAACAAAAGAGAAGGCCGGGATAATGACCATTGCTAGAATTGGATTTGCTTTTATGACGCCTTCGCGAGCTATCTAAGAGTTCCCTGGCTTCGTTACGCGCGGGGTTGCTGCGAGCAATTCGGTTGTATTCTCAGTCACGCTCCGAGCGTCAACAAATTCGGTCGTCTCTCCACTACCCAGGGCCGGGATACTTTTAGCCGCTTCCGGCACAACGGTCTGGCCGGCTTCGATATGACCTCGCTTAAGCCTTAACTTTAATTCCAGAGCGTAGGCCAGGCTGATCATTTGATGGATAGCAATCACAAAGCAGCAAGCTCCAGCCACGTACACAGACCATTTCGCTTCCGGAGTATCCAAATAAGTCGCGTAGAGAGCGATGGCCGAAAAGAGAGCAAGCAGCGCGCTCAAACCATTGAAGACGATCATCGACGTCATGCGTTGCTCCGGCTTGGAGGCGGCACGTCCGCCGAAAGACTTCTTATCAGCCAACCATTCACCGCAACGCTTGCAGTAGGCGCTCGGACTTTGATCGGCTGCACCGCAGTTCGGACAAAACATTTAAATTTTCCTTACTTACAAGCTTAGATTTGGGGCCGGAGAACTTTTCCCGCAGCAGGTACGGAACCGGTCGCGGTAGCGGCCGGGTTATCCGCACGAGTTACCCGCTTACTACCGCAAGCGGTTCCGTATCCTGGCTCAGTGCTCGGTCTTCCCGATCAACTTACCGATTTCGCGCCAGGTAATCAGCTTAACGTTGTTCTCCTTGAGCAACTTGCGAAAAGCATCGCTGGTCACGAAAGCGAAATCGCGCTGCCGCCATTCAGCGCCCCAATTCGGATGGCCAG
>DATNNY010000085.1:0-2961 GCA_035601635.1 Pyrinomonadaceae bacterium
GATGCCATCTTTCTCGAGCCGGGTTCGAGCATGTTCTACTTTACCGGCATGCGTTGGAGTAACAGCGAGCGAATGTTCGGGCTGGTTATTCCCCAACGCGGCGAACTCGCCTGGGTTTGTCCCAAGTTTGAAGAAGAACGCGCGCTCGAGTTGATCAAGTTCGGTAAAGACGTGCGCACATGGGAAGAAGACGAAAGTCCCTACCGCCGCGTCGCCCAGATCGTTCGCGATCGGGGCATTCGATCTGGGCGCATCGCCATGGAAGAGCGGGTGCGCTTTTTTCTCTTCGACGGCATTCGTCAGGAAGCTCCGAAGCTCGATTTCGTCAGCGCTACTCCAATCACCGCCGGTTGCCGCATGTTTAAGTCACCGGCTGAGATCGCGCTGCTGCAGAAATCCAACGACCTGCTGCTCATCTCTTATCATGCCACCTGGGCCACGATGCGCGATGGCATGCCGCAGGCCGAGTTTGCCAGTAACTGCGCCACGGCGTTGCGCAACCTGGGCGTGCAAGGCGGAATTTTTTGCAGCTTCGGCAAGTACACGGCGTTTCCGCACGGCAGCAGCACGCCGCAAGTCTTGCACGAAGGCGACGTCGTGTTGATGGATGGCGGATGCACCGTCGAAGGATATGAATCGGACATCACGCGCACATTTGTTTTCGGCAAGCCGACCCAGAGACAGCGGGACATCTGGAACCTGGAACGCAAGTCTCAGGACGCCGGCTTTGCCGCGGCGAAAGTCGGCGTTCCCTGCGAGGCGGTAGATGCAGCGGCGCGCAAAGTGATCACCGACGCCGGCTTCGGGCCTGACTACAAAGTTCCCGGCCTGCCGCATCGCACCGGTCACGGTATTGGGCTCGACGGACACGAATGGACCAACTTTGTGCGCGGCAACAAAACGCCCATTCAACCGGGCATGTGCTTTAGCGACGAACCGACGATTGTTATTTATGGCGAGTTCGGAATTCGCCTGGAAGACTGTCTGTACATTACTGAGAATGGCCCGAAGTTCTTCACCAATCAAAGTCCTTCGATTGATAAGCCTTTCGGGTGAGGGGACGCGAGCAAGTGTCGTCGATCTTGGGGGTACTCTGTAATTATCTACGATCCTTTCTTCGGTTTATTGGGATGGAATTCAGATCTCCGAAAAAGTCTTGAGGGTTTCCGGCAATGTTGCTATGCTGGGCTCGTTAATTTTTCGTCGAGGGCGATTCCCAAGCTTTCCGCGTCCTTGATTATTCACAATTCCGACAGCGTTCCCTGGTTCAGTCGTTTTTGACTAATCAGAGAGGCAAAGAATATTGATTCCGTGCCCGTCGGCGCGGTTTTTGAAAACCCCTTTTTGAGAGCAGGTGCTCTCGACCGAAACGGCGCACCCGCCGGGTTCGCCTCACACAGGAGGACGATATGCCAAATGCTAATGACATGCGCTGGTTTAAGCAGCAATTTCACGGAAAGATCAATGCGGCCCTGCAAGATACTCCATACAACCTGGATTTCATGACTGCTCTCGCATGCCAGGAAACTGGTGAGATATGGCCAATCTTGCGGAAGACCAATCTCAGCGTCGACCGGATCCTGGAACTATGCGTGGGTGACACGCTCGATTCAGATCGAGGGCGCCGCGCCTTCCCACGGAACAAGGCTGATCTGCTGTCTGTGCCGAACGGGCAGAGAATGTTCGACATTGCGCGCCAAGGCCTGGTAGACATGGCGGAGCACATCCCCAGCTATCGCGGAGCAGCGTCGAACCCTAACAAATTCTGCCATGGATTTGGAATCTTCCAATTTGATTTGCAGTTTTTTAAGGAGGTAGATCCGGACTATTTCCTTGAGAAACGCTATGCAGACTTTGATGCATGCTTGGGGAAGGCGCTCGGGGAACTTCGACATTCCATCACGAAAGTCCCCAATGTCCAGGGCAAGCCCAAACTCACCGATCAGGAAATGGCTTTTGTGGCCATTGCCTACAACACCGGTGGTTTCAACCCGGCGAAGGGACTGGACCAGGGATTCCAACCTCCAGGTGGTAAGCATTACGGAAGGCAAATCTTTGATTTCATAGAGCAGTCGAAAACTGTTCCGGTGGACGATGCGGCGCCGTCGCCGTCCGCGTCCGTAGATTCGCCCGGACCGCGTTTTGAGGTCACCAGTACCGATCCGTTGCGCCTGCGCAGCGATCCATCGAAGGACGAAAACAATCCCAACTTGAATGTGACAGCCCGGCTCCCTAACGGCCAAATCGTTCGCGCAATCACCAACGAACAGGTCAATGGCTTTCTGGAAGTTGAGACGGATATCGAAGGCCGGCACTTAAGAGGTTTTGCCTCGGCCCAGTTTCTGAAACCTGTCTGAGAGGTGACGCGGATTACTCAACCAGAGAAGCGGCATAGCGAATCATCACCTGGAGGAAATCTCATGAAGAAACTGTCATTAGTCTGGCTGCTTTGTTCCAAGACGGCACCAAAATTCGTCACTGCTACGCTGCACGAGACAGGCGGCGCGACGCATGTCGTCAAAGCGCGCGCGCCGCAATAGAAGTCAAAACGCAGCGGAGACTCGCTGCTAGTAGAAGCGGGCGTCAACCTTGTACGAACCAAGCTCTGATGATTCTTCCAAACTAATGCACGGTTCTCGCGGAAGGTTTGTTGACTCGGATCACAGGTTCCAGAATTCCTTGTCCGCGTCGCCATGAAATGTGCTAGGATGGCGGTACTTTAGCTTCGGCCCCCGGTAGCTCTCTCAACGCGTAAGGCGCCTCGTGGCGTGGACTCAAAGACACGCGCCTGCCTTACGAACAAAAAGGTTATCGCTGACTGCCCATGGGCAAGGTGAGGTCAAGATAAAAAACACCGCCAAGCAAATCAAACCCGGTATCTATGAGTGCATCATATATCTTGACATAAGCAAAGGTCTCGTGAAGACCATTGACGACGTACATTATACGTTGCCCCCCGGT
>DATNNY010000086.1:0-8703 GCA_035601635.1 Pyrinomonadaceae bacterium
ATGGCCGAAGTCGAGTGGGATCATGAAAGCTACTTTCGGGCCCGAGTACAGGAGCATTCTCTCGGGTGTCATCTGCCTCTTTGGATGGAGCCGCCAGCGAAAGAATCGATTCGACTCAGGTTTGAGCGAGAAGTCATCGAATCGGATCAGAATGCTGCACGCGTTAGCCCAACGCTTTTAGCACTGGGGCGGCCGCCGGAGTAACTCCTTCGGGTAAGCCATCTGAAGACGGCTAGACAAACTGGATCAGTCTACGGCGGCTGTTATTTTTCAAATTGACCTTCGAGCGCTTGCGGATTGACTCTCGGCAAGTTTTCCCGTAAAAGGCTCCTCAACTTCACTAAACTAATTGTTTTCAACGATCGTTTTCCGAGGAGATGAACATGCCCCAGACGATGACACCTGCGAAGACCTTGCTTCGCCAAATCGTTTTCTTTTTGTGTTTGATCGCGCTTGCGCCGGTGTTCGTCGGTTGTAGCAAGAGCGGCGGCGGTAACATGCAGGTTAAATCACCCGCGACCGGCGACAAGGAATTGCCGCAGAAGTCCGGTTACGCATTCGCCGTCATCAAAAGTTTTACCGACACCTCGGGAAAGATCACCACCGCCGCGAGCTATCGCATTTATGTGGCCAACTACGATCTCGATGCGGGAAATTTCGCCATGACTCTGGACAAGCCGCTCTCTTCCGACGACCAGCTCCGCGTAGTGTTCAGTCTGGTGGGCGATCAGGGCACCAACGACAAATCACCGCTGAAGGCGGGAACCTATTCCGCTAAGGCCGACAAGTTCATGAAAGTTGAAGATGTCGCGGTGGTCTCGCGCAGAGGCGGCGCGGACAACAAAGCCGCACTCGATCGCAGCACGCTGAGCGGCGTGGCAAAAGTGAGTTCTGTTTCCGACAATACGATCACCGGCGAAGTCGATCTAACCAGCGGAGCGATCTCGATCAAGGGTCCGTTCACCGCCAGGATTCTCGTGAGGAAGTAGGCAATCAAGAGTACGAGCCGGCGCCTCAACGGTTCGCCGGCTCGAAATGTTTTCCTCCTTTACTCCTTATTGTTTCACTGCTCTATCTCTGCGGTGGTTTCTTGCGCCCGCCTTTCTGCTCCTGCGGCTGCGCCGGCTGTCGCTGTGGCGCCGGCGCTTGTGGCTGAGCCTGTGGCCGCACCTGTGGCTGAGCCTGTGCCGGCCTTTGTTGACGCATCTCCTGGGGAGCTGCGCGCGGCGCCTGTTGCTGCGGACGCGGTTGTTGCTGACGCATCTGCTGTGGCGCTGCGCGGGGCGCCTGTTGCTGCGGACGTGGTTGTTGCTGGCGCATCTGCTGCGGCGCTGCGCGGGGCGCCTGTTGCTGTGGTCGTGGTTGTTGCTGGCGCATCAGCGGTTGCTGTTGTGGCGCGGAACGCACGGCCGGCGCACGTCGCATCTCCACCTGACGCTGTTGACGCTGTGATTGGATTTGCTGTTGAGCGGCCGCGTGTCGTTGCTGCTGTGAAGTGATCGTTTGCTGCCGGGCAGCCTCGCGCTGCACCTGCTGTTGCTGGCGCAACGAATCTCTCTGACTTTGTTGTTGCTGCATCTGTTGCCGCACGCGCTCACCCTGGGCCTGAGCTGGAATGCCGGCCTGTGATGCCCGCTGCTGCTCGACCTGCTGTCTGCGCAGGTCCTGCATCTGTTGTCGCGCGTTACGATCACCACGAGCTGCCTGGCGAGCTAAATCCGCCATCTGTTTTTCCCTCGCCTGCTCTGCGGCTATGTTGGGCTGACCCGGCTGCGCTCCAGTACCCGGCTGCGGGGCTAAGCCAGCTCGCGGTTGGCTCGCCGGTGCGCGCTGGTCGGCAATCTGAAGTTTTTGGCTTCTGGCCTGATCGGCCACCGGTTGCACCCGCAAGGTACGGGTCAGATCGCGTCTGAAAGCTTGGGCCGGAGCCGCGCTGGTAATCACGGGGGTGTTGAAGGCTCTCTGGGCGATCGCCTGGGGGATGTCGACTCGTGGTTGAGCGTCACGAGTCCTGAACGCGACTGTTCGTAGAGGATTTACGGCCAACGGATCAAGTACCGGCCGGACTTGGGCGATGGTTTGCGGGTCGACTCGAGTTACCACGCGCGGATCGATGACCTGCGTAAACTGCTGCACTGGAACCACCGTCACGGCCCCCGGCACGCGCATATTAGCGATCTGATTGATATACACATCGCGGCTGCCGGTATAGACCGGCTGCCAGTTCGAATCGTAATAGCGTGGCGCGTAAGGATCGCTGGGACCCAGCGCCACCCAGCCAACACTCGAATCACCTAAGGGTAGAAAGGCCACCAGTGCCGGTGAATAAGTCGGATAACTCCTGGTCGGTTCCGGAATCCAAAACCATTCATTTGAAGAATACGTCCAACGGCCGTAGTGGTACGGCGCGTAGCCCCAGGGCTCGCTCGAAACCCAGGTCAAGCCGTACGGATAGTCCGTCGTCCAGTAGCCGGATTGATAGGGAGACCAACCGTTATCAACTCGCGGATGCCAGCCGTAACCATAGTCACTTATATATTGCCAGTCACCATAGTCGTCCAAGTCATAGATCCCCGGCACATAATCACTGACATAGTTGTAGCTGTTATACCGGCGCGACGGTTCATAGTAGTAAGGATCATCGAGATAGGTGTTATAGCTGCGATAACGGCCGTCATAGCTGCGCGGATAACGAGAGCGATAGTAGTTGTCGATTATCGTGCCCGCCTGGCCCGCATCGACTCGCGATAGCACTGCCGGCGAACTGCCCTGGCAGGGAATGGCGAGGTTCTCGCCTTTCTCGATCCGTCCGGCGCCGCCTTGTCCGACAACCTGAGCGCCACCGCTGTATGCTGTAGCCACCGCGTTGCCGTTTTCGTTTATCCCAACCTGGTACATGCCTGGCTGTTCAAAATCAACGGCGCCGCAAGGCGTGGCCACCTCGAACAATTCAGCGGGTGCCCCAACGTCGAAAAGCGCAGAGCCGTTGCGCAACGCTATCTGAGTTCGCTGGGCCGAAAGGTCCAGGACGTCCAAAGCCGTGTTGGGATCCACTGTCGCAAAATTACGGCCGGTAAAAGCGATCTGGCTGCGCGAGTTGTCTTTGGTGTAAATCCGATCACCCACCGTGATTGGACTGTTGGCTTTTGCCTCTATCCACTGAGAGTTGGAGTTATCGAGGCTTTGGCTCACTCCTACTTGTCCTTCAACTCGCTCAATCCGTGCGGCGTTAGGTAAAGCTTTTGCTTCAGCCGAGCGTTCGTACTTCATCCACATCGCCGCTGCGATCGCCGCCACGGCCGCGAACGCGAGAACTATCAAAATACCGTGGGGCCAAAGTCTTATTCTGTTCATGACGCTACCTCCTGCTGACCTGACACTTTCACGTGCAAAGAGTCCTGATAATTAGTAATAGAAAAAGTCGAGGGCCCTTAGGAGAGTATTGATTACGACGTTCTCGGGTGAAAGGAAGGTGTCCAGCAAGAGCGATTGTTAGCAAATTGACACATTATTGCCCAAGAATCGCACGAAGAGGGGCGACAAGTGACAAATCTGCGAGCGAGGACAACTTCGGCCTTCCGAATACGGCTCGCCGTGAAAACGGATGCTGCCGCGGTTTCGCCATTGTTACGTGAGTCGTTTGCCGAATATGAGTCTCTCGATAATCATAATCCGGAGAGCTTTGCCGCGACTGCGATCCCGTCTGAAGAGCAGTCATCATATCGGCGGAGCCTTCGCCAATGAGAAAGACCGCCAGGATAACCGTCCGAGGGCTGGCTTTACCAAGATTGAATTACTTCCGATCCCACCGCTTACCGCGTCGGCGCGACATAACTCCGGCGCGCCTTGACGACTAACTTCGCTTGTGACTTTTGAGTTGAGGACGACAGGTCGACCTTCAGCTTGCGCGTCGTACCATCGCGTTTCTTGTTTGAAGAAACAAAGGCCAGGTTGTAGCGGCTGCGCAAATGATCCATGAGTGTCTGAAAGGTTGTGTTCAGGTTCTCCGGCTTGTCAGCGAGTATCTCGCCACCCGTTTCATTAGCCAGAGTTTGAATGTCCAGATAAGCAGCGCCCTGCAACTTTCCAATTCGCGTGGCCCAGATCATAATGCCGTTCTCCAAACCCTGGTCCGAGGTTTTTGGGATGATGCCACAGACTACGCTGCCCGATTCATAGATCGCCTGGGCCGCGGATTTGCCCGACGGACTGTTGGGGCAGTCAAAGTTGCGGGTCACGCCCGTGATCGCGATCACCACCCGCCGACCGACTGGATTGCTGGACCTGATCACGTAATCCGCCGCGTCAAAGAACAGCGTGTTGAGACAATGGTCGGCCTGTTCGTCATGGCTCGGCATGCGATTCAGCGCGTCGTCGATAAGCGAGCGGTCGCGCGTAAACCCCTGCAGCAAACGCGTCGTGTCGTGATAAGTCATCACCGCTACTTCATCTGCCGGCTTAAGACGCGCGATAGCGTCACTCGCGGCGCGATGGACTTGCGCGTTAAAAGGATCCAGACAACCGCCTCGGTCAATCAAAAGCAAAACCGAGAGCGGCAGACTGTCCTGACTAAAGTGCGTGATCTCCTGCTTGGTCCCATCTTCGAGCAGCACGAAATCTTCTCTCTTCAATCCGCCCACCACGCGCGCAGTGTTCTTTTGCAAAACCAGCGCATCGACAGTGACAAGATCGACGTCAACCTTGACGACATCGGCGTTTGATCGATCGCCATTCGGCCCAGACGGAACCGGCCCACTGTTTGCTGGGAGCGCGGTCGCCTCGCCCGCGTTGACCGTTCGCGGACGTGTCTGCGACATCACTCGCAGCGACAGCAAGAAGAAGACAAGTGAAAGAAGGGTGGCCAGAGATACTACGAGAAGAAACGGCAGTATCGGGTTGCGATTTTTCATAAGCTCTCTCCGGTGATGAAGCGCGGCAAAGTTAAAACGCAAGACAGCCTCAGTGTCTGCTGCCTACTGCCTACTTCTTTTTAAGGGAGAGTGCTTCTGAGCGAATACTGCGAATACTATCGAAAGCCTTGTCTGAGGGGAAGACGTTTGGATCCCTAAAAGTGTTAACGGGACTGCGGATCGAAGATCCAAGCCCCGAAAAAACGTCTTCACCACGTTCTTCGAATCGGATGTCCCTCGGTATTGAATACGACTCTCTCGAAGTCGAGCGCGCGCGGCGGCGCGAATAAAAGATAGAAATATTTGAAGGTTTCGGCGAACAGGAAGCTTTGCATCGAATCAACGTGCTCTTTCGTCACTACGCTCTTTAGCGCTGCATAGCCCTCTTCAGTGCGACAGTATTGGACGAAGTCGCGGAACATTGTGTCGCCCATGCGCAGGTAAATACCTTTTCCCGTGAAGTGGTAAAGATAGTAAGCCGACTCAACAATTTCGGGCCGGAGATGATAGGCCGGAGAGACGATCTGCATAGATTGGTAGTTCAATTCTTCCGGTTCGATTCCGTACAGCGACCACATCTTGAAAGAAGAAGTTTGCAGCCGCTCGGCTCGGCCCAGATCGTGGGATAACGCAAGCACCGCCGGGAAGAAGGCGTCCAGCGCACCGTACACTGTGGCCGTGCGTTCGCCGGTGTTCATGTCGGCGTGTCCATACCAAAGTTCGGGTTCCCGGACCTGTGCCGGCGCGTTGCCGCTCGCATACATTAGACCGGTAACCACGTTTTGTGAGAGATACTTATTGATCGCGGCAATGCTCTTCAACCACATCTGCCGGCAATCCTGATCGTCAAACAGGATCGCGCACTTCAAAAGATATTCGTAATAACTATCAATCGCCCCGCTGATATGACTATCGTTATCGGTCCAGTGGCCAGTCTCAACATTTATCCATGTGCCCACCAAACCGATTTGTGAGCGGCGAATGTAAATCTCAACCAAAGCGCGTTTGGCTTTGTCATAGAAAACCTGTTTGTGTGTAAGTTTGCTGAGCGTGCCAAATTCAATCAACAGAGTTCCTGCCTCCGCCGGATTGGTCACCTTGCCGCGCACTTTGCCGGTCTTGAGATTGATGTAGCGATAGGGCAAACCAGTCGGCGAATTAAAGACCGGCAGCAGACGGTTACCCAAGTCTTCGGCCAGATGCAAAAGACGTCTGTCGCCAGTCAGTTGATAACTGGAGAGCAAACCGCCCAGCAGCCTAATCGTGATCTCAAAGTTCTGCACCTCGATGTTCTTATCGAACGAAAGATTCGTGGCGATGTAAGCGCGCGTACTGTCGGCTTCCTTTTTCAAACCCATCAGGATCATCGTGTCGAGCGCATCGACCGGCGTCATCAACAAAGGTTCAGCGTACCAATCGTGATAGCTCTTGCTGAGCGGCTTCAGATCGTCGTGGCCCCAGGCGTATTTCTTATAGCCGTTCCAGGTGTGCAGAAATTCGGCCCGGACCTGATTGGCGAGCTGTGGTTTGTTAACGGGTTCTTGGGAAAAGACTGGCGCGATGAGTGCGAAGACCACAACGACGCTGAGCAATTTGAGAGTCATGAAATTTTGAGTTCCAGCTTTAAGGAGCTTAGACCGCCGCCTGATCTTTCAGGTCGCTAATCACGACTTCGGAAGTGAGTGTCCTGTGTACTGGACACTTGTGCGCAATCTCCAGCAAGCGTGTCCGTTGCTCTTCGCTGAGGTCGCCCAGCATAGTTACCGAACGCTCGATCCGGTGCACGTACCCTTCAATTGTCTGCGTGCATTGCTCGCAATCCGACGCGTGAATCCGCTCCTGCCGGAGACGCACTATTACTCTCTGCAGCGGCCAGGCTTTTCTCTTCGCGTAAAGCGTAACGGTCATGGA
The DNA here is from genome assembly GCA_035601635.1 of Pyrinomonadaceae bacterium. GTDB lineage: Bacteria > Acidobacteriota > Blastocatellia > Pyrinomonadales > Pyrinomonadaceae > UBA11740. Next base: position 6,822 of record DATNNY010000086.1, read on the forward strand.
AATGCAGCTGCCGAGAGCAGCGAGGATTAGCGTGTAGGGATCTGGTCCCGCATCCTCGCCACCGGCTTCTGAAGGCTCGTCGGTGATTAGCTTGTGATCGGCGCCGTATCGAACTTCGTTCTTTAAGTTTGAAAGCGATGTCACTATTACGTCGCTCATCGGGACCTCCTGACGCGGAATGCAGCCATTCTGCTCCCATTGGACGCTTGCAGTCATCTCTTTTGTACCGCTAAACTCCTTTCGCTCCAACCAGAAATTTTTTTCGCGGATCAATCTTTCATTTCGCTTCGAGGCCATTAATGAAAATTCATGAGTATCAAGGCAAGGAACTGTTAAGGAAGTTCGGGGTGCCGGTGCCCAGAGGCATCGTGGCGCGCTCTGCTGACGAGGCGTATCAGGCGGCCAAAGAGCTGGCCTGCGAGCCGGTCGTCGTCAAAGCGCAAATTCACGCAGGTGGACGCGGTAAGGGTGGGGGCGTGAAGTTGGCCAGGACCGCTGAAGAGGCGCGCGAGATTGCCGGCAAAATGCTGGGGATGAAACTTATCACCCATCAGACCGGGCCCGAGGGCAGGGAAGTGCGCGTGCTTCTGATCGAGGAAGGATTGCCGATCGACAAAGAGTTCTATCTCGGCATAGTTCTGGATCGCGCCAGCGGTCGTTCGGTTTTCATGGCTTCGGCAGCCGGCGGCATGGATATCGAAGAAGTCGCAGCGAAGACGCCGGAGCAGATTTTCAAAGAGACTATCGATCCTGCCGTCGGATTTCGTCCGTTTCAGGCGCGCAAGCTAGCGTTTGCGCTGGGTCTTGACGCACCCTTGGTTTCGCAGGCGACAAAGTTCATGCAGTCGCTCTACACCGCTTATGAATCGATGGACGCGTCCCTGATGGAGATCAATCCGTTTCTGCTGACGAAAGACAATCGTCTGATCGCTTTGGATGCGAAGGTAAACTTTGACGACAATGCGTTGTTCCGTCATCCGGACTTCAAGGATCTGCGCGACCTGAACGAAGAAGATCCGTTGGAGATTGAAGCGTCCAAATTCGATCTCAATTACATCAAGCTGGATGGCAACATCGCCTGCATGGTCAATGGCGCCGGTCTGGCGATGGCCACGATGGACATCATTAAACTTGCAGGCGGCGAGCCGGCAAACTTTCTCGACGTTGGCGGTGGGGCTTCGCAGGAGCGGGTTGAGGCCGCTTTCCGGATCCTGCTGGCCGATCCAAATGTGCGGGCGGTGCTAATCAATATTTTTGGCGGCATCGTGCGCTGTGACATGGTGGCGCGCGGAGTAGTGGGCGCGGCAAACAACCTTGGCGTGAAAGTTCCGGTCGTGGTTCGTCTGGAGGGAACTAATGTGGAAGAAGGCCAGCGCGTGATTCGCGAGTCAGGTTTGGGTTTTACCGTAGCCAATGGAATGAAGGATGCAGCGGAGAAGGTTGTCTCGTTGGCGTCTTAGGATTGCGGCTTGCCGCCTGATGTGCGGAAAGGCTTCGCCTTTCCGTGAGTCCTATATCCGATTCTACGCCGAGGCTCTGCCTCGGCGATCAGGCGGCGTAGCCGCGCAAGACGTTCTTGAGCGCGGCCGGAAAGGCGAAGCCTTTCCACACATCAGTTGATCGGCTCGTCGAAGCGCCGAGCGTATACAAGTATGAAACTCCTGATGTGTAAAGGGCAATGTTAGCATGACAGTAGTTACAGGTCGTGAAGGCCGGTTGCCGATTGGTGCATTAATTGCCTGTACATCAGTTTGGTCTCAGGGTTGGCGTTTATACCATTGGTGACGTAGTCATTCGTTCGAGTGGTTACGATCCCGTTAAGGAGATTGCGATATTCGCTCCCTGCGCCTGTGACCTTAATCATCACAGAAAAAGTTGAGGA
>DATNNY010000087.1:0-7477 GCA_035601635.1 Pyrinomonadaceae bacterium
GAGCGTCGGGCCTGTGCGGCGGTGAGCTTGGGACGATCGGTGTATCGCTATCGACGGCGACCGAGCCGCGACGATGAACTCATCAAGCTGTTGTTGGAGTTGGCGCACCGGCGGCCGGAGGAAGGATTTCCAAAGCTGTTCAAGCGGCTGCGGCGGCAGGGCCGGCGCTGGAATCACAAGCGAGTGCATCGCGTGTATTGCAGCCTGAAATTGAACAAACGGCGGAAGGGCAAGCGACGGTTGCCCACCCGTAATCCGGCGCCGCTGCAAGCGACCCAAACGATGAACGAATGTTGGTCAGCAGACTTCATGAGCGATGCGTTATGGGACGGTCGACGCTTCCGGACTTTCAATGTGGTCGATGACTTCAATCGCGAAGCACTGGCGATCGTGGTGGACTTCAGCCTGACAGCCGAGCGGGTGGTGCGCGAGCTTGAACGGATAGCCGCTGTCCGCGGCTATCCCCTCAAGCTCAGAACAGACAACGGTCCGGAGTTCATCGCGCTGGCCCTGGCGGAGTGGGCCGAGCAACACGATGTGATGCTCGAGTTCATCAAACCGGGCAAGCCGATGCAGAATGGCTTCATTGAAAGATTCAATCGCAGCTATCGCCAGGCGGTGCTCGACATGTTCGTGTTTCAGACTTTGAACGAGGTGCGTGAACAAACCGAAATGTGGTTGCGGGAGTACAACGAAGAGCGGCCACATGATGCTCTGGGAGACATGACACCCAGAGAATATCTCTTAAACCAATTGCCCGAAGTCTCTACTTATGGGTGGACCTAAAAGCGGGATACTTACACGCGCACAATACCTCTCAGCAGCGTTGCGAAGGGAATTTTCCTTGAGCTACTTGCTGAGGAGTCAACGTCAGATTATGTCTTCGCCAACCCGGAAACTGAGAGGCCGTACACGAACATCGGTAAATCGTTCGCTGCCGCCTGTAATGATGCGGGTATCGAGGATCTGACTTTTCACGATCTGAGACATACCTTCGCTTCCAGATTGAAAGAAGCTGGTGTCGACGCGATCACCAGACGCGATCTCTTGGGTCACAGCACGGTACAGATGAGCGACGACTATACTCACTCATCGGCCGAGTCAAGACTGCGTGCAGTGGAGTCAATTGCCGATCACCGCAAGCAGGATTACAGCAAGATTACAACAAATGGCGATTCGGAGACTTCGCTCCGGATCGCCAGTTAGTTGTAAGTCTTTGAAAATAAAAAGGAAGGTTGGTAGCGGGGGGCGGGATCGAACCGCCGACCTTGGGGTTATGAATCCCACGCTCTAACCATCTGAGCTACCCCGCCACGGATGTCCAGCAAATTTACACTGCTTTTTTATTCAACGCCAACCCAGACGTTCCGCCTTCCAGACTCATGGTCCGATGACTCGGTCCTTAATTTCACCGTTAGCCTGGTGAGCGCTGAGCGATGTCACATTTGATGACTCATCTAGTAGAATTTCGGCGGACGCCGAACAAATTGCCGGACAAACCACGGCGAGCGCGAGCCAATGGCGTCGATCGGCTAAGGAATGATCGAAAGAGTGACGATACAGGCGTCCGGGATTGTTCAGAGCGTAGGCTTTCGGCCGTTCGTTTATTCGCTCGTAGCGACCCGCCGCTGATAAGCGCTGTTTCAGCATATTGTATTAGCTCTTGATGAAGACGCTTAGTTATCTGGCGCAGACTGAATGACGAATAGTCAAGCGCTTAGGGAGAGACGATGAATGGTTCATTAGCATTGGCGCTGGGGCTCGGCTTTGCTCTTGGGTTAAAACACGCGACCGAAGCCGATCACCTTGTGGCGGTAACCACAATCGTCAGCGAGCAGCGGTCGATCTGGCGTTCGGGTCTGGTTGGCGCGCTCTGGGGCGTGGGCCACACCCTCTCGCTGCTGGCTGCCGGCGTACTGGTGATCATTCTTGGCATAGCGATTCCAGGTCCGATCGCGGCGATCTTCGAATTTCTGGTTGCGCTGATGATCATTTTTCTTGGCGGCCGGATTCTGTACCTCACCTTGCGCCATCGCGCGGATGTGCACGTCCACGGACACACGCATGGAGGGCACGCTCACACGCACTTTCATTTTCACGATGAAAGTGACGCGCATAAGGTGACAAGCGCTCAGCCCGGACATTCGGTTCAGCATCACCAGCGCGGCCTGACGGGTTTGCGACCGCTCATTGTGGGTATGATTCATGGTCTTGCTGGTTCGGCGGTCTTGACGTTGCTGGTGCTGACTGAGGTTGTGCGCGACGGTTCGCGGGTTCGCGGGATGGCTTACCTTTTGGTCTTTGGCGTTGGCTCGATCGGCGGGATGCTATTGATGAGCACTCTCATCAGCTTGCCGCTTGTCTTAACGACCCGTCGGTTTGAACGGATTGCGGTCCCGATGCGACTCGTGGTCTCACTTTCAAGCATTGCTTTTGGAATCTACTACGCGTGCGTCACCGGACGAGCGATTGTATGAATGCAGAGCCGCGATCGGAAATCGTAGTTCGCGCATTTCCTAATCGCCGCGGCTCTGCCGCCCGATGTGTGGAAAGGCTCTGCCTTTCCGGAGCTTGTTCATCGTGAAGAGCGAGGCTACGCCTCGACCCGTTGGAGGCGTAGCCTCTCAGTTCGAAAACAACATCACGGAAAGCCCGGAGGCTTTCCGCACATCAGAAGGCAGAGCCTTCGTAAGGCGATTCGATCCTAAGGCACGATGCAGTTTTCCAATTCCACGTAACCCCTGGCGGGGTTAACACTAAAGCCGCGCACAGTTCCTTCAACAATCGCTTCCTGACCACCGCTTAGTTGAGCTAACCGGGAGCTTTGCGACCTGTTGAAATAGCATCGTGTATGAGCATAGCCCATCGCCGGCGAATGAAAGGTCAGGGTAATTCTGCCGTCTTTAAGAATATCAATTGAATTTACCATGCCATTCACGCGAATTCTTTTGCCGCCATACATCTGATTGGCGCCAACTTCGTTCCCTTCAAAATCAATTACCAATTTGCCCGCGTTAACAGTTGCCGAAGGAGCTTCTTCAGGACCGGTTCGCTCGGCCGGAAATTGCGTGGCCGTCGCGGTAGCAGCGGCAGGTTCGCTCTCAATATTCAATCCCTGATCGGTAAAGCTGATCTTGTCCGGCGAAATGCCAACGACTGCCTGCAGATTCTGCCCGGCGAGCTGCCGGGCTATTTTCAGACTTTCCGGATTACCGCCTTTTCCTTCCTGATAGGTAGCGAGCGCCAGCCCGGTGTAGATCACAAGCGCTTCATACATCTCCTGCTTTTTGCGATCGGTAACGCCGTTCAGAGCATTCGCCTCAGACAGTGTGGCGGCGATCGTATCGCGCAATTCCAGCACCGGCGGGTCTGGCGGCACGCCGGCGTCGTGATTGATGTTCGCGTTCGTAGCAAAGAAAAAACTCAACGCGAGGGCCAAGTCATTGGGCCTGCCGATCTTTCGAGCTTCTTTGTCGAATTCCTCGAGGATGGTGGTCAGCACTGTAAACACCTGCGCGTCGCCGGGGCTAATCATGTTAGCTATCTCACGCGTCTTGAGTTGCGTGCCCGTCGAGCGAAATCGCACCGATCCGTCGTTGACGGTTGGTCCGGAGTTCGGACGTCTGATGGCCGGCCTCTTGTCTGAACGCCGCCGAGCGTATCGCTCCACTATAATGCTTGTGATCTTCCCGCCCGCAGGATCGTTCCAGTTACCGCCGAGATTGTCTGTGTGCTGCGCCATCAACGGGGCACACATCAAGAGCAGGATTGAAGTCAGGAAGAACGCCGGGGCGACACGTGTTTTGTATTCCATAATTTTTCATCTCCTAAAGGCGTTGCAGGTATCCGCGAACCACTGAGAAGCGAGCAAACGCTGCGCCCATCTTCTATTAGTCTCACGAGGAGGGGAACTGAGAATTGGCTCAAACGCCGAACCAAGACGTTAAGAGAATCTGGAGAGGTGTCCAGCATACAGCATTTATCTGAGAGACGTGCGTAAATGGGCGGCTTTGGTTTTAAGGTCACTCATTTCCTGACGCCATATCCTCTCCTTAATACCGTTATTGATATTCTTGACGCTTCTTACTTGATGGTCGCCACGCTATCCTTACCCGGCTGTCAAACTTTGGGAGCTCCAACCTGTATATTTCGTACCACATATCATATTCCTCCGGCTCACCTTTTAAAGGTGAGACTGACCGAGGTTCGGACCACTCGGGTTGACCAAAACCTCTCCCAATCGAAAAGAAAGGGCTCTTACTAAACAAATTCTTTTGTTCGCCACCTCGCGCTTCTCGCTCGAAACGCAAATCGAGTTGGAAGAGATCGATGGGCCCATGGTTTGCCTCCGCGTCAGCAATGCAATACGTCGCGGCGTCAACGATGTTGCCGTGAATAGGTTCGAGCTGTTCTTCCGTGGTGGGGAAGACTTCTGGAAGGCCCCATGCGTACTGATAACGTATCGTGTCATTAGCCTTCAGGTTTAGCGGTTCACCCTCGTCATCCAAAAATCCCACGGCGAAGCTAATTCGGTCTCCAAAGTGCTGATCTTCGTGAATACTTAATGCGGTGTTGATCCCCTTCCTTCCATGATAGTCCAAGATGGCGTGGAAGAACGGTTCCTCCTTGCGCCTGTGGACAGGAACCGCCTGCATTGCGGTCAAGGGAGGGAAGGTCCCACTAGGAGTCCAAATGTGGTGCTTTATTTTGGACTGATATTCTTGCGAAAACCGATGAGGATCCTTAATCACAATTTCAGTAATATTTTGGACCGTGACGTACCCATTTCGGTAAATCAAGAAGATCTTATGCAGGTCGACTTGCGCATAGGGTAAGGCAATGGGAAGCGCGATTTGACCGGGATTACCTGCTCTTATTCTTCCCTCAAGGTCGTTCAAGTATCCCTGGAGAGTATTCTTGAAGTCATCAAGATGGTCCCGATCAAATTCGGGATACTCCATGCCGCCAATGGTCAAAAGGGCGAGTGATTCAGGGTCGACGCCTTTCTCGCGGAAGCCTGCTACGATATTTGGAGTTGACCTAGATCGTCCTAGTGCGTATGCACATTCACAGAGAACCCAAGGTGACGGAACAAAGCGCGACCCTTCCGGATCAAGTTGATGTTTGCGAGTGAAGACAGCGACAATCGCACGAGATTCATTGACCGCATCAGCTACCTTCTCACCAATGGGGCGTGCTTGGCTGGACTTACCTGAGAGTACACGCCATCGTTTCTTGAGAATGTTCTCGAACCACGTCGAAACAACGTGATCGGAAACGCTTGACCAAGGAGGAGGCACCTTGTCGAACGAATGCGCGAGGAAAATAGCGTCCTTCTTCTCTGTCATGGCGTGTCTTACGTCACTAAGGCTGGATCGATCTCACCTCAACTTCGAGTCTGATCAACCGTTTTGCGTCCTTCTTAAAACCAGTCATGCGTATTGAGTAATGAGTGACGGCTCTGGGAGTGTCGCTCTGAAATCGCTATCAGAGTAGCGTTTTGTATCACGGTTTGCGGCGGCGTGTCGAGAGGAAGATTTGGCCGCGAAGGTACAGACCCCCCGAGCGGTAGAGAGGGGATGCTAAGCTCATCTTTCGCAGAGGGCGAATTGAGAATCGTTGTCTGCACGCTGAGCCAAGGATCCGGTCGCTACCCGCTCCCGGTTCTGTACCGAGCCCTCCCCTCAACCTCGCCGGGCTACCGCGCAATCAAGCCCACCGAAACCCAAAAGCAAATGGAAGGTAAGTAAGCCGAGCCGCGTCTGATACTCTTAGGAGACTAACTAAATCATTTCCATGAAATCTTTCTCACTCGCGCTCGCAGCGTTTCTCATTCTCATTGCCCTGGGTTCGCAATCGTCCCTCTTCAGTCAGAGCCGGCACCCGCGCATCTCCTACAACATTCGCGTCGATGCGAAAGATTTGTCCGGCTTTGACGTCGAAATGCGAGTTCATGATGCGGGTCCGACAGTGCGGATCGCCATGGCCTCGCATCCCGAATACGACGATCGTTATTGGCGGTATGTCGAGAATCTAACGGCTGAGTCACGCGGCGCGAGACTTCAAATCACCAGCGAGGAAAACGCGCTGTGGCGCGTTGTCGCGCCGGGCGGTGACCTGGCTGTGAAGTACCGCATTCATCTGCCGCCGCAAACCACGCCGACACGCGCAGCCTGGAAGCCATTTCTCGCACCGACAGGTGGACTGGTGGGCGATCTGCACTCGCTCATGTATGTGGTTGGGGCGACGTCGGCTCCCGCGCGCGTGACGCTCGACTTGCCCAGTGGTTGGGCCAGCGCATCCGGACTCGGGCCGACTGACGATCCAAAAACATTCGCTGCCTCATCCGTTGAGTTGCTATTAGACTCGCCAATCATGATCGGGCAATTCCGTCACTGGGAATTCATAGTGAAAGGCGTGCCGCACACGATCGTCTATTGGCCACAACCGAATGCGGCGCCATTCGACACTGCTTCCTTCGTTGCCGGTATCCAGAGCATCGCAGCCGAGGCGTTAAAGATTTTCGGCGAGCCTCCCTACCGCAGCTATACGTTTCTGTATGAAGACGGAGCGTTCGGTGCGCTGGAGCATCTCAATTCCGTGAATATCGGCGCGACGAGTCAGGGCCTCGCGCAGGGATTCACCGACGTCTTCGGTACGACGGCGCACGAATACTTTCACACCTGGAACTTAATGCACGTGCGCCCGGTCGAGCGCGTCGGCGTGCGGTATCGGCCCGCGGACCCGACCGGAGAACTGTGGTGGAGTGAAGGCGTCACCATCTACTTCAGCGACCTGCTGCTGCGGCGCGCGCGGCTTCCGGTCTATGACTCAACTCGGTTAGCGCATCTCGAGCGATACATCGAAGCGTATCTGCTCACCCCAGGATATTCACGGAATTCGGCCGAGCGCGTGAGCCGGGCATCCGATGATCCGCTCGGGCTCGGCGATGATTTTGCCAGCACGCATCTTCAGGGAAACCTGCTCGGCACAATGCTGGATCTGAGGGTCCGCGATGCGACGCACGGGCAGCGCTCGCTCGACGACGTGATGAGCCTGTTGAGCGGACGGTTCACGCCGCAGCGTGGCCTCACGGGCCGCGATATCGAGCGGGCGATCCACGAAGTTTGTGCGTGCGATACTCACACGTTCTTTGAAGCACATGTCAGGGGAGCGCGACCCATAGACTTTGACCAATATCTGCAAACCATCGGAATGCGCACTCAGGTGTCTTGGTCACCGGCGGTTAGCGAGGACGGAAAACCTCAGCCGGACGTCCGGCTCTCAGCGTTCAGTACCCCCGACAATCCGGTATTGAGAATCCACCTCTCGAATCCGGCCAGCGCCTGGGGGCGTGCAGGTTTGCACACCGGTGATCAGCTGGTGTCGCTCAACGGTCAACCCGTCGCGACCGCTACGGATTTCAGAACACGGTTGGGGCAACTTCACATAGGTGACACCGCGCTGGTGGAAGTCA
>DATNNY010000088.1:0-17587 GCA_035601635.1 Pyrinomonadaceae bacterium
TGACGGGTCTCGGAGCAAATAGGCCGGATGGAAAGTCGGCATCACTTTGATGCCACGAAAGTCCTGAAACTTTCCACGCACGCGCGTGATGCCTTCGCGTACTTCCAGCAGATTTCGCAGGGCAGTGTTCCCCATTACGACAATAACGTCAGGTTGCACTGCCGCGATCTCGCGAAACAGAAAAGGCCGGCAGATTGCGGCTTCCTCGAGGGTCGGCTGGCGATTGCCTGGAGGCCGGCAGCGATTGACGTTGCCGATCAGGACGTCTTCGCGCTTCATGCCAATCGCTTCGATGATCTTGGTGAGCAGCTGACCGGCGCGGCCGACGAACGGTCTGCCCTGCGCGTCTTCATCAGCGCCCGGAGCTTCACCTACAAACATCAAACGCGCCTTGTGATTTCCATAAGTATTGACGACCTGTGTCCGACCTTCGCACAAACCGCAGCGGGTGCAGTCGCCGATGTCGCGCCATACATCCTCCATGCTTTCCGTCGATTGAAGCGGTGTGGGTTGAGTAGCTGTGAGCCCACCAAAAAGAGAAGTCGGTTGTGGCAGATTGGAAATAATCAGTTCTGGTACTGATGGCCCGATGCATTGCGTGGAGGGTTCCACTACCAAAGTTCCGTGCAAGGAATGGGACAGCTCTGATTTGACGTGGTCGCCTGGGAGGGCAATTGTCTCCACGCCCAGCTCGGCGAAATATTGCGTGTATTCGCGGGACTCCTTCAGCAAGTCGAGGAGTTCGGTCGCGTTTGGATCACGATTCATGAGTTTCAGGCACTCTCGTTCGACGCGGCTTTTGTGGTCGCGCCCGCGCGGCGTAACTTTACTACTTCATCCAGAATTCGGTGCGCGATTTCAAGCTTGGACATTAGCGGCAACTCGATAGGCTCTGGATGGTCGCGAAGCAGAATGACAACTGCATTGTTTTCAGAATCAAAACCTGCGTCTTTCCGTGAGACGTCGTTGGCGACGATAGCGTCGAGGCCTTTGCCGACCAGCTTTTGGCGCGCCTGCGCCAGCAAATCATTTGTCTCAGCCGCGAATCCTATCAACAGCTGGCCATTTCTTCGCGCTTGCGCGACTTCGCCCAGAATGTCGACGGTGCGCTCGAGTTTCAACTCAATCTCTGCTTCTGATTTCTTGATCTTAGTCGGGGCCTTTTGCTTCGCGCGATAATCAGATACTGCGGCTGCGGCCATGAAGATCGATGCCGCGTCTGCTTCTCTGGTAACCGCAACGCGCATTTCTTCGGCGGAGCTCGCGCGAATTACACGGACGCGTTCAGGCGGGTTAATGCTGGTGATGCCGGCGACGATTGTAACGTCGGCGCCTCGGTCGCGAGCTGCTTCGGCAAGGGCAAACCCCATTCGGCCCGAAGAACGGTTTGAGATAAAGCGCACCGGATCGATTGGTTCGCGTGTTGCCCCGGCGGTGATCAGAAGACGCTCACCTTCCATATCCTTGGTGCTTAGAGGGTTCCTGGAAAAAGTGTCGGAGTTGTTCGATGATCGGCTTGAACATTGACTCTGTCGCAGTAAGTCTAGCGCGGCGGAGACAATTCTCTCAGGCTCGCTGAGTCTTCCGGGGCCGAATGTGCCACAGGCCATCTCACCTTTGTCGGGATCAATCAGATGGACTCCGTCGTCGCGAAGCCTTTGCAGATTCCGCTGGGTTGCAGGGTGCTCCCACATCACAGTATTCATCGCCGGCGCTATTAGCACGGGAGCGGTGCAGGCCAGGTAGGTCGAGGTAAGAAAATCGTCGGCAACGCCGTTGGCCAGCTTGGCCAAGGTGTTGGCCGTCGCGGGGGCAACGATGAACAAATCTACCTCCTGGGAAAAGGTGATATGAGCTATAGGATCTGGATTGTCAGTCGCGTAATCGTCTACTAGCACGTAGGAGCCCGACAATGCGCGGAAAGTGAGCGGCTGAACGAACTCACAGGCGTGCTTCGTCATCGTGACTCGTACTTCACAACCAGCCTGCTGCAAACCTCGCAGCACTTCGATCGCTTTATAAGCTGCTATGCCGCCCGTGATCCCAAGGGCCACACGGGTTCCTGAGAATTCTTGCTCGGTTTGCTTGTCGCTCATCTTGAAATTGAAATGTAACATCGCTGAATTACTCGTGCAATACAGCGAGATCCAGGCGAGTGTACAATTCCGGTTCATTACAACTGGCCCGCAGACGTTCTCGTGAGCTAAAGTAGTCCGTCGATCTGGTTCAATTATGACTGGCGGCCCGGATGAAAACTAAGCTGAAACTGAGGTACGTTCCATGTCTAGCTTAATCAGTTTGTCGCGTTTCCTGATCGCGCCGTTAATACTTTTATTGGTGAGCGCGGCGGCGATCGCCCAGCGGACGGCCATGTCATCGAGCAGGGATTCGGAGTTTGGCCCAGTGGTGACCGCATATCTCGGTTATCTTAGTAACGAGCAAGAGGTCGTTGATGACCGGGCTAGCCGTCGAGAAATTACCGCCACTTACTATCGGCGGAACTCGAATCGGATTCGGGCACTGCGACAGATGGCGATCCGGCTAGTGCGTCAAAGCGGGAATGACTACGTGCCTGAGCTTGAGGCTGTTACTTCGGAAGAATTAGGGACGCTATTCGAGACGCCTCCTACCCCGAACACGTTTCGCGCTAACGAAATAATTGCAAACAAATTCAGGTTTCTGGCTGCCGTTCACTCCACGGAGGTCTTTTATATCTTTGCGCGGCTCGATCCTTACGAGCAGGCGGATCTGATGCAACGACAAAAGAGGGAACCCATTACTCTTTCGGCGGGTTCCAGCAATGGCGCGGCGAGTGGACAGGGAGTTGGGCAGGCTACCACAACACGCCCGCGGCGCGCCGCTCCGAAGTAACGCGCTCTGCTTTGTCCGTCGCTGGTTTTCCTCTTTATTTGTAGTAACTTCACTCTCGTTTCTCGGTTTCCACGCCGAGCCTCAGAAAACACAAATTCTTGACAGCATTTGAGAAAAAAGCTCTTTACAGGGGCCCGGCTGCGTGTTATCTTCCCCAAAAGCTAGCTCATATCGTGGCTTTGGTCTTTTGGATCAAGGGGTTAGTTGTTGACATAAGGGCCGTACTTCGTGTAAAAAAGGCAAGGCTAGATACGCCTTAACTAGTCCGGCATGCTTTCTTTTTTGTATCTCGCGCGTGCGAGATTGTTGAGTTGAGACGGGATACTAAATCCGTCTACTGCTTAGACTATTAATAATCGTAGCGCGCTTCCACAAAACTTGTTCACTTGTTACGGGAGGAAATGATGATTAGCAGAACTTGGAGCCGTAAGTCTATCGCATTCTGTGCCGCGGTTGCCGTGTTAAGCGCGTACTCAATGGTGGCACTGGCAACGCCGGGGCAGAAAGCAGCGTCGGGCGAGCTTTCGGTTTCCGGGCAAGTCACCGTTAACGGTCAGGCAGCTATTTCGGGTGCTACTGTTTTCTCTGACAGCGTAATTGCAACTGGGGCCAATAGCAGTGCGACCATTAGCTTGGGAAAGCTTGGTCGCGTTGAATTGTTTCCCAACACGAGCGTCAAACTGAGTTTTGGTGACGCAAATATCTCAGCCTCGTTAGATACTGGCCGAATTCAAGTGGCGACGCTGACGGGTACTGCGGCTGTCGTTACCGCAAAAGACGGCGCGGCGGTGGCTGACGCACAGCAAGCGGCCACATTTATGGTCGATGTTGAATGCGGAAACATGATTGTCGCTTCTCAGGGCGGACTCGTCGAGTTGCGATCGGCCGGCAAAATGAAAGCGGTTGCCGCGGGAACTTCTGAATCCGCCGGCACTCCGCAGCCTGGAACCCGTTGCACACGGCTGACAAAAACGGAAAGCTTCGGCCACCTGAGTGGTGGTGCTTTGGCCGCTCTTTTGCTGGCAGCTGGTGGAGCGGTTGCGGCAGCGATTTGGGCCACAACTCATAACAACAACTTGAACTTCGGTGGTACAGTCGTAGTAGTCAGTCCGACTAAATAACTAGAGGCCATTTCGGCCTGATGGCGCGCTTGTCGCGCGGCATCTGAGTAAAACTTTGCGGGTCACGCGTCAATGGCGCGCGTGGCCCGTAAATTTTGGTTGGGCAGAGAATTCCATCGGGTAGGTAAGAGCAAGGCGAATGCACATTACCGTCATTGGCTCCGGTTATGTGGGACTTGTAACCGGAGCATGTTTTGCTGAGTTCGGGGTGGATGTCACCTGCGTCGACGTGGATGCCGAGAAGATAGCTCAACTCGCTCTCGGGAAGACGACAATTTACGAGCCGGGCCTTGATCAGCTTGTTAAGAAAAATTTGCAAGCCGGAAGGCTTCGATTTACCACCGATAGTCCGTCCGCTATTCAGCAATCGCTGGTAATCTTCCTCGCCGTCGGCACACCTCCAACGCCTGACGGATCCGCTGATCTTTCCTATGTCGAAGATGCCGCCCGTGAAATCGCCGAACACATGGACAGCTACAAGGTTGTGGCCACCAAATCTACGGTTCCGGTCGGAACCGGAAAGCACTTGACTTCACTAATCCGCAAGCACCAACCGAAACCCGTCGAGTTCAGTGTAGTCTCGAATCCTGAATTCTTGCGTGAGGGTGCGGCGATCAACGATTTCATGCGCCCTGATCGGGTCGTCATTGGCAGCACCGATGAACAAGCGATCGCGATTATGCGCGACCTTTACCGTCCTCTTTATCTAATTGAAACCCCGTTTGTCATTACTTCGCTGGAAGGCGCGGAATTGATTAAGTACGCAGCGAACGCCTTTCTGGCGACGAAGATATCTTTCATCAATGAGATTGCAAATCTTTGTGAAAAGGTCGGTTGCGACATCCATGAAGTCGCGCGGGCCATTGGGATGGATCGACGAATCGGAAGTAAGTTTCTCCATGCCGGACCCGGCTTTGGTGGATCATGCTTTCCCAAAGACACGCGTGCATTCTCTGCAATCGCGCGACAGTTCGCTTCCCCAAGTCGAATAGTTGATGCGGTGATTGAGGTTAATTATCAGCAGCGACTCTCGATGGTTCCAAAGATAGACAATTTGGCGGACGGTTTGAGCGGAAAGAGAGTTGCCGTGCTGGGATTGGCCTTCAAACCCGAAACTGATGACATGCGCGACGCTCCTTCGGTCGAGATAATCCGCGGGTTGGTTGAACGTGGCGCGCTGGTCAGCGCCTATGATCCGGTTGCGGCCGATGAGGCGCGAAAGGTTTTACCGGAAATCGAATACGCGGAGGATGAGTATGAGGCTGTGACTGGAGCTGAGGTGCTTGTCTTCATGACCGAGTGGAACCAGTTTCGCGCCTTGGACATGGAGCGCATTCGAGGGCTGATGAAGGCCCCAAGGATTGCCGATCTTCGTAATATTTACGAGCCCACAGACATGCGCGAAATGGGCTTTGAATATGTTGGAGTAGGACGATAAACCACCTATGTCACTTTCTGGGGTAGCTTTGGTTACGGGAGGCGCGGGTTTCATCGGATCCCACATCGCGACCGGCCTAATAGATCGTGGCGCTCGAGTTCGAATCATCGACGACCTATCGACGGGACATCGCGAGAATATAGCGGAGATTGGCGGCGACGTTGATTTTATTCAGGCCAGCCTTACAGATCCGAAAGCAGTAAGTCGCGCGCTCCAAAATGTCGAATGGGTTTTCCACGAAGCTGCTATTCCTTCGGTGCCGCGCTCGGTAGCCCAGCCCGCGGAAACGCATGAGGCGAGCGTCAACGCTACGTTCTCGTTGCTAATGGCAGCCCGCGAGCAGAAGGTTCGTCGCCTGGTCTACGCCGCCTCAAGCTCAGCCTACGGTGACCAACCTGAACTCCCCAAGCGTGAGGACATGCGGCCGGACCCCTTGTCACCGTACGCAGTCGCCAAGTTGGTGGGAGAATACTATTGCCAGGTTTTCAGTCGCGTCTACGGCCTTGAAACCGTCTCTTTGCGCTACTTTAATGTCTTTGGACCACGTCAGGATCCGGGCTCACAATACTCGGGAGTAATCTCCCGCTTTATCGATTCGCTGTTGAGCGGAAAACGGCCAACAATTTACGGTGATGGTGAACAGTCTCGCGATTTTACCTACATCTCAAATGTGGTGGACGCGAATCTCAGGGCCGCTGAGTCTGATTTGGCAGTAGGGCACGTAATTAATATTGCCAACGGCGAACGCGTGACGATAAACGAAGTTTTTGAAATGGTTAAAAAACTGACTGGCCGCACCAACCTCCACGCTGAGCATGCCCCAGCCCGCGCCGGTGACGTGCGCGACAGCCTTGCTGATCTGGCCCTTGCCCGCTCCGTGCTTGCGTACAGTCCGCACGTGGGCCTTGAGGATGGTTTGCGGGCAACGATTGAGTGGTGGACCAGCAGTCGCTTCAGTAAAGCCGCCAGTTGAGCCCGACCGCCGCCGCCGCGATCCTCACGAATAAAGTCCTCACCTTCAAGCCCTGGAAATGCTCCTACTTTGAAAAATATGAACTTCGCTGACAAGTAGTAAAGTCGTTACCTCGGCGACTGTTGACAGGCATCGGTGATCCGCTCGTAACTAATAAAACTTTACCCGTCCTTGCGCAAAACGTCCCTATCTGCATCACCGTTTTGATGCTTATTCTAAACCAGTAAGAGGCCGCTCCAAAATTCCGTAGATGCCTCTTGCCGGATTCGTTGCAACCCTGCTATGCTCCCGACACTTCAACCTAATACTTTGCTTTCACCTGGTCATGTGGAGGAACCGTGATACCCAGAAAGTATATTCAGAAGCTTCGTAGCGAGCTGGCCGGCAGGCTGCTCGAGTCGGGCGATCCCGGTTACGACCAGTGGCTGGTCATCGACAACGGACGCATCGACCTCCGTCCGGGCGTGGTGGCGATGTGTGCGAACGCGCAGGACGTCATCACCGCGTACAAGTTCGCCGTCGAACACGAGATGTATTTCACCGTGCGCGGGGGCGGTCACAGTGCGGCAGGCTACTGCCTGAACCAGGGCGGACTGGTCATCGATCTCACCAACATGACCGCCAAGCGCCTCGACGCAGACCGCGAGGTCTGCTGGGCCCAGACCGGTAACCGCTGGCACGACCTCTACATCTATTTGCAAAACACGAACACGGGGTTCATCCCCATCGGCGGCGGCTGCCCGACGGTTGGCATCCCGGGGTTCATGCTAGGGGGCGGGCTCAGTTTCGTCTCCCGCTCCTACGGCCTGAGCGTTGACAACCTCGTCTCAATCGACATCGTCACTCCCGACGGCAAGCTGCGGACGATCTCCGCCAAATCGAAGTCGAAAGAAGAGAAGGATCTCTGGTGGGCCTGCCGCGGCGGCGGCGGCGGAAACTTCGGGATCGCCGTGGCCTTCGAGCTGCGGGTGCACAAGCCGCTCACGCCGACCATGCTGGTGGGACAGATCCGTTACCCGGTCGAAGCGGCGCCCGAAGTCCTCGGCTTTTACAACGAGTGGATCGAGTCGGTGCCCAACGAGCTGGCGGTATACGGCTACATGGGAAAAGTCGCGCTGCCGGCGCACCCCGATACCAAGGTCAACACCATCGGCCTCACCCCGATCTTCAACGGCGACGCGCACGCCGGAATGGATCTCATCGCCCCGATCCTGAAGTTCCCCACCGTCTTCATCAACCTCTATAACATGAGCCTGCCGGACTTCGAGATCTATAACGGCCTGCTGACGGTCGTCGGCGGGAAGTCGGCCTACATTCGATCCGGCTACATGGCGCCGCTCGCCATGACGCAGCCGGCCATCAACACGCTCACCAGCTACATGACCAGCGCGCCGTCGCCCGACAGCCTGCTGGTGTGGACCCACACCGGAGGCAAGGTCTCCACCGTGCCGAAAGACGCCACCGCCTACTGGCATCGCGACGCCCGCTTCCTTTGGGAGGTGAAGGCCATCTGGACCGAGTCCGACCAACTGCAGGAGAACGTCGAATGGGGCTATGCCCTCGGTGAGGCCATGCGCCCGTATGACATCGGCGCGTACGTGAACTATATCGATCCGCTCCTGACCAACTGGAAGCAGGAGTTCTACGGCGGCAATTACGACGAACTGGTTCGTGTCAAAAAGGAGTGGGATCCCGACGGCCACTTCAACTTTCAGCAGGCGGTCGGCTCGCCGTTCGAGCCGACGCCCGGCAATCTCGCGCCACTGTTCCACACGTACATCGACTAAGTCGACATGGAGGACCCATGAGAAGACTGATCAGCATCTTCGCGGCGGCGCTGCTGGTAACCGCCGGACCGCAGCAGCCGGCACCGATCGTCCTGAGTCCCGCCATTCCCGGCGACGTTAATATCACGGCCCAAACCGTGTCGATCGAGGCTTTCCAGCCCGACTTCGACGTCTACTCCTGGAACACCTTCATCGCTCTGAATTGGCCGCCCGGACCGGACGGCAACGGCGATCCGAAGCAGACCATCGGCCAAAACGGCGACAACGATACGGTGTGGGAGCACTATCGCGACGTGCGCGACGTCCTCCTCCCAGGCGGTAAGAAGCCGACTTGGAGCGGTCCGCCGCAGCCGGTGCCGCCCCAATGCAAAGCGCTCTACAAACCGGGGATGCGCCTGCTGAGCCAGGTCGGCAAGACGCCGACGGTACTCACAGATTCGAGCCAGCCCTTCAACACCGGACCGCTCATCGACCAGAAGGGCATCTACACCCGTTTCGAGATCCTGATCAACAAGCCGATGTTTGACTACATCCTCAACAACTCGCTCTACTCGAAGGCCGGGCAGAAGGTCTTCACGCCACCGGTGAAGTTCACCTGCGGCACTCTCGGCACGGCGGGAAGCCGGGGCGTCGAGGGGGCCATCATGGTGAAGTCTGCATGGAAGGTGATCGACGCCTCCGAGAAGCCGCGCTTCCACTCCGAGGATGTTCTGGTTTACTCGCCTGCGTCGCAGAACCCGAAATATCAGGCGTCCTGCACCGCGAAGACGATGGGGCTGGTCGGACTGCACATCGCGCACAAAACGCAGAACGCCTCGCAGTGGCTCTGGTCGACCTTCGAGCACGTCGACAACGTGCCGACCGCGGATGACGTTAAGAGCGGGAAGCTGAAGGCGAAATACAACTACTACAACCCGAAGTGCGACGCGGCGACCTGCCCGCCGAATAAGATCCCGCCGCGGCCCTGGAACCCGACGAAGGTGAGTTCGCTGCATAGCCAGATCGTGCGGACGAACCTGTTCAATCTGCCTATCTATGCGGCCAGCGCGTCCGCGCGCAATGCCGACGCGTGGAAGCTGCTGGCGGCCGTCAATCCCCAGTCCGTCTGGCTGAACTATGAACTGATCAGCACCATGTGGCCGACTAACCCCGGCAAGTGCGGGGCCGTGCCGGGCGATCCTCTCGGCACGCCGGCACCGACATTCCTCGCCAACACCACGCTCGAGACATACCTCCAGAGGACACCGCCGCAGCCGAACGTTTCGTCGCAATGCATCGAGTGCCACAACAACGCCACCATGACCGTGCCGGTGGCGAGCGACTTCACCTACGTCCTGCAGCGCGCCCAGTAGAAGAAAGGGCTGAGACCATGACCGATACACCGACCCCCGCACCCGCGACCGACATTCAGGACTTCGCCAACATGTCGGCGGCGCTGACAGGATTTTTGTCGAGCGTGCTCAAGCCGGCGCTCGATCCCGTCGGACTGGCTCGTACCTACTACGAGTTCATCCTGACGCAGCCGCAAGCACCGTTGATGCCCCCGCTACTCGACGCGTTCCGCGCGATCAACACGCAGCCGCCGCAAGAGATCGCCGACACGCTGCTAGAGACCAGCACTGCCACGCCGTCCGAGCAAGCGCTGCTCTGCCAGAGCATCGTCGCCATGTGGTACCTCGGCGCCTGGTACATCCCGGGGGTACAAGGCGGTTTCGGCTTCCCACCCACGCCGCTGCAGATCATCTCTTCTGAGGCTTATACCAACGGACTGGTTTGGAAGGTGATGCAGTCGCACCCGATGGGCTTCAGTCCATTCACTTTCGGTTACTGGAGCCAGGTGCCGGGACCGCTGTCCAGCTTTGGCGTGAACACCGGCAACGGAGGTGGACAATGAGCGCAAGCACTCCACAATACGACGTCGTCATCATCGGCGCCGGCGTCTCCGGCAACACCATCGCGTGGCAGCTCGGCCTGGCCGGCAAGAAAGTGTTGATCCTCGAGGCCGGCGTGGCCGTGCCCGACAGCCGCGAAGAGTACATGGAGAATTTCTACCTCGCGCTGGCGAAGGTACCGGAGGCGCCATATCCAGCGCTCGCCGACCGCCAGTCAGTCAAAGGTGAGCATGGCCAGGAGATCACGCAGCCCAACCCCAAGGATCTTCCAACGCCGCGGGCGACGGTGCTGGGGCTCGGCGGGGCGCCGGACATTAGCTATCTGGTCCAGGCCCAGCCCGATGGGACGACTAATCCACCCACCGACCCAAAGGGCAACGTGCGGGGCCTGCAGTTCTCGAGCACCTACGAGCGGATCGGCGGCGGAACATCATGGCACTGGCTGGGGACCTCGCTCCGTGAGCTGGAAAATGACATTCAGATGAAGACCAAGTACGGTGTCTTCCATGACTGGCCGGTGACCTACACCGAGATGCAGGAGCTGTGGGCTAAGGCGGAAAAGGCCATCGGCGTCGCGGCCAGCACCGTGCAGCAGGAGCCCCTGGAGGTGGTTGGCCTGAAGTATCCGCCGGGCTATCAATACCCGATGGGTCCCATCCCCTTGAGTATCGTCGACCAGACCATCAGCACTGGCGTTGCCGGAATGCAAGTGCCTGGAATGCTCGACGGCGAGGACGACAATCGCATGTACGACGTCTTTGTCACACCTACTCCGGCGGGCCGCAACTCCGAGCCGTACCAGGAGCGCCGCGTCTGCGCCGGCAACACCAACTGCATTCCCATCTGCCCCATCCAGGCCAAATGGGACCCGACCGTCACCCTCGGCGAGGCGCTCGACACCGCCAAGGTCACCGTCAGCTATCAGTCGGTAGCCGTCAATATCGCCGTCGAAGGCAAGAGCGTCACGCGCATCGACTATCTCGTGTGGTCGCGCGACGAGAACGGCAAACTGACCAGCGAGAAGAGGTCAGTAAATGGGAAGCTGTACGTTCTCGCGGCCCACGCCATCGAGAACGCGAAGCTCCTGTTGATGTCCAACGACAAGAAGGGCATCTGCAACACCAGCGACCAGGTCGGCCGGAATCTGATGGATCACGTGCTCTACCTGTCTTGGGCGCTCATCAATCCGAACGACGACCCGATCTGGGGATACCGCGGGCCGCTGGCCACCTCGGGAATCGAATCGCTGCGCGACGGCGACTTCCGCAAATACCGCTCCTCGTTCCGCATGGAGATCGGCAACGAGGGATGGAATTTCTCGGCCAGCGATCCCTACAACACCACGATGGATTACATCCAGGGAACGAACAACGCGCAGCTCAACCCGAACAACCAGCGCCTCGGCGGACTGGCCCTCGTGCAGAAACTAAACAGTCTCTTCACGCGCCAGTTCCGCATCGGAGTGATGTTCGATCAGGCGCCGCTGGAGGAAAACCGCGTCACGCTCGATCCGACGTACACCGACGGGCTCGGGCTGCCGCGGCCGCACATCGAGTACGGTCTCGACCCCTACACCATGGAAGGCTTTCGGGTGGCGGCGGATGTCTGTACGAAGGTCTATGAGCGGATGGGGGCCACCGAGTTCACGAAGACGGGCGTCGGCGGCACCGGCGACTTCACGTACAAAGGAAAGAACTATCACTACTACGGCGCCGGGCACGTCATGGGGACCCACCGGATGGGAACCAACCCGTGCACGTCCGTCGTCGACGCGAGCCAGCGCTCGCACGACGTACCGAATCTCTGGATCGTCGGAAGCGGCAGCTTCCCGACCGTAGCCACCGCAAACCCGACGCTGACTCTGATGGGGCTCGCGTTCAAATCGGCGAAGAGCATCCTTGCCTCGCTCGGTTCCTGAGGAGGGATCATGTACATCAATAACGCGTTCTTTTCGATTGTCCCCGGCAACGAGGCAAAGGCGTACGCGGCTCTCGGCGCGCTGGCCGCGCAGATCAAGGCCACTGAGCCCGACACCTGGCTCTATCTAATCCACACCCCGAATTTCGACCCCGGCATCAACATCTATCCGCCGCCGTCTCCGATGCAGGTGGCATTCGTCGAGGGCTACAAGAACCGCGACGCGTTCCTCAAGCATCACCGTGGCCCCAACCTGTCGAAGTTCATCGCCGATTACGGCTCGCTCTTTCTCAACATGTACGGGCCGGCCTCGCCGTTCGTGATCGTGCAGACGCTCGAACTGGCGGTCGGATTCATCCGCCCCGAGGAGGTGGATCCCAATGTGTTCCAGGTCGAGGCGCGTTGGGTGATGAAGCCGGGCAACCGGGAGAAAGTAAAGGACGCGCTGGTAGACTACGTCAAGGCAGTGAAGGACAAGGAGCCGGATACATACATGTACACGGTGAGCTTCGCCGATGCGTCCCCGGGCTCGCCGGCGATCCCTCCGATGCAGCTCGACCAGGTGACGTACAACTCAGCGTGGAAAGACCACGACGCGTTCGTCGCGCACACCAAGGAACCGGTGTATCAGAAGTTCCTCCAGGCGCACGGCGACTTATTTGTGCAGGCGGTCCCAGGGTCGACGACACATCCGTACATGACCACGTCGGTGCTCAAGCGGTTCGCCGGCTTCCTCCGACCGGAGGCGTTTATCGGATGAGCAACGGACAACTCCCAACGCGCACTGACGCCATCCCCGCGGGGAAGTGGCGCATTTCCTCCGCTCGTCGGCCATGACCGTCGAGCAGTTGATGCTCGCCCTCATCCCGCAGGTTTATTTGTCGGGATCGGATCATCATCATCATCTGTCCTGCCGAATCAAAGTTGGAAAGTGAATTCCTCGTAAGTGTTTGATTCCAGGCGAACCGTTTTTCCACTTGCAAAGTTAAAGTCGGAAAATGGACTACCGAGATCTTCCGTCGGTGCGGAAGAAAGCAGTATTAAAGTCGGAAAATGACTTTCTCGCCTCTCATTGGGGGCTTAAATCCCATCTTCTCGTGGATTTCGACGAAGAATTACCCTAATTGATCACGTGCATTTCTATGCCCGTACCCACCCGGGTGCCGACGGCCTCAGGAATTACGGCTGGGTTGTATATGGACGTGGCTCAGTCCACTTGACTCCCGAGTGCGATGTTCCTGCTTTTAGGTCACACACCGAGGGTCGCGTGCGTAGGAGTTGAGCCACGGCGATGACGGTGCGCGGAGGTGATGATGTCGCCGCATCAACTCTCTGAACAGTTCGAGGAGGTGCTGTCTATCATTAATACTATCTTTGTTCGGGAGATCCGCGGAATGGGAGTCGTTCTTCTTTGTGAACAGAATCTGAAGGCAGTCTTGCCCAGGGATGTCGGACCTGCTGCTACGCTAGGCAAATAGTCAAATCGAAAAGTAACCTAATCTTACTGCGATTTGTCGCGTTTCAAAAATGCCATCTTGTCTCGGGTCTCCGGCTAGCTATTTCTTGGCGAGTAGCTCTCCAGCAGAGCTCGCCTCCGCTTCACCAGCCGCAGACGATTCTGAATGAGAAGAGATAGTTTGAGAAGGAAAAGTTTTTGAACCGCAAGTGTGACATCTGAGAACTGTCTCAACAGAGGGGTTCACCCCGCAGGTCAGTGACTTTTTTGTGGCGCTCCGCAGCGAATAGCCGCAGGACAATCCAACTATTACCGAAGGCACTCGCCACCGCTGCCGCGGACCTTAACCCAGTGTCTCTTAACTAGTGGTGTCGGACTGGCGCATTGCAATTGCACTCTTAGTAGAACTGAATCCCCCATTTGTTTGGCGCCTATCGGTTGGTACGCTCCAGAGGAGTTTGGAGTTGAGTTTCGTTGACTCCTATCCAACTTCCCAGGGCCGCATCTAAGACCTTGGCCTTGAATCGCCCCCGTTCGGGTTCTTCTTCGATTTCTTCACAAAGCGCCATCAGTTGATCGAATTTGTGGGTTTGAAGCAGTTCGGTATGAAAACGGTCAACACGCTGGTAAAGAAATTCTAACTTCCTGGCAACAATATAATTTGTGATCTCTGCGCCCAATGCGCCGCCCAAGATGAACAACATTGCGAGGATATCATTCTCAAAGAGGTCCTCGGTCAAACGCAAATCGATTATCGCGACATCCGCCAGGTTGGCATTTAGAATGCTCCGGGCGCTTTCCAGATCAGAGGCAAATTCAGTGAATCGGTAATTTCCATGCCTCAGTATTTCAGCGATCTGCTCGCTAAAAGCCTCATCGTTATCGGCTGACGGCGAGATAATTCGTCTTGATGCGATTGCTTATCGATCAAAAGAGTGGCCTGTGAGGCAATGGTGAGCGCCAATTTGATTTGAGAACTATTGAATTCTTTAGAGTCAGGGCTCTTTATCTCGCCAATGTTGATGAGGCCGACTTTGCGGTTTCCAACTTTGAGAGGTATTGACAGCAAAGACTCGACACCAAGTGGCTTGTTCTTGAGACTTCTAATCTTCAGTTTCTTCGAAAGTCTCTTCAGATTGTAGAGGTCATCTTTGCGTTCCGTACCGTCCTCATCTCTAGGCTTCAGGACTGACGAGCGCCCACTCTTAAGCGAACGCTCCAAGTTGCGCCATTCGCTGACAAACGCAACCTCTCCCTCTGGTCTTGGCTCCCAGACAAATTGTTCGGGCTCGCGTTGAACGGCCGCTATGATGTGAAGCAGTTTTTCACTTCATCAATCAAAAAAATTCGACAGAAAGACTTGTCCAGCAGGGTCACCAGGATCATTGCGAGTTCTTTGAGCGCATTTTCAATGTTGACCGCTTTTAAGATGATGTTCCACGTTTGGTTTAGGTTTCGGATTTCGTCGAGCAGCCGGGTCTTTGCCATAACTACAGCGGCCGATTGCGCGAACACTTCAGCGACTGATTGGTCGGCCCGGGTGAAACAGACCCACGGGTCTGAAAAGCCTCGTCGCCCCTTTTTGTTGCTGATTCTGATCAATCCCGCAATTTCTTCGCCAGCATCTGTCTTTTTCATGAGAGGGATGGCAAGCAATGAGTGACACCCGCTAGCCTCGCGCTTGTCTGCCACCGCGAAGTGATTGCTTAGTTCGTTGCCGCACTTTCGAAAGGGTTTTCGCTCATGGGCAATATGACCAGTTAATCCCGTGCCCGGACCGGACGTGATCTTGAATTCTCTTCCTTTTTGGAAATCACCGGGGAGGTGCCCATCGCTGGCCACCAAGGTAAGGTAACCGGGCTTTACTACCTGGTGAATACCGCAAGCCTCTGCGTTTAAGATTTCGTGAGCGTTCCGGGCTATCTGCGTCAACTGACCATCCATGTCAGCGTCATCTATGCGGCTGATTATTTCATTTGTTGCATGAGCAAGTGACTGGAGACGTCGCACCATATAACGATCGCGTTCTCTCAGCCTGCTGTGCTCCAACGCTATACTCGCCATTGCGGCGAAGCGTTGGAGTAGTTCTGCTTCGCCCTCAGTAAAATTTCTGCCTCGTTTGCCATTAACAAAAAGAACGCCGGTTCGGTGGTTCTGCCATAAGAGTGGCACCGCCAGGGCTGAGCCCACATCCTCTTTAATGGCGGCAGCCCTATACTCCGAGTTCTGGTAGTCTGGCGTCGCTAAGTATTTCTCGTTGCTTAAAAACAAGCGGCCAGATAGACCTTCGCCAGGATTCAACATTACCCCAACCTGCTTGGGCCACTTGTAGTCCTCGACCAACTCCAGCGCCTGTCGGCGTGGTTTGTATTTATAGATGCCACCACCTACAGCAGCCAATAATTTGATGGCTTGTTCAATAATGGTTCGCAGCAAAGTTTCTCGCTGACGTTCTCGAGTGATCGCCAGCATGGCTTTGCGCAGAGCGTCAAGTTTTTTGGCCTGAGTTCTGGTTTCTTCGAGCAGGTAAGCGTTCTTGAAAATACGCGCCGCTACTTGCCCCAGAGAGTTAAAGTGCTCAATGTCTTCAGTGCTAAATTCGTGTTTTTTCGAAAGGACGTTGAAGGCAAATGATCCTCTCACGTCGTCATCGACTACGATCGGTACTATGACGCTTGACTTGATGGCTGGGCTCAGAGCCCTGATATTTGATCCGGCTCGCCTTCTATCCCGCTCGACATCCTCGACGACGATAGGGTTAATGGTCTTCAAGAGGTGCCGTTCAACAAAACCTTCCTCGGCCTTCACACTTTTCCCAAGCGTACCCACCTTGTGGGGAAATTCGGCGCTCACCGTACCGGTCGCAGATGCCGAGTCATATACGACAATATTGCTGTGTTCCACGTGAGCCAACATGACGGCTGTCTCGCAGACAATGCCCATGATGCGATCGAAATCGTCACCCATACTGTGAGAAAACGTATGCTTGTTAGTTGGACCTCGTGGCATGAGATCGTCTCAACAGGGAAGTCCGAGCCGGCGTACGCAATAAGCCGAGGACTAATTACGCCGCTCAGGCAAATACCTTTGATCGAGTTCAGCGCTCGCTTAGCGAATTAGAGAATTTCATCAAACATACAGGGTGAGACGCTTCGACTTCCAGGAGCTTCCTTATGGTCAGACGATAGAACAGCACCAGTAGCGTGTCAAATCCGCGAATTGCCTCTGTCGTTAGCACATGATATGTCCGGTTGAGTTAGCAGATGAAGTGTCCGCTTTGAGAAAGGCCAGGGAAAGCTTCATGCCAGTATGCGGGGATGAAGCAGAACACCGAGGCCGCTCCACAGCGGCTAGGGTCATCTGCTTCATTACTGCATCCTGTCATGCAGTTTGACCCTGCCGCTCAGATCGGACACTTCATGTGCTAATTAGATCGGACATATCATGTGCTAACGACATGTTTTGAAAAATCAATTGACTTCATTCTGGAGTGAGCATATAAGGGTGGCCGAATTACTTGAAAACGGCTAGCTTCCCCGAGCCTCTGCAGTTACTCCCGGATACTCGCCAGTTAGTCATTCCCAAAACGTAGGGCTCTTTAGAAATTCCCAAGATCGGCTCGATCAAAGGTATATGCAAAGTTATTGATATTCTACTTCCTTTCGAACGAGCATTGATCATTGGCGAGCCCCAGGAACAGCAAGAATCTCACGCAGAATCCGACTATTGGTTAACCACCCGCCGAGGATACTTGAAAAGGAACACAAACATGAAAATTGACCTGCTACAATCGCGCGCAAATCATCTTTCAGGAACATGGTTCGTCTTGGGTCTGTTGCTTCTGGCTATTTGTCCGCAGAACATCAATGCACAGACCAATACTTTCCCCAGCAGCGGGAATGTCGGCATCGGCACGAGCACCCCCGGCGTTAAGTTAGAAGTGAGTGGCACTCCTGCCACGTCAGGCAATTTGTTTAAGTTTTCCGGCGCAGACAGCAATGGCAATTTGTTCAATGAAATTGCCTCAACAGGGATCGGCGGCGCTATCCTGAAACTCTCTGGAGGTTCAGGAACTCCGTTTTACTTACAGAGCACGGGCAGCGGTTCCGGCGCAGGCAATAATAAGTTCGTA
>DATNNY010000089.1:0-21001 GCA_035601635.1 Pyrinomonadaceae bacterium
TCATGAATCCCAGACTCCCACAGTCTCCATTAGGTTGGCATAGTCGCGGTTATCTTCCGCATTTCGACGGCGGCGAGTTGGCGCAGTTCATTACGTTCCGCTTGCACGACGCATTGCCCGGTGCAGTACTTGCGCGCTGGAAAGAAGAGCTGAAGCACGAGAAGTTTCGAGAGATTGAAGCTATTATGCGTCGTCGAGTGGAAGCTTACCTCGATCAGGGTCACGGCAATTGTTATTTGAAACAGCCGGGGCTCGGAGCTATGGTGCAGAACGCGTTGCTCTTTCAGGATGAGATCAAGTACCGCTTGTCAGCCTGGGCGATAATGCCGAACCATGTGCATCTATTATGCACACCTGCCATTGGTCACAACCTTGCCGAGATTATGCATTCACTGAAGTCTTACACGGCTAACCAAGCTAACAAAACGCTCGGCCGCAAAGGTCGATTTTGGCAGAAGGAATACTTCGATCGTTACATTCGGAATGCCAGGCACTTCGCAAGCGTGATGGCCTATATCGAGAATAATCCGGTGAAGGCGCGTTTGTGAAAAAGCGGAAGACTGGCCGTTTAGTAGTGCCTCGTGGCGGAAGGGATAAGGGCGCATGCAGGATGCATGCGAACCGCCCGCAGGGATGCGGGCGCTCCGGGCGGGCGCTCCTAGATCGAATCCTCGCTGGCTTTCGATTTCTCTTCCAGTTCGTACCGATCGCGATCGCGGCGTTCGAGCTTACCCAGAAAATCCAGTTCTTCATTGTCTTCCAAACTTACGCCCATCGCCTTCGCATTCTCTTCGACCATTGATTGATCGGGAGTCGGGCTATCGCCGGCGAACGTCTCTGAACCACTCTCGTTAACATCTTCCCAGGACGCGTCGATATCACCCCCGGCGTCCTGCGGCGAGGCTGCGGTGTTATTGTGCAGGCGCTGAGCGAGTAATTCAGGATCTTTGGGCGAGTGCGCGATCTCTTCTTCCATGAACTCCTCAATTTCCGGATCGGGAATGAACTCGGGATCGTTAGCGAGATAATTAAAAGATTCCGGTGTTTTCTTTGGCATGATGACCTTTCAAATAAGAGAGTTCTGATCCCGATATACGCCGAAGCAACAGCGACGATCGGAAATCGATTCAGTCAATTGCGGGGGATGGTTTCTGACTCGGACTATAACAAATGAACAGAGCCCGGGCAACGTAGAAACGAAAACAGTCGAAGTGGTGTCGCGATATTCTTCGTTGGTAATGCGGATTTTGAAATATCATTGGCACCGGACTCTTAGTGCGGGGCGACACTCTCCGTTGATATCCAACTTGTTTGTGAGGTGAATGTATGTCGATAACTTTCGTGCCTTCAGTGATGACACTCGAGGCGTTAAGATCGGTTCCTCTTTTTGCGTCTCTTGACGATACGGCCGCACGTCATCTGCGTAGCCTGCTTCGGGTGCAGGACGTCAAGAGCGGCGCTCCGATCTTCCGCAGAGGTGATAGTGGCGATTCACTGTGCCTGATCGAGTCCGGTCGCGTGCGCATTAGTATGACTGATGAGGTTGAGAAGCGGATCGTCCTGGCTGAACTAGCGGAAGGCGACTTCTTCGGTGAGATAGCTCTAGTCGACGGCGAACCTCGCACCGCGGACGCGACGGCTATTGAGGACGCGCGTCTGGCGGTGCTGTCGAGAGAAGACTTTCTCCGCTTTGTTCGGAGTGATCCAGACGTTGCGATGGAGATGATTAGTGCGGTCAGTCACAGACTTCGGCGCACCGATGATCTCCTGCGCCGGCGGGTCTCGCGCAATATCAACGACGAGGAAGAGGCGCAGAAGACATTTGCTTCCCGGATGGCCGACATGATCGCGGAATTTGGCGGCAGCTGGAAGTTTATCGGCGCCAGCGCCACGCTCTTAATATCCTGGATGATTCTTAACACATGGGTGTTGCGCGATGCGGCTTTTGATCCGTCCCCTTACATTCTTCTTAACCTGATGCTGGGGATCATGGGAGGCTTGCAGGCGCCAATTATCTTAATGTCGCAGAATCGGCAGAGTGACAAAGATCGTTTGCGTTCCGATCTTGATTATCGAGTCAACCTGAAGAACGAGTTGTCGCTGACCGAGCTGAAGCGCCGGTTTGATTTGCTGGAAAACGAACGTTTGCCGTTGCTCCTCGAAGAACAGAGCGCTCGACTGCTGGGTCGACTGATAACCCGTTCGTCGAACGAGGACAAGGCACTGTGATTGACGAGGTGGTGTCAATCTGCGAGTTATCACAGACGGAATAATTGGAACCACCATCTGGCTATGACCCACGGGATCCACGTTGATAATGGAGTCAGTACCGGGAGCGTTAGCGACTGGGTCTCAATCCACCCGAAGGTCGAGATCGCCAAGACTGTAACCCGGTCGCTACCGCTCGCGGTACTGACCTCATCGCTGATCAAGACATAAGCATAAGCGAACCTTCGCTTGACGATTGATAAGCGCAAATCTAAACTTGAGTTTGCACGAGAACAACTTCCTTTCACCTAAACCCGCGAAGCAGACGGCCCATGCATCGCTATCTAAATCCCTGAACTGATATGCCACATAATCTATTCAATTCACTTCAATCTTTCGCCCCCACCTCCGGGAAAACAGGGCAGTTTTATTCATTGCCGCAGCTCGAGAAGGAAGGCGTCGGACCAGTCTCGAGACTGCCCGTCAGCATCCGGATTGTTTTGGAATCGGTGCTCCGTAATTTTGACGGCGACAAAATCACCGAGGAGGCTGTGCGCAGCGTCGCCAATTGGAAACCAAATGGCCAGCGCACCGAGGAGGTGCCGTTCGTCGTCGCGCGCGTGCTGCTGCAGGACTTCACCGGCGTGCCTCTGCTGGTTGATCTCGCCGCCATGCGTTCGGCCGTGGTGCGTCTGAACAAGAATCCCGGCGTGATCGAACCGCTAGTGCCCGTCGATCTGGTTATCGATCATTCGGTGCAAGTGGATTTTGCCAGCACCGGCGATGCCTTCACCAAGAATATGGAGATGGAGTTTCGCCGCAACAACTCTCGTTATCAGTTTTTGAAGTGGGGCATGCAGGCGTTCGATGGCTTTGGAGTGATTCCGCCGGGGATAGGCATCTGTCATCAGGTCAATCTCGAATTCCTGGGCAAGTGCGTCTGGGAAAAGCATGGTCTCTTTTACCCGGACAGTCTGGTGGGGACTGATTCGCACACGACGATGATCAATGGTCTGGGAATCGTGGGTTGGGGCGTCGGTGGGATCGAAGCCGAAGCCGCAATGTTGGGCCAGCCGGTTTACTTCCTGACGCCCGACGTGGTGGGCGTCCATCTGAGTGGCAAGCTAAACGAAGGCGTGACCGCGACTGATCTGGTCCTCGCCGTGACCGAGATGTTGCGCAGGGCAAAGGTTGTCGGCAAGTTTGTCGAGTTCCACGGTGAAGGCGCCGCGTCTTTGTCGGTGACTGATCGCGCGACGATAGCGAATATGTCGCCAGAGTACGGCGCGACCATGGGATATTTTCCGCCCGACGAAGAGACTTGTCAGTATCTGAAGGCCACAGGCCGCACCCAGGAACATATCGATGCGGTGCGAAATTATTTCAAAGCCCAGGGCCTGTTCGGAATTCCGCGCAAAGGGGAATGCGACTACAGCATCGTGCTCGATCTCGATCTCGCAACCATTGTCCCGAGCGTTGCCGGCCCCAAGCGGCCGCAGGATCGGATCGCTCTGCCTGACTTGAAAGAACAGTTTCTTGATTTGCTCTCGAAGTCCGTGGCCGATGGCGGCTATGGCAAGACGAGCGCAGAGATCGCCGTTCGTTACTCAGCGGACATTGGCGCGAGTGAACATGGCCTGGCGATGATTGCCGGCGGCGGCGAACAACACTCTGCCGGCGTTCCCGTTCCGAGTTCCGATCACGTTACGAATAAAGATACGAGCGTGTGGAGCGAGACCGAGATGATGAACAATCGGCCCACGCCCGATCGCGTCGTCGAGGTCCTGCCGGAAGAGTTTCCTAAGGCGCATGTCGATCTAGGACACGGCGATGTCTTGATTGCGGCGATAACTTCCTGCACCAACACTTCGAACCCAAGTGTGATGCTGGCCGCGGGTTTACTCGCGAAGAAAGCAGTCGAGCGTGGATTGAAAGTGCGGCCCACCGTTAAGACTTCGCTTGCGCCCGGCTCGCGCGTAGTGACTGAGTATCTGGATAAGACAGGCTTGCAACCTTACCTAAACGAATTGGGCTTTAATCTTGTCGGCTACGGATGCACAACTTGCATTGGGAACTCAGGCCCGCTTGATCCAAGTATTGAAGACATTGTGACTGAGCATGACCTGATCGCCGCCAGCGTTCTTTCGGGCAATCGCAACTTCGAAGCCCGCGTGCACCAGAGCATCAAAGCGAACTTCTTGATGAGCCCGCCGCTGGTCGTGGCCTTCGCTCTGGCTGGTCGCGTCGATCGGGATCTTTCAAAGGAACCTCTGGGACAAAGTCCCGATGGCGACGATGTTTTCCTCCGCGACGTCTGGCCCACGATTGAAGAGGTCGGAGGTCTAATGCAGGCCGCATTTGATCCAGAAACCTATCGGAAGCTATACAGCAATTTTGTCGAACAGAATCCGATGTGGAACAAGATACCTACGACGACCGGTTTGACCTATCAATGGGATTGGGAATCGACTTACATTCAGGAGCCGCCGTTCTTCGAAGGCTTTGGCGCCGAAGCCGGCAAGATGGAAGACCTGCACAACGCGCGGCCGCTGGCGATTTTTGGCGACTCAGTAACTACGGATCACATTAGTCCCGCCGGAGCAATCAAGGCCACATCACCTGCCGGCGTCTATCTGCAAGAGCGTGGCGTTTCGGCTGCCGACTTCAACAGCTATGGCTCGCGGCGCGGCAATCATCAGGTCATGATGCGCGGCACGTTCGCGAATGTGCGCATCAAGAACTTGATGGTGCCGGGGACGGAAGGCGGAGTCACGAAGCACCAACCTGATGGCGAACGCATGAGCATTTACGACGCAGCAATGAAGTATCAAAGCGAAGGCACGCCGCTGGTCGTTATGGCAGGGCAGGAATACGGCACCGGTTCATCGCGCGACTGGGCGGCGAAGGGAACTCGGTTGTTGGGAGTGAAAGCCGTCGTGGCCCAGAGCTTCGAACGCATTCACCGCAGCAACCTCGTCGGCATGGGCGTGCTGCCCTGCCAGTTCAAGGAAGGAACCAACGCCGCTTCGTTGAATCTCGACGGCACTGAGACATTCGACATCACCGGATTGGAAGGCGGCGAAGTCCGGCCCAGACAGGACGTCATCCTCACGATTCATCGCGCTGATGGATCAACCGAACAAATACCGCTTACCCTACGCATCGACACGCCGATTGAGATTGATTACTACCTGCATGGTGGGATTTTGCCGTATGTGCTAAGGCAGTTGTTGGCGGGGACGACGGGGTTTTGATTTGGTCGCCGTTTGCGGCGACTCCTCTGAGTGCGCTGAAAGCGCACAATAAAATAGCCCAGGGTAAGCGCGAAGCGCGCCACCCTGGGATTCAGAGTCCCAAAAATCTATCCAGCCCCGGAGGGGCGGCAGAAATTCAACGTAACGAAAGCCTAACCCTCATTCATCCGGAACTTGGCGAATTAAAGCATGGCTGAATAGTCTCCTTGAGAATATAATCCCACGCATGCAATGCCCTACCTGCAAGGCGCAGTTGACGAATGACCTAAGATACTGCTTGCATTGCGGTCAGTACCTGGGTGAGATCACACAAGTCAGTCGGCGCGACGCTTCCGTACCTCGGGGCAGCAATACTATTTTTCAAGATCCGACGATTCAGTCGTCTGAAACCAAGGAATCTCGGAACTCATTACCGTGGCTTGTCGCGGCGGGCGCGATTGTATTGGTAGTTATACTTCTGGTTGGAATCGGAATCTACAATTCCACTCGGTCCGATGCTTTGCAGCAACAGATTGCTGAGCTTCAGAAGCAACTCACCCGGGCACAGACAAAGACCAGTCCGACTCCCGCTGAACAACCAAGAATAACCCCATCTCAAGATGCCACGCGTCCAGAGATTACGAAACCGAATCCGACTATTGAGCCTGCGCTACGGCCGACACCCGTGGCTGAACCTTCACTGATCGAGATTTGTCAATGGTTTCTTCCACGTGTCTCCCGGTTCTTACTACACAAAGGAATTCCTAGTGCCAGTTTCGGGCGGGCGATTGATGGGTTCATTTAATTCGTCGACTCCGATTGAAGTCTATGTGATAGGCCAAACGGGAAAGCTGTATGATTCATACCGGATCAATTCCGGGTCGATAAATCTTATGCTTGCACCCGGCCAGTACTATCTCATGTTCAATAATAAGTTCTCGATAATCACTGGCAAAGATGTCAATGCCAAGGTTTATCTCAGAGGTTCATGAGAACGACCGCGCTGAAGGCGCGGAATATGTCGCCCCTTCAGGGCTCAATTGAATTCTCTTTGATCTGATCCAGGGGCGTTGCCCCTGGCTATTACATTTCACGCCTTTGGCGTGATGAGGAGCCCGGTACAGAACCGGGAGCGGTAGCGAACGGATCATAACCTTAACTCGAGTGGCAGGATCCCGTCGCTACCGCTCCGGGTTCTGTACCCGAGCCCTCCCTCACGGTCGGGCTACCGCCCCGTTACTGACCGCGTTGCGTCTTGTCGCTCAAGCGACTTCCGGTCCCACTTCGCCAGATTAGCTCCCGCTTCATACGTACTCTGAAGAAAATCCATCAGAGCAGTTTCTGGTGAAGGAGAGTTGCGCACGGCTTCGTAGGGCAGGAGGAATTCTTTCATGTCTTTGCTGTAGAACGCGGCGCGGGGTTCGATCGATGATTCAGGCAGACCCGCGGGTTCGGGAGCGGTGTAGGAATAGAACGCGGCTTCGACGCCATTGCCGCCGGGCCAGAAGCCGTGGCTGATCACTTCGTGCGAATAAGCTTCGACCGTGATCTTGTCGGCGCCTTCCCGTGGCGGCGCGGTCCGCCCCGAGAATCGCGTGACTGAGTGATCGAAGCTGCCCCACCAAAAGTGCACCGGGCTGACTTTGCCGATGAAGCGCGAGCGGAATTCTTTGAAGACCTCATCGACGTTAACCAGCGCGCGCCAGTATCGATTGGCGTACTCGTCATCGTAAGACGTGTGGGTTTCGTCCTCATCAAAACGAATTGGATTGGCGACCTCAACCGGCATCGGCCAAATTTTTACGTCAATGCTCAGACCCTCAAGTGCGGCCATCACCCGCTCGTAGAAATCGGCGACGGACTCAGGCTGCAGGGCCAGAATCTTGACTGCGCCGTCACTGCACTCGATTACCAGCTTGTGATCGACGAAGTCGAACTCGATTTCAAAGACGCGATCCTGGTAATTCATGGCTGAGGTGGTCAGGCCGCGCGCCGAAACGTAGAGCGGGACATTCCACCAATGATTTACCAGCGGGGTCGTCGCCAAACGAATCTTGCCGACGATCTGCATCCACATGTGCAGCGTGGCAAGAGTGTCTTGCCAGTCTTCCAGGATTAGAAAAGGCCAGGGACCGTTGGTCATGACTAGTAAACATACCGCGAAGTTGAAATATAGACCAGCGATTGTGGGCCGGTCAGAGGTTGGAGGAAAGGGGCGCTTGGTCCCAGCGCCAAAGGCGCGAAATGCAATAGCCTGGGGCATCGCCCCAGGGTTGGGTAATGTTTGAAACTATTTGGAGCGCTGAAGGCGCGCAATCTTATGTCGCCCCTTCAGGGCTTATTGAATTCCATTTCATGCCACCCAGGGGCGTTGCCCCTGGCCATTACATTTCACGCTTTCAGCGTGAAACATGGGATCTTTTGCAGCCCCACCGCTTTCGCGCTTTAGACTTTCCCGATCACTCGATGTTAGATTCTCACTCTAAACAATCAAATCAAAAATCAAGGAAGCAATCCACATGTCATCACCGCAACCAGTGCAGACTAGTCCACGTCGTTATCAACTCTTTATCGACGGCCAGTTCGTCGATGCCGAATCAGGCAAGACTTTCAAGTCCCCAAACCCCGCCACCGGAGAGACTTTTGCTGAAGTCGCCGAAGCCGACAAAGCCGATATCGACAAGGCCGTGGCCGCCGCGCGCAAGGCATTCGAAGGCAAGTGGTCAAAGATCAGCGCGCGTGAACGCGGGCGCATGATCTACAAACTATCGCAGTTGATCGAAGCGCACGCGGCTGAACTGGCAGAGCTGGAAACGATGGACAACGGCAAGCCGATCCGGGAAGCAACTTATATAGATCTGCCGGGCGTCGTGGAAAACTTTGAATACTTCGCCGGTTGGCCAACCAAGATAGAAGGCGAGACGATTCCGGTGCCCGGCCAGATGTTCAATTACACTTTGCGCGAACCGGTCGGCGTCTGCGGCCAGATCATTCCCTGGAATTTTCCGCTGTTGATGGCCGCTTGGAAATTAGCTCCGGCCTTGGCCGCGGGTAACACCGTGGTTTTGAAACCCGCGGAACAAACGCCAGTCACCGCGCTCGAGCTGGCCAGGTTAATTCAGGAAGCGGGCTTTCCGGAAGGTGTCGTCAATGTGGTTCCGGGTTTCGGCGAGACGGCAGGGGCGGCGCTCGCGTCGCATCCGGGGATCGATAAGATTGCGTTCACCGGCTCTGGTGAAGTCGGCAAACTGATCGCAAAAGCCGCGGCTGAAAATTTGACGAAGGTAAGTCTGGAGCTGGGCGGCAAAGCGCCGAACGTTGTCTTTGCTGATGCGGATATGGATCAAGCCGTGAATGGCGCGATGATGGGAATCTTTTTTAACCAGGGCCAGGTGTGCTGTGCGGGTTCGCGCGTCTTCATCGAAGAGTCGGTCAAAGAAGAATTCCTCGGAAGATTCAAAGAGAAGGCGGATAAGATCAAGGTTGGCGATCCGATGGACAAAGCGACATTGATGGGACCGCAGGTTTCCGAAGAGCAGTTGAACCGGATCAAAGGTTACGTCGACATCGCGCGCGAGGAAGGCGCGACCGTCTTCGCCGGTGGCGGACAGCCGGAGCTCGAAGGCGCATTTCAGAAGGGCTACTTCTTTCAGCCGACCATCTTTAGTGATGTGGACAATTCGATGCGGGTGGCGCAGGAAGAAATCTTTGGACCTGTCTCTTGTGCGATCACTTTCAAAGACGACGACGATCTGCTGCGGCAGGCCAACGACACGATGTACGGTTTGTCGGCGGGCATCTGGACGCGCGACATCACGCGGGCGCATCGCTTCGCGCGCGCAGTTAAAGCCGGCACGGTCTGGATCAATACCTACAATATGATGAATGCGGCGTCGCCGTTTGGTGGCTACAAACAGTCTGGTTATGGCCGCGAAATGGGCAAGCACGCGCTGGAACTCTACACGCAGGTTAAGAGCGTTTGGGTCGATCTTTCGGGCAAGCCGATTGGGTGGTTTGGGAAGTAAGAGTACTAATTGGCCACAGATTCACACAGATAGAGGATGAGAGCCCGAAGTCGTGTGATCCATTATTGTTCTTATCAGTGATATCCGTGTTCATCTGTGGCTGGTTATCCGGATAGTGCGCTGAACTCACAGCGCTCTTGATTCCACAGACCTCATATCACTTTCAAACTAAAAAATTACGCGAGCTTGGAGCTGAAACATCCGCGGCGGGTCGATGTTTGCGAATGCCGGGATCGCATTCGTGGCCGTGCCGACACCGCTCACGAACTGACCGAACGTCGCGTTCGGCGTGCCCGTGTCGCCGTAGATTGTCTGTCCGCGGCCCAGGAAGTTTCCGTGATTGAGAAGATTAAAACCTTCGAGCCTAAGCAGGACTGCCACACGTTCTGACAGCTTAATGCGATTCTCGACAAAGATCGACACATCCTGCGTTGGAGTACCGCGGAACGCGGACTTGCTGATGACCCGGCCGTTGATGACGGGACGGTCGTTGTTCGCGCCATCGCCGTTGTTATCGACGCCTGTCGTTGCATTGAACGGACGCGATGACGCGAGTTGGGTTACGGTGCCGGCCGTGAAGTTATACGGCAACTTGTAGCTGAACGTGATCACCGCGCGATGACGCTGATCAAGCACGCTCGGTCCGCGTTCAAACTCGCCGAGCGTCGCGATGTTGGCTTCGTTCGGCCCAATACCGTTGCCGTCCGGCTCAGTCGTGTTGGTTGCTTTTGAGAACTTATAGCTGGGGCGGCGTACATTTTTGAATTACCGCGATAGCTGATCTGGGTCTGGAGGCCGTTGTAATCGGCGATGCCGAGGTTCATCAACACATTGACCTGGCGCACACCACTGGGGACTGGCACGATTGGACGGGTATTGTTGGCCGCGGCGACGGTCTGCGTCTGGCCGGGCAACGTGCGAGGAAAGGGGGCCGGGGCGTTTAGATCGACGGTGCGAGCGAGGCCGGTCCAGTGCTGATGCACATAGTCGCCGCCGACGAACAATCCCCTGGTTACTTGGCGTTCGGCGCCGAGTGAGATCACCTGGCTGCGGGGGCTCACTAACCTGTCCGGGTAATTCGGCAGCAGATCAAAGTTCAGCCCGTATCTTGCGAATTGTGCTTTGCAGAAAGCCCGCCGGCCCGCCTGGATGACAATGTCGCGCGTGGGTAATTGAGTCGCCGGCACCGTCGTTGGATCAACATTCACCGGCAGGCAGGATCCCGTGAGGCAGGTTGGGAATCAAAATCACCGCCCCTTTATTTTCACAACTTACAAAACCGCCTAGGAAAAATCAACGTGCATGCGCCGCATGCATGCAGTGCCCGATTTGCGTATCGCCGGGGGACGTTTGGGGACGATGTTGCGTTGTGACTCCATGTCCGTTCTCTCGTTTGAACGATTTGTAATCAACTTAGTTTGCTGAAGTCGAGTTAAATGTCCGAAAGTCGGCGACTTGTTCTTGATTTCCAATTAATGAGCGGCATCTTACAGGGCGCAAGAACGAACACAGAGGATCAGGGTGCAGAGAAAAGTTCATAGAGGGTGGTGCTTTGTGGAAAAACACGTGTTCAGCGCCAGTCTGAAGTTTTTCAGAAATGGAAAGTGAACCCGGCCACCACACGTCGACTGGTCATCAAATAATATTGCCCGTCACCGAGCTCGCTTTCGGCCACCGGGTCGCGACGATCGCCCAAGTTGGTGGCGTCTACACGAAATTCCCACTTCGGGGTGCGATAGCCCGCGCTCAAGCCGATGGTGGCAAAGCCGTTCACCGGGGCGGTGTTGCGCCTGTTCAGAAACCGCGCTCCGGTGTAATACACATTGACGCCGCCCAGAAACCCGCGCTCCGGCGCGTAGACGATGCCAAACGCCGCGAGATTGTGGGCGGACATTTCCAGCCGCTTGCCCGCAAGCTGCGTGGGCACTCCGCCGAAATCCTGCACGAAATCAGTAAAGCGCGCGTCGTGGTAGCTGTAGGTTGCTTTGGCCGTGACGTCATGGGCTAGGAACAGCGAAACGCCGGATTCAAACCCCTTGAAGCGCTCCTTTCCGGCATTGATAAGAGCGGGCAATCCGCCGACGCTGATCGGTGTGACCAGATTCTTGAAATCC
The DNA here is from genome assembly GCA_035601635.1 of Pyrinomonadaceae bacterium. Taxonomy (GTDB): domain Bacteria; phylum Acidobacteriota; class Blastocatellia; order Pyrinomonadales; family Pyrinomonadaceae; genus UBA11740. The sequence continues at coordinate 11,581 of DATNNY010000089.1, forward strand.
ATCAAAAATCCGGAGGCTTCCACTTCCACGCGGCGATCGAAGAAGCGCGCCTTCATCCCGCCTTCGACGCTGCGGGCGGTTTCCGGCTCCAGGATGAGCCGGTTATTGAACGTCTCGATGCCGAAATCAATCGCCGCAGGCTTAAACGTGTCGCGGTAGTTAGCGTACAAATTGACGGAATCCTGATTCTTCTTCCACGCGGTTACGATGAATCCGACGTTGCCGCCGGGCCTCACCTTCGTGCGGCGGTCAGAATCGCTTGTGCCCGCGCCCGGGTCGTCGTGCTTCTGCGTCTCATGAGTGACGTTCAGGCGAACGCCGGCGTCAAAGCGCAGGCGATCCGAAGGTCGCGATTCGATTGAGGTATAGCCGCCGAAAAAATTCCGTACGTCGCGCGTGGTGACGTCGAGTGGGCTGGGAACCGCGACTGTAACCGGAGGCACGCCGTTGAGCGGCACGGTGTATTCGAAATCCGCGCCCCGGGATTTTCCGGTGCCGTGCAGGAAGTCCCCGCCGACTAACAGCGTCAACGAGCGCGCAACTTTCCACGACGCATGGGTGTCAGCATAGACATCGGTGAAGTGAATGTCCTGGCGGAACCCGCGTGCGTTGTCGGTCAGGGCGGTGATGTCTGTAAGGAATCCGCGCAGGCGGCTTTGGCGGCTGTGAGAGAAAGATACAGTACTCGACCAAGTTCCGGAGCCTACGCTTCGATCGAAGCCAGCCGCCCCGGTAAAGCGGCGGTCGTTCAGGAATGATCCGTTCGGATTGTTATTGGCGTCCACAGGCACCAGCGGAGTCAAGGTCCGCCCATCGCGGACGCGCGGGCTGGCAGGATCCTGGTTCAGCCAGTTCATGTCAAAATTGAACCACGCGCGATTCGCGCCGTTGCCCTTGCGGCCTACTCGCCACAATGCATGTCCCCGGCGATAGTTTGTGCGGTCATCTCTGAAGCCTTCGCGCTGCGCGTCCACAGAAAGGCGCGAAGACCATTTGCCCGAGAGGGGAATGGGCGCCGCAAAATTGAAGCCAAAGGTGCCGTAACTTCCTCCGCGAACGGTCAGAGATTTGTCCTTTGCAGCGGTATCCTTGTGCACGACATGGATGACGCCGACAAACGAAGTGGCGCCATAGGTGACCGGGGCCGGTCCGCGCACCACTTCAATACGTTCGATGTCATTCAAGTCGAGCGTCGTCAGGGCGGGATTGAAGGAGCCGCCCCAGGGCACGCCGTCCACCACAAGGAGAAATGCATCAAGCTCTTTCAATCCCCAGAAATCCGGCACGGCGCTGGCTGGGCCGGCATCTCCACCGGGTGCGACCTCCACGCCAGTGGCAAAGGAAAGCGCGCTGCGCAAGTCGTGGTAGCCGCGATTTCGCAACTCATCGCCGTTGAAGACTTCGACCGCCGAGGGGACATCCTGCGGGTCTTCAGGCAAGCGTGTGGTTGTTACCTCCACGTGTTCCTCAATCACTGGTAACTTCTGCGCCGGAGGAGTGCTCTGCGGCGCAGGTGCAGAGGTGCTCTGTGCGCTGGCAGATGAAACCACGCAGCACAGAAAGAGCAATATTCGCTTGATCATAATGGGAAGAGAGTACGTGATTCCGGCCACCTACTACCACAGGCAGTAGTGGAGATTCGCAGTCGTGCGGAGAATCAACGGACAATGTGTTTAAGCAACTGATGGAAGAAATTTTGGAATGATAAGGCGGACTGTTTCTTAATTTAGCGGCCTTTCCAGTCATGACCCGACAGCTCAAAGGGATCAGGAAGTGTACTTGGCTCCGGCATACTGTTAGGCGCATTTAGGCATACTCGCCCTCTTCAAATCATAACTTAGACGCACGGTCACATGCATTGCCACGACAGGATGCGCCACAGTCATCCACATTACCCAAACATTCATCATCGCCACGAACATTAAGCCTGGATTTGAGTTCGCTTCTACTGTCGCGCGCGACGCGGCTTGTGCCAGCGGACTAACGTTCTTAAACTTTCGCCAGTCGTTATCTCTAGAGGCTGACAGTTAAATAGAGAGATAGTTCGCGGAACGTCTTTGAAGTTTCTAAAACTCTTGAAGCTTGAGTCTGACAACTATTGAGTAAATTGGAGCGGGCGACTGGGATCGAACCCGTATTACCAACTTGGGAAGCCGGCTTGCCCAGGACGGCGAGAGACCTGGTCGATTCAGCGGCCACAGCGCATAAAAGCTCCACGCTGCCCACCGCGGTCTGACTGATAAAGGGTAACCGCTGAAGGTGTTCTCGTCTGAATGCGCCGGCGGGGTGATCGCTGCCAGTTTGTAAATTTGCTCCAGCACAACTTCTTCGATCGTCGAACGCTCCATCACCCTTTGGCCGTTCATCTCGTACCGGATTTCGCCATAGTGATCTTCGGGCTTTTCAAACAGGCCCATGCGGCTATTGCCGGCGTAATCAACCTCGAGTCGCGGCAGAACTCTGCTTAGCTTGCGCAGGACATTCTGTTCATAGTCACTAAGCCGAGGATCTTCCGGTGACAGCACCACTGTGATTCTTAAGGGTTGCTGAATCTGACTGAGGGCCGCTTCGTCTGCGCTGGAAAAAGAGTTGCGCCGGTTCTCGCTCGCGTCCCAACTTGCGCGCACGCCGTTGGCGCTGACAATCACGCAGGCCAGAATCATCGCCAGCGCCAGTGTTCCCAACAAGCGAAATCGCCACGTGCGACCGGTGTGCAACCAAATACCGGCTACGGCGAAACCAGTAACGCTGAATGCCAACATGGCCACCAAAATATTCAAGCGCAGCAGCCCGTGTTCAAAAAAACGCAGCGTAGCGGTAGGAGTGTACGCCGCCAACTCTTGTAAAAATCCCCCGCGACCCGTCGCGATGAAATCCAGGACCCAGGTGCCTACAGTAAAACCGAGGGTGACGATTGCGGCACTGGCGGCATTTTCCGCAAGTGCTGCCGCGGCGACTGCGATGCCCGCGCTCAACATAGCGCGCAGGAAATGGCCCAGCATGAGATTCAACGTTTCCGGCGTGTGCAGATGGCCGCCATAAGATTTCCATAAGACGACCGCGAGCAGGCCCGGAAGCAACGTCACCATCCATCCGGCCAGCAGCACCAGCACTTTCGCTCCGACTTTTGTTGCGAGATTGCCGGGGAGTTGCAGCAATAACTTTAGTCCGCCGCTTTGTTTCTCCGCTGCAATCATACGTATCGCAACGAAGGGAAGGAGAAATGTAGCGGCCAGATCGTATGCGCCGAACGTCGGCACAAGTATTCCATCCAGGGGGCGTCAGGCCTTGGGACAGCGCTGCGGAACCGCCCCCGCTGCCACTCGCTTCGGCGTACAAACCGACCGCGGTGATGAATCCATGACCAACCAAAGGTCCGATCATGAGCAGCAGAAGCCAGTACGAGCGCGAAGCGAATAACTCACGCCATTCTTTGGCGAGTAGGTGGCTGAAGCTATGTGAGCGCAAGAAAAATCTCCTCGACTCCGCCGTCGGAAAGCTTGGCTTGCGCGCGCAGTTCGTCGATGCTTCCTTCACCCACCACCTTGCCGGCACTCAGCATTACCAATCGATCACAAACGCGTCCGGCATCGACGAGCTGATGAATCGAGAGCATCAGCGTCCGTCCGTTATCTACATGACTCCTAAACAGAGCCATGACGTCGCGGGTTTGTCTGAGATCCAGTCCATCAAAGGGCTCATCAAGCAGGAGTAGCTCTTGCGGCGTTAATAATCCGAGGGCGAGCAGCAGACGCTTGCGCTCGCCTTTCGATAGTGATGACATGCGTGCGCGCATAATTTCATCCAGCCGCAACGGGCGAATCAGATCGGACACGGTGATCTTTGTTGGTTGGTACAGCTTTTCGAAAAAATGCAGAGCCCAGCTAACTGTCTGCTCAGCCCAGGGAAGGATCGCGTCGGGCAAATAGAACAGAGTTGCTTTGCGTTGCGACGCGGGCAGGACCTTGTCTCCGGAGCGCATCGTTCCCGCGTCCGCCGGCATCAGTCCGGCGAGACACTCAAACAGCGTAGTCTTACCGGCGCCGTTGGGGCCGATCAATCCCAGCACTTCACTTCGGCGCACAGAGAAACTCACGTCATCAAGCACGCATCGCCGTTTGAAGTACTTGGTTACGCCTGTAACTTTTAAGAACTCGTCCATGTCGAATTGAGATAAGAAGATACCGCACACTCGCGCTCCAAGGATCGCTTTGCGCTGCTTTCACTCTATAAGGTCGAAACTGGTTTCATTAGCACCCGGCTTCAGTCAGGTGGCTCCTCTCTGGGCAATTGATTCCCAAAACCGTTTCAAACGCTTTCGGGTCGAATCATCGGTGCCTGATCACCGCACTGAAGTGCGCTGCTAATGAGAATTGCAGAACCTATAGTTACGAAGTCTCTACTACCAGCCTCCGTAGCGCCGTCTCACTTTGTTTGCTTAGTCGAGTTGGTCATCTTAGAATGCGGCGGCTTTAGCGGGCAATTGGAAAGTATGATTCTGATTCTCCTGACCGCGTTCGGAGCAGTCTTTGTCGCCGAAATCGTCGGCGACAAGTTGCTTTATACGACTGGCATCCTGGCCGCGCGCTACCGCACCATGCCGATCATGTTCGGCATGGCGGTCGCTTTCATGGCCAAGATGGGTGTGGCCGTGCTGGTCGGCGATGCGGTGTCGAAATTGCCGCGGCCGCTAGTGGCTACGATTACCGCGCTCAGCTTTCTCGGCGTAGCCGTCGCGCTCTGGCGCAAGCCTGACCGGCCGCCTGAGGCGAAAGAAAAACATCGAGCCTCGAAGGCGGCGGCGGTTTCGTTCGCGGCGATTTTCTTGTCAGAATGGGGAGACGTCGGTCAAATCACAGCGGCTGCACTGACGGCAAAATATCACCGGCCGCTGGTCGTATGGCTGGGAGCGGTCGGCGCGATGATCACCAAAGGGGCGTTGGCGGCGTTTCTGGGCGGGGGCTTTCGCAGGTGGATTAGGGATCGAATTGCTCCTCAGGTCGTCCGCTACGCCGCTGTAGGTTTGTTGTTGGTCTTAGGAGCTCTCTCGGTTCTGGAAATCTTGTTTGAGAAAATCTGAGTGATCCGACAAGCAGGGTTAGAACGGCGAGTCTGTTGTCGATGAAGTCTTAGTCTGATAGTTTTCGGTCGTTTGGGTTCTCGGTCCCGGAGGGACCAAATATTTATAGAACAAGATACCAAAACAACTTTTGAAGCTCCGGAGGAGCGAAATATGTGGCGCCAGCACCTACATTGCGCTCCTCCCGAGCCAAAAAGCTCTTTCCGCCAACACAGGCTATAAACATTTGGCCGCTCTGCGGCCTGGCCGAGCGGGAAAGAATCGGCATCATCGTTGTCTGAAATTTAGGATACGAGTCACGACCTCCATGATTTCAAAGCAGGACCGAAAAAGCGCTTTTCGATTTATCATCGCGCTTGGTTTCGTCAGTCTGTTCGCGGACATGACTTACGAAGGCGCGCACAGCGTCATCGGTCCGTTGCTGAAAGATCTCGGCGCCAGCGCTACGCAGGTGGGGATCATTGCCGGACTGGGTGAGATGATCGCTGCCAGCCTTCGTTATTTCTCCGGTCGTCTGGCGGATAAGACGCGCGCTTACTGGACGATCACCACTCTGGGATACTTCTTGAATTTGATCGTTGTCCCCGGTCTGGCGTTCGCCGGTAACTGGCAAGCAGCGGCGCTGTTGATAGTCGCTGAGCGTACCGGAAAAAGTTTGCGCGGCCCTGCTCGCGATGTTTTGCTTTCCGAAGCCACTGAAGTCGTGGGCCACGGTAAGGGATTCGGGCTGCATGCGGCGATGGATCAAACGGGCGCCGTTCTGGGCCCTTTGTTCGTGGCACTTTCAGTGGCGCGGACGCATCACTTCGGCCCGGCCTTTCTCTGGCTTGGGGTGCCAGCCGTTGCCGCTTTCATCGCGCTCATTGTTGCGCGGGCCGCGCGGCCAATCAAAGGCACTCCGCCGTTTGCTCCAAAAGGAAAGAACCTTCCCAGGGTCTTCTGGATCTATGTTGCGGCGGCAGGCTTGCTGGCATTAGGCTTCGTTGATTTCCCGCTGCTCGCTTATCACTTTCAAAGTAATTCGCTTACAAAGCCGGAAACGATTCCGTTGCTGTATGCGGGCGCGATGGGTGTGAATGGTTTGACCGCGCTGGTGTTTGGCAGACTGTTCGATCGCTTTGGCATTCAAATCATCGTGTTGGGGATTTTGGTTTCGCTGCTGGCGTTGCCGTTTGGTTTTCTGGGAGGACCGAGTGGCGTCTATCTGAGCGTTGCGTTCTGGGCCACCGGCCTCGGGGCGCAAGACGCGACCCTGCGATCAGGCATTTCCCAGGTAGTCTCGATGAACAAGCGAGGAACTGCGTTTGGCGCGTTCAATGCAGCCTACGGCGTGCTGTGGTTTATGGGCAGCGTTACGATGGGCATGCTTTATGACTACTCGCTGATCGCGCTGGTGGTCTTTGGCATTGTCGCCCAATTGAGTGCGGCGGTCTTGTTTGTTTGGTTGCGGCGTCCGCTGGAGGCGATAAGGCCTTAGCCCGATTGTGAATCAATGAGGTCAGTACCGGAAGCGGTAGCGACCGGGCCTCAACATCTCAGACCATCCGAGGTCGCGAAACGAGACCCGATCGCTGCCGCTCCCGGTACAGACTTCACCGCGAATTAGGAAAGGATTTTTACGGCATGTTCGATCACATTGTGGATTGCGACCAGAATGATCGGATTGGTTGCTATTACGATAGCCAGCAAAACTAAACCACAAATTGACGCAGCCGGCACGGCCTGAAAAAGGATAGGATTGGTACTTTGCCGCAGATGTCCGCTCGCAGCGATCTCCAGCAGGCGCCGGACGCGTGCTTTGACTCCGCGAGTCTCTTCCACCCCCACCAAAAACGCCGCCAAAGGGACTGTGGCCCGCGCTCCAGCCGGGACCATCTTCGCGATCTTAACCAGCGCCGACGCCAGATTAAGAGCTGTCTCTGCACTCATTTGGGCGGCGTGTTCATCGGCGGCGCATTCCGCGGCCTCAGCCCACGCGCGATCCAGGGTCCGGCCGCAGGGCACAATCATCAACACGTCGCGGCAGGCTCGCAGCAGCGAACGCTTGAAGTTGTCCCGGGCAGCAAGGTGTCCACCTTCATGCGCGATGGCCGCCGTCAATTCTTCCTGGTTGAGCGTTTCCAAAACCCGTGCGGCGATAAACAGACGCGGCCTGAAGATGCCCACGACAGCGATAATCGGAAACGAATTAGAAATGCGAAACGTGGGAATGCCGGTCCCATCGAGCTGTATCTGAACCGCGCCGGTGAGCCACTCTTGCAGCAGTGCCCGCGTCGCAAACCAGGAACGTAACGCTCGACACAACGCGAGCGTTACCCCAATTATGGACAGCATGGCCAGGGCGGCGAGTTTCTTGCTGACAGTTTCTGAAGTCTTGTAGGGTTCATAGCCAAGATAAGAAGGCACCAGAAACAAAGTAACTGAGAGCAAGGCCAACGCCGTGGGGCCCACGCGCAGGGCGAAAAGCATCTCGGCGCGCGTTCGAGCCGATCGATGCTGCAACGCTCTCCTCAAGAGAGGCGAACAGGCAGCGGAGATGGTGGACGCAATCGCATTGATCGTCAGCAGCGCGGCCAGCACCAGACAGATTCCCAGCAACTCGTACACTACTAATCCGCCTTTCTCCGCAACTCGCGCTTCTTTTCTTTTATCAAACGATCCAGTTCGTCGAGCAATTCCCGATCGCGCTCGCTGACCGTATCCACGATGCAGGCCAGCACGGGTTGTACGCCTTCCGCGCCATGACCCAGCAGGCCGTCGATCACATCTTCGCGGATGCCGTGCTCAAATTCTTCGCGCGACATCGCCGGCGCATACAAGAATGCGCGCCCGTCCTTGCGCCGGTCGAGGATCTGTTTGCGGAACAACCGATCGAGCGTGGTCATCAGCGTCGTATACGCGATGCGTTCTTCGAAGGCGAGATAGATGTCGCGGACGCTGACTTCGCCTCGCTGCCAGGCTTCCTCGAGGACCTGCCGCTCGAGTTTTCCCAGCGCCAGCGAAGCCACTTCGCTGGGCCGGCGAAATCCGCGGAGAAGAAATCGAGGAGCCTTCATGATGGGCAACATTCTGCGCGGGGCACTAAGACTATGTCAAAGGTGAGCTCAGTACCGGGAGCGGTAGCGACGGCTCCCCGTCCTCACCATCGGACTTTGTGTCCAGAGTTGAGACCCGGTCGCTACTGCTCCCGGTACTGACCTCATCTACGCGAGGTCTGGCTGGCTGCGCAATCACCCCACGAACTCAATATCAACCGCGTGCGGAATGATGCCGCGCTCGTGACCTTCAGTGAGCAGACGGCGCACAGCTTCGCGGCCGCGCTCGCCGTAATCAAGCGTCAGGTCGTTCACCCACATCGCCACGAAGCGATCCGCCAACGCCGGATCCATGTCGCGGGCAAACTGCATTGCGTACTGCAGGGCATCTTCGCGATTGTCGAGCGAATACTGAATGCTGTCTTTCAGCAGGGCTGAAACCTGGCCAATCGTTTCTTTGCCGAGATCTCTTTTGATCGCGTTGCCGCCCATGGGCAGCGGCAGTCCTCCCGTGTGTTCGTGCCACCACTCGCCGAGATCGAGGACCTTGTGCAATCCCAGATTCTGATAGAAGAGTTGGCCTTCATGAATCAGCAAGCCTGCGTCGCAACGCTTTTGCGTAACTGCGTCGATGATCTGATCAAAGGGCACGACCTCGTACTTGAAATTAGGTTGGTAAATGCTAAGCGCCAGAAACGCGCTGGTAAGCGTGCCGGGGACGGCAATCTTCACTTTCGACAACTCCGAGGGATCAAGATCTTCGTTGGCGACGACAATCGGACCGTAGTTATCACCAATCGAAGCTCCATGTGGCAGCAGCGCATACTTGTCGGCGACATACGCGTAGGCGTGAAAGCTGATCGCGGTGACGTCATAGGTGCCTCTACTCGCTTCTTCGTTCAGGGTCTGGATGTCTTTCAGCACATGCTCGAAATCAAGGTCGCCCGTTTCGATTTTGTGCGTCGCCAGTGCATAGAACATGAAGGCGTCGTCGGAATCCGGCGAGTGGGCCACGGAAATTGTTTGCTTTGTCGTCTCTAACATATATCGAACACAAGGCATCGGCGGCGTTAAGAAACGGCGGCCACCGCTGAAATTCGCTGACCTATGCGACCGTCGTCGCTCGTTCTACTCGATTGTAGACCGTATCCCGCTCGACAGCTTCAAAGCCGGCTTCTTCGATCAATCCGACAAGTTCCGCTCGCGACATCTTCACCTCGTTGTTGGCTTCGACTGAATAACTTTCAGTCAGTTCGCCGCCCTGGGTAATCGTGCCGTCGACATCGTTGGCACCGAAATGGAGCGC
>DATNNY010000090.1:0-2812 GCA_035601635.1 Pyrinomonadaceae bacterium
GACGACGGCGCTTTGGTGGGCGTTTGGTTTCTCGGTTTGCTTTAGCGGTGATCTGAAAAGCGGCACGGACTTCTTTGGCATCCTGGGTAATTTCCATTGGGCATTTCTGCGCGGCATCACTTTGGATACGCCATCGCTAATTAATCCCTCAATCCCGATGATAGTGTTCTGTGCTTACCAGATGATGTTTGCGATCATCACGCCGGCGCTGATCACAGGCGCGTTTGCGAATCGGGTAACCTTCAAAGCGTACATGCTCTTCTTAACCGGCTGGCTCACGCTGGTTTACTTTCCGTTTGTGCACATGGTTTGGGGTGGCGGAGTCATGGCGAGTTGGGGCGTACTGGATTTCGCCGGTGGCATCGTGGTCCATAACATTGCCGGTATCGCGGCCCTGGCCTCGGTCCTGTATGTGGGCAGGCGTAAGGTTGCGGACTCAGGCCCGCACTCGATCCCGCTGGTGGCGCTGGGCACAGGCATGCTCTGGTTCGGCTGGTATGGCTTCAACGCGGGCAGCGAGTTCCGCGTCGATTCCGTGACGGCAGTTGCTTTCCTTAACACCGATCTGGCGGCCAGCTTTGCGGCGATTGCCTGGCTCTGCATGGACTGGATGACGACCAAGAAACCAAAATTTCTCGGTTTGCTGACCGGAGCCGTCGCGGGCCTGGCCACGATCACGCCGGCCGCGGGTTATGTTTCTCCGGCGACAGCTTGTCTGATCGGGATCGTGGCGGGCGTGGTTTGCTTTTACGCGGTGGCGCTGAAGAACAAACTTCGTTGGGACGATGCACTTGATGTGTGGGGCGTGCACGGTGTCGGCGGTTTTCTAGGTATTCTACTATGCGGCATCTTCGCCACTACGCTACTTAATCCAGCGGGTGCGGATGGACTGCTGCGCGGCAATTCGCATTTCTTCCTGGTCCAACTGGGCGCCGTCCTGCTCTCTTCGGCGTGGGCGTTCATTTTCACTTACGGGATGCTTTGGCTAATCGATCGGATCGTCGCCGTGAAAGTAGATGAAGCAGGCGAGACTAAGGGACTTGATCTGGCGCTTCACGGTGAAACGGCTTACGTCGAAAGCATCTAAGAATTGGCCACGGCGAATGCGAGCAATGAACGACAGCACGTATGACGTGGCCGTTGTCGGCGCCGGAGTCTTTGGCGCGTGGACGGCCTATCAGCTTCAGCAATCGGGGCGGCGAGTCATGCTCATCGACGCTTTCGGCGCCGGCAATAGCCGCTCAAGTTCGGGTGACGAATCGCGCATCATTCGGATGGGTTATGGCGCTGATGAAATCTACACGCGCTCAGCGTTGCTGTCCTTGCAACTCTGGAAGGAATTTTTTGCGCGGATCAACCAACCATTGTTTTATCAGACCGGGGTCTTGTGGTTGGCCCACGAAGACGATCCTTATCCGGTGAAGACTGCCGAGACGCTCGAGAAGATCGGAATTCCTTTTGAGAAGCTGACAACCTCGGAGGTGGGCCGGCGTTATCCGCAGATTGGATTGGAACGAATCAGCTGGGGAATGCTCGAGCCTCAGAGCGGGGTGCTCGTTGCGCAGCGCGCCGTGCAGGCTGTAGTCAGCGAAGCAATCAAGAATGGTGTTGAGTATTTGCAGGATGCGGTAAAGGCGCCGGACGGCAGTGGCTCATTGAATGGAATTACGACCACGAGTGGGCGCCGCATTTCAGCCGGAAGCTTTGTGTTCGCCTGTGGCCCCTGGCTCCCGAAAATCTTCCCCGACCTGTTGGCGGATCGAATACATCCAACGCGTCAGGAGGTTTTCTTTTTCGGTACTCCCGCAGGTAACCAAAACTTCACTCCGCCGGCATTGCCCATATGGATCGACTTCAAAGACGAAGCATATGGTTTGCCCGACACGGAAGAACGCGGAATCAAGATCGCGATCGATCGTCACGGTTCTGAATTCGATCCCGACACAGGCGATCGAGTTGTCACCAATGAAGGATTAGCTGAAGTGCGCCAGATGCTTGCCCGCCGCTTACCCGCGCTCAAAGATGCGCCGGTGTTGGACGCGCGCGTCTGTCAGTACGAGAACACTTCCAACGGCGACTTTCTGATCGATCGTCATCCTGACTTTGAGAACGTGTGGCTGGTAGGCGGCGGCTCAGGCCATGGCTTCAAACACGGGCCGGTCGTGGGCGAATATGTCCTGGCTCGAGTCGAAGGTAATCAAGAAGGCGTCGAGCCCCGCTTTAGTTTGAGGAGCAAATTGAGCGAGCATCAGCGAGCTGTTTATTGAAGTCGTGCACTGATTGAACCGAATGGCAAAATGATATGTAAGCCTGCGGAGCAGGCGTCAGCATAAAGCCTGGGGTGAAGCTAAGCGGAACCCCAGGTTACAAGCCAATAAGACATCTGAGCCCTGAAGCGGGCGGCAGAGCGGCAGAAAGATTAGAGTAGACGCGAACCGAGAATGACTGCAACGAGTAGCGATCAGGGTCACGGACGGGGCTGTCGCCCGTTTCACGGGCTTGCGGTTCGGGCGTAACACGATCCTGGGGCTTACGCCCCAGGCTTTACGCTAGCGCCTGCTCCGCAGGCTTGATGAATGAGTACCTGGTGCTGATTCTTGCGTGAGGCGGGTGCTGGCGAGCGTTTGCGTTGGCTGCAGAGGATATTTCCAGAGGCCACCTAATGAGTCGCAGCCGCGAATCTTTCGGAAAGTCAGCTTCCCACGGCGGCAGCTACTTCCGCTGATTCGGCCAGCCGCTTGCAGATCACCAGCGTAATATCGTCGGCGGCAGGCGTGCCCTGACAGAACTTGGTTAGTGCTGATTCGATCCG
>DATNNY010000091.1:0-6680 GCA_035601635.1 Pyrinomonadaceae bacterium
GAGCAGCCAACACCTCCGGTTGCGCACACTGGCTCGCGCCCGACCGTCTTGTCTTTGATCGATTCCTGGGAGCGCTTCCCAAACAAAAGAAGGGCGGAGAGGCGCCTAAGCCGAACACCACGACGCTGGCAATTCTGAGTGACTCCGTAAAACTATCTGACACAGACAGGAAGTGGTCAATTGAAAGCATCTGTCAGGTAGGAGCCGCTGCATTACTGCGACCGCACGATCAAGCGCAACCGATTTTGCTGGCCAAGAGCCTGGAGCCGCTTAAAACTCTCGATCCATCCCCGGCCCCTTGTTCCGGTTGTCGATTCGTCGGCTTCGCGTCACAGAGTTGCGTTCCTTTCTTCATTGAAGACGGCCCGAGCACCAGCACTGAGTTGTTTTACCTCAATCCCACCAACTGGCAGAGACAAAGAGGAACGCGTATCGACAAAACATTTTCGGGGAGCGCCAAAATGCTGATCAAGTCTTCCGCCAGGTTGATGATCGTAGGAGATGTTCCCGCGTCGTTGCTTTTGATCGACACGGAAAGCGGCGAGACGGTACCGTTCTTGCCCAAATCATCCGGGTCGACGGCGAACACGGAACTAGTGTTTCCCAGACCTGTCGTTTGGATCGAGAACTAAATTTTTCCTCCTTTCTGAGTCCGCGCAGCGGACGCTTGAAAATAGCCCGCCGATTCATCGGTCGGGGTGAGATCCTAATATTAGCAAGTAGTCCGTGGAGCGGACGGTTGACGATTTCAGTCACCCGCTTCACGGGCTTGCGATTCAAAGGGCCGGTTACCCAGCACTGAAGTGCTGGGCTATTTTCGCTCGTCCGCTTCGCGGACTGATCAATCATCAACATCCCCCTTCGATATCGCGCGAACTTTCTCACTGACCAATTCAAAAGCAAAACCCTGGCGCAGCAAATGATCGAAAAGTTTCTTCGCGTCGGCGCGAGTTTGCGGCCGGCCACGCAGGCGAATGCGCTTTTCGATTGCGCAATCAATCAATTCCGCTTCCGGCTTTTCCGCAAATACTGAATCGAGCGCGGCGTCGACCGTGGTCTTATCGATCTGCTTCATCCTCAGATCGCGCTCCAGTCTCTGCCTTCCGATCGGCCGCTGCTGTACGCGCAATTGGGCGTAACTGTGCGCATACCGCGCGTCGTCGAGATAACCATATTCTCGCAGACGTTCGATCACCTCCGTCACGATCGTCTCTGTCGCGCCGCGCCCTTCGAGCAAGCGCTCTCTTAGCTCCTCGACTGATCGTTGCCTGGCCGCGAGTAACTTTCCGGCCCGTTGAAAAACGCGCTCGCGAGCTTTTGCGGGTTCGGTGTCTTGCAGGTGCCGTTCCTCCGATGGCCTTGATCGCAGTCTTCGCATTGTTAGGCTATTTACTTAATCAGGGATAGAACTGAGTCCCGTAGGGACGACATCTTTATAGCTCTGACGTCTCATTTTTCCAACTAGCGCCGATAGGCGCGAAATATTTTATGGGAGATGAAAAACACTCGGTGGTATGTCGCGCCTTCGGCGCTGATGAGAACAGAGGCCTTTCGTGGCTATAGATATTTCGTCCCTACGGGACTCAGAACGCCGACTTAATCGCCAATCAGCGCCTGGCAATCTAGAATGATCCCATGGATGGCGTTCTAATTATCGACAAGCCCGCGGGCATGACTTCGCACGATGTGGTGGCCCGGGTCCGCAAGATCACCGAGCACCGTCGTGTCGGGCATACGGGCACGCTCGATCCATTTGCCACCGGAGTTCTGGTCGTGCTGGTCGGACGCGCGACGCGCCTGGCGCGATTTTTGAGCGGAGCTGAGAAAGAATATGAAGCAGTGATCCGCTTGGGTTATGCGACTGATAGCGGTGATGTGACCGGCACGCGCGTACCAAATTTCACCACCGAGACGCTGAGGAGTACAGAGTTTCACAAAGAAGAGATCGAAAGTGCGATGGTTGCTCTGCGTGGCGAGATCAAGCAGATCCCACCCATGTTCTCAGCCAAAAAAGTTGCCGGCCGAAAGCTCTACGAACTTGCCCGGCGCGGGGAACAGGTTGAGCGACAACCGGTGCGTGTCAAGATCAGCGAATTCGCAACCCTCAACCATGGAGGCGCATTGCTAAAAGAAAATGATGACGGCACCCAGGACTTGAGGGTGCGGGTGGTGTGCTCTGCCGGCACTTACATTCGCACTCTGGGTGAAGACTTTGGGAAACAGCTGGGTTTGGGAGCCCATGTAGCAGAACTGCGCCGCACCCGGGCCGGTGAATTTAAGATCGGTGATGCGATCACACTCGAGCGATTGAACCAGATGGTGCAGTCGGGATCGATTGAGGAAGTTTTGTTGTCACCCGATGCAGCGCTGTCCCAACTACCATCATTTGCACTATCGACGGAGAGTGCGCGCCGGGTTGGTCAGGGCATCGATCTCCAGGTCGAGGAAGCGCAACGGATGCAATGGCCGAGCGGTCAGCAAGTGCGCCTGCGCGATAGCGACGGGCAATTAATCGCGGTGGGGGTTTTTGACGCGGAGCAGCAAACTCTACATCCACAAGTCGTGATCGTGAGCGTATAACGGTGGCCGCTGAGTTACACCGCCAAAGTAAGAATTCTTCTGCTTTCGCTCCGTGAGGAGCGACATGTTTATGGATCCTTAGATCCAAACCGAACCTAAGCTCCTTTAGGAGCGAGATGTGAGATCCCATTTGGTCGCTGACATTTCGCTCCTAAAGGAGCTTGAAGTTTTTTGCGATGGCTTCGAGCTATAGACATTGGGCCCCTAACGGGGCCAACAGCCACCAGAGACCTCCGCACATATGCATAGCCGTAAACACCGCTTCTTTCAATCTATGAGCCCTGCACGTTAAGATTCCCTTCGTCATGAAAAAACGTTATTGGCTGGCCGGAGCATCCGGTGTCATCGCGGGAGCAGTGGCCGCAAAACTTCTTACGCGCCCAAGGGATGTCAGTTGGCCCGATAGTATTAATTTTATCTATCACCCGGAACATTCGTGGTTCACAAGTATCGGCGGTGTGCGCATTCATTACCAGGAAGCCGGCGACGAGAAGGCGCCGCCTATTATTCTCATCCACGGCTTCATCTCTTCGAACCTGGTTTGGAATGAAGTGTTCCTGCCGCTGGCCAAAGCCGGCTTTCGGGTGATCGCGCCCGACCTGCCCGGCTATGGTTATTCTGATAAGCCGTCGGACGGACGTTACACGATTGATGCGCAGGCCTATGCAGTTTTGGGTTTGATGGATCGACTGGGGATTGATCAAGCGACGATTGTGGGAGCTTCCTATGGTGGCGCAATCGCGGCGACGATCGCTCTCGATTACTCGGAGCGAGTAGCGAAGCTTATCCTGGTCGGCGCGGTGAGTAACGATCAGCCAAAAAAGAAACTGCTGCTGCGATTGGCCGGCGTGCCGCTGCTCGGCGATATTGCTACGCCGCTCTTTCTCGGCTCGCGCTGGATTCTACGCAAGCGAACTCAGGACGTTTACCGGCGTCTGGGATACCCGCTCGACGAACGTAAACTCGAAGCTCGCCATCACCTGCTGGAGACAGCGAACACGCATCGCGCCATGATTCGCACCATTCGCCGTTGGGAGGCTGACCGAATTTCTCGCGAGGCCAGCCTGATCCGCCAACCGACATTGCTGGTGTGGGGTGAAGAGGATACGCACATTCCGATCAGCGAAGCTTTCAGATTGCGCGACGCAATTCCCAACTCGCGTCTCACCGTGTTTCGCAATTGCGGACACTTGCCGCCGACTGAGTATCCGGAAAAGTTTGTCGAGGTGGTTGCCGGCTTTTGCAAAGCTGGAGAGACGCAAGGAGAAAAACCTCAGCCGCTGGAATTCAAGCAACGCCAGAGGGGCAAAAAGCGCTGAGCTGCGACGGCAATCACTCTAAATTTTCGCCGAGCAGTAACCCACCTGGATTAATAACCGCAGAGTGCGCAGGGCTTTTCTGTGAGCGTTGAAGTCCCCCAAGCCGTTCTCAGGTTGCACGGGTTGCTGTGGATACCGCAGAAGCTGCCGAGGGCTTTGAGATCTAACTCTGCTTTGAGTCCACTCTGAGCAGTCGAGATATGGTGGATGGCAGGTCCTTGACCTGCTGCGGCTTTTTCAGGAACGCATCGACGCCCGCGCGCCAGGCTTCAGTCTCACAATCATTGCCTGAAAGCATAACGATCGGCGTGCGCCGGCGGTGGGTCATCTTGCGAGTACGCTTCACCAGATCCAGACCACTCAATCCTGGCAATTCGTTATCAACCAGCAGCAAATCTATACGCTCGTCACTGGTAAGATTTCTGAGCGCGCTGTCGCCATCGACACAGAGTTCGACTCGCCAGCCTTCAACGGACAACATTTCATTGATCACATTCGCCAGAGGTTCGTTATCTTCCGCGTGGAGAATTGAGATCTGGGTTGAGCCCACCTCGGGCAGACCGGCTGGCCGGTATTTGATCTTCCGCGGCTTCGAGAAGATGTGACGGCGACGCTTGCGCACGGCTGTCCTGGTCTTGAGCAGTTCCTTGTGGCGGCTGTTTATTAAAGAGATAAGGCTCTGATGATGTTTGAAGCCCAGCAATCGCGCGGCCCGAGTAACCGAGCCGTTTGAATCTCGCAGCGCGCGTTCGATCAGCGCTCGCTCACATTCAAGGATCTTTTCTTTGAATGAAAAACCCTCCCAGGAATTCTCCATTCGTTCCCGACCGCCGCCCTCAGAGTCGCCCAGCGCTTCGATTACTTTGCGCGCGCAGCTGATCAAGCGCTTACCGACCGAAGGATCCTGAGAGCGCTGCAGGAGATCAGCCGCCGACTGGTAGATTGCGGCCAGCTCAGTAGCGGCAGTCTGATCACCCATCTCTTCGATCAGACTCAAGTGCGCGCGGCCCGCCCCTTCCAAATCGCCCGACGTCCCGGCAACTTCGATGGCTCTTTGCAGCAACACTCTTGATCGCGGATGATTCCCCAACCGTGCTTGGGCGATTCCGTGTGTGGTCAAAGCCTCCGCCAGCAAAGCCTGCTCATCACCTTTTTCAAGCGTCTGCACCGCCGAACGCGCAAACCGTTCCGCCTCGCGGATGCGACCTTCGGCGAGGAGGGTGCGTGCGCGAGTGTCGTCAACTTGGGCGACGGTCCCAACATCTTTCAGATCGAGAAAGAGGAGACGAGCGCGATCGAGATGGATGTGTGCCTCCCTGTATCGTCCAATACTAGAAAACAGATAACCTAGATTGTTTTCTACCCGAGCGAGATAGCGTCGGTTCCCTGCTCGCTCAAAATGAAAACTCGCGGCTGCGTATTCAATTAAGGCTCGATCTGTACAATCATCGTTACCTTGTTTCGTTCCAAGATGTTCATACAAGGTAGCTAATTGATTATGGAATGCTCCTTTCAGTGCTGCCTCCGAACTTCTCTCCACTAGATCGGTAGCTTCGTTATGAAGGCACAACGCCTCGTTTAAGCGACCTGCACGCAGTTCCACCATCCCAGCCCGGATAAGTATGCAGGCTCGCAGATCACTATCGTCATCTCCTACGTGGCTCAGGGCACTTGCCACATTAATTCGGGCTTCATCAAAAGAGCCTTCACGCCAATAACAAAGCGCAAGATCAGCATGGGCTTCAGCGACCCCCTCAGATTGCCCAAGCTCGGCAAAAATCTCGAGGCTCCGCGTGATTAGATTCTTGGCTATCTCCTGACCTCCCTCAGCTTGATCTGCGCTCCCCAGCCAGCCCGCCAAGTTGCCCACTCGCAGTAGGACGTTAGCCGATAATTCTGGGTCGAGGCCCCCCAGTCTTGGAATCCCTTTCCGATTCGGCCAAAGTTCCACCAGTGCTTCGCAAGCTGCTTCGTATTCGCCGGCTTGCTCGAATTGTTTTGCGTGTTGGCAGCAGAGCGCCGCGCGCTCGGCTAACGTGAGGTTGCGACTTTGTTCTTGAAGTGCTGCTATCTGAGACTGTAAATTCATGTGAGGCATCCCTTTCTGTGTACTTGATAAAAAGATTGCGTGTCTATGTGCGCATTCTGTAGGCTAAATCTCGTCGTCGCAGAAACATGCCTAACTTGATCGTTTCAAAGAAAGACCGGATCGCCAACGCAATCCACGTTAAGGAGAAACTATGAAAAAGCTACGAGATTTGGGCGGGGCCGTTATCTTGACGTTAGCGTTTGCCCTGACCACGTTTGCTGGCCAAACGGATACGCCCCCCTGTTCAATTCCTGAACCTGGTCAGACCGATACACCGCCTTGCGCGCAGCTAGCTTTCGGAGACATGAACATACCCACGACGACGTCGACATGGGGTGGCAATCTGAGCACGGCAACGGTGGCGAAAGAAGCATCGCTTTCTGAAATTGCGGCAGACTTTCTGTTGAATTTCTTGCCGCTCATTTAATTACTGCTTAGTTAGTTCTGCTCAATTCCAAATAAGAGCTCTCTGCCACTGCGCGAGTCTCGCTGGCAGAAGGTTAGAAGTGTGTTAGTATAACGACTCTCAAAGAGCGAAAGACTCTGCCGAAAAACTTGCTTTGGGAGGGCCCCCGACCGTCGCGTAGCTTAACCCTGCCTTTAGCGGAATGCAAGCATCTTCTTAAAATTCTGGTAACAACCTGATCGGCATCCGGTTGGCCTCAGTTGCAAATCTTTTCGCAAACAAGCAC
>DATNNY010000092.1:0-3004 GCA_035601635.1 Pyrinomonadaceae bacterium
GGAGTTTAACTATTCTCAGCCTTGGCCCCGCCGCCTGTCGCATATCGGATTCACGGTAGATCACGTGATAGTCGTTAGGGTCTAGCGAATGTTCCACCAAGAGGTCGTAGTTTGTCGTCAGAATCTCACGAATAGTTGGGAGCGCCTGGAGAGGTCGGAACACTTCGATCTTGGCGGCGCGTTCCGCGGTATCGAGTACTTCAGCTACTCGCTCATAGGCTCGTCTTGATTTGTAATAATCAGTTGACAGTTGGGCGATTCTTCTCAGATTGTTCCTGCAAGATTCCAATTCACCAAGACGATCTTTAAATTTCGAATCGCGCTGAAAATCGGCGTGAAGTTCATTCGCCAAAAGATTCGCAATCTCAATTGTTGATGGCAAACCTGCGCCTTGAGACATGCCAGAACCGAAAAATAGCAAGCAACGAGATTCGTTCACTGATCGAATCAACTGTGGGGGAAGATTGTTTAATCCGGAAGCCACTCTGTCCTCATGGCCAACACCATTCGCTTCACCAAGCAATTCAAGTCTATATGATATTTAGCTGTTCATTCGCTAGTGAACGAATCTTGTGTTGACTGTAACAGAAAGAGATCAAATCAGTTATAAATCATCATAAAATCCAAATAGGACACCGGCGCCGACAATTCAGACATGCGTCCTTATAAGCTGGTCCGTCATTGACCTGCCCCGCACTTTGAGACAGCCGCGAAGTTGAATTCAAGTCATACCCGCAGCTACATTCGACGTAAAATTCTCTGCGAATTATTCTCCCTCGTCTGTTAAGAGCTCGTCGGCCCGAACCCGACCATGTTTTTACATCGCCCCACGATGCAAGCGAGGGTGTGGTCGTGTCTTCACTTACGCACCTCACGTTGCGCAAGGAAAAGTTCCACTGCGGCAAGCCGGAAGCGAAAACGGTTCCCAACCAGGATATAGCTCAGAAGTCTTCGGGAAACCCAACGACGGATAGTCTTGGGCTTGAAGCCTGTGAGGCTGGCCAATTCATTTGTACTCAAAAGAACGTTCGGATCATGCTCATCAAGCCGACGCTGCTTTGACCACCTGAGCGGGGCCTTTGTCTCCGACGGAGCCTTTGCTTGCTCCGGCTGAATGTGGTCGTCCAAGCGGAAGGAGTCCGAGCTCAATACCGTCCTCCGAACAACCTCGGCTTCGGGCGGAAGCTGGTTATAACGAACAGCTTTGTCTGCCTGTTGCACGAGGATAGGCTTGTTGAAGACAGGCTTCCTCGTCGAAGGCGAGAATTTTGCGGGCCGAAGCGAGCTTCTTGTCAGCGCTCGCGAGGAAGCGATCGATTTGCGCCCAGTCAACGGCGTGCGGCTTTAGCTTTTTCATGTGGACCTATGAGCGAAACGCGCTTATTGCGCCAGACGTTTTCGAGGAAAGCATCTTTCCGAGCGCGGCGCGAGTCGAATTCTCGACGCGTTAAGACCGTATAGTTGACTTCACGTCCGAGTTGCCGCTCAAGCTTTCGCACGGCTTCCGCTAAGACTTCCTCACGCGGGGCGCCAATCACGAGCACATCTATATCGCTGGCCGCATCCTGCTGGTTGCGTGCAAACGAACCGTACAAATATGCGTCGTCCATTCCCTCAATTTTCTTGAGAGATTGTGTGATCAGGGGCACCGCACCAATGGTTTTCGCAACGATGTTGCGCACCTCATCAAACAGCGGATACTCGCGGTTGAGTTGAAAATACTTTTGGCGGCCACTCACTTCCGACCGAAATAGACCCTCACGCTCCAGACGCCCCAACTCTTTCGACAGGTTAGAAGGGTCGATCCTTAGCCGCACCGCCAAGTCTCGCAGATGGTGACGGGCCGTCGCGTTCGTGAAGTAATAGGCCAGCAGTCGCTGGCGTGCCTTGGATCGAAGATCAAGCATACGGTATAAGTCTACCACAAATGTGGTACTGATTAACAACATAGAGGGGTGATTTGCCAACAGCCTTCGCCAGAATGACGGGCCGGGATGAAGTTGCTGCGATCATGCTTCGAGGCGGTCAGTGGACGGGCGCTCCTCTTCCAGTTCCTCGTGGCTCTAAGGTGAATGAAGCGGTCTGCAACGTAGTGGTTCACCCTTGTCGCCGCGTGCGCGGCGCATGTTCCAGGCCGTTGGAGTAGACCGGAAAATTGACATGGGAATGTATGGCCGACTTGGCATGGCGCGTCAGCCGAGATTGCAAAGCCCCCGAATGAATACGTGGAGAGCCGCACAGGGCCTTGGGGGCGCCTGGTTCAAAATGGCTTAAGATGCCGAAACCCTTGGTGCCACCCTTGAGGCTTTTATTGCTGCGTTTTGCTGTTTCGAGACATCGCTAAGTTGTTCGAGGAAATTCTTGTATTAGCGACGGATATTCATTAGCGGTTTATTGGCAGTCTTCGCGAACTTCATCACTATTTGCTATGTAGCACTGTTCGTTTCAACATCGGCAGCTTCGGTTTCCCCACGAGTGACGGCACTTCGTGAATCAAAGTATCAAGCCTCAGACGTAGGATCGCATGTTGCAATCCGTGAATGATCGTTCCCTTGGTCGGCATCTGACCGGAAGCCTTCCAGAGGACGAGGGCGTCAAATGGGACGAACCGGATCGGCACGTAGGAGCTGCGCCCCTTCAGGGTCGGTACTGCCGCTCGCTCGAGAGCATGAACGTGGGATTCGGCATCCTGTGCGGTTATTAGCGGTTGAAGGATGAGCGGGTACTTGGCATTTCTTAGATCTTCTGGACGCGGGGTGCCATGCTCCTCAAGGCCCGTGAAATCCAGATCGGTTGAAAACCGCCCTTGGCTTCCGATGAACATTTTCCGCAGGCAGGTGCCGCCCTTGAAGGCCAGCCGGTCAAGGATGCCGTGCCGCGAGAGAAGCTGAAGCAGGAAGGTCAGCACGACCTCTTTCTCGGCAATCATCATGTCGCGAAGGCCGCATTGGGCTGAGTAGCGCCGCACCTGGGTTTGCGTAAGCATCCTTACGCGTCCTTCTTC
>DATNNY010000093.1:0-11169 GCA_035601635.1 Pyrinomonadaceae bacterium
TTGAACTCGATCGGGACGTGGATCTCGCGCGGCACAAATTGGGTGGCGCGCGCATCCTGCGCGTCACTCACGGCCGGGACGCGCGTCCCAGCTTCAGGGCCACTGTAGTATTGCGCCAGCACTTCGCTCAAAAACTCCGCCGGGTTGAAATCCTCTGCCGGCAGATCTTCCCAGAAGAATTCGCGCCGCCCGACGATGTCGCCTTCGCGCATGGTGAAAAGTTGCAGCGCCAGCCGCTTGCCTTCGCGATAGTAACCAAAAATATCCAGGTCGCTTTCACCGATCGTCGCCATCTTCTGCTGCTCGGAAAGTTTGATTACGGTCTTGCGCAGATCGCGATACTTGGCGGCCAGTTCGTAACGCATGTCCGCGGAAGCGTGCTCCATGCGCGCGGCCAATTGATCGGCCAGCTCGGTGTTGCGGCCTTCCAACAGCAAGCGCACGTCGCGCACGGCTTCCTGATATTCTTCGGGCGCGCACAGACCTTTGACGCACGGACCCAGACAGCGTTTGATGTGATACTCGAGACATGGCCGCGGCGCTTTGCCGTCGATCTCTATGTCGCAGGTGCGTAACTGGAACGTGCGGTTTATTAAGTCAATCGTCCGCCGGGCCATCGACGCCGGCAGAAATGGTCCGAAGTAAAGCGCGCCGTCGTTTTGAATCCGGCGCGTGATCACGCACTTCGGAAAAGGCTCGTTAATCGTCAGCTTTAAATGCGGATAAGACTTGTCGTCCTTTAGTTTGTAATTAAAGTAAGGCTGGTGTTGTTTGACCAGGGTGGCTTCCAGGATGAAGGCTTCGACTTCGTTATCGGTGACGATAATCTCAACGTCGGCGATCTGCCGGACCAGTTCGGCGGTCTTGATTTCGTAGCTGATCACGCCGGCGCGCCCGGCCTGGAAATAAGAACGGACGCGATTGCGCAGGTTCTTGGCCTTGCCGATATAAATGATCTTGCCCGCCGCGTCCTTGTATAGATACACTCCGGGCGAACGCGGTATTTCTTTGAGTTTTTCGTCTAAGGTCACTGCGCTGGTTGGGGTTTCTGAAGCGACTCGATGTACTTGCCGACGAAATTTCCCTCTTCGGTTCCGTCCGGGTGGGAAATTGTCCAATCAACGAGATCCTTCTCTGGAAAAGAATAAGCGTCACCCAGTTTGTATTTAGTTATCACGTTCGTTTCGTTAGCAATGACGCCCTTGACAACTCCGTCCTTGATTTCTCTGACCGCGACAAAGACCTGCTCAAATCTTCCCTGTTCGTCGTGTATTCTTGTCGTCAGGGAGAACCATTGCCCCTTTGGCAGGCCGGCGAGAAAACGCTTTTTGGCCTCAGGATATGTCTGACGGGCCTTTTCAATATAGGGCTTAAGCGACTCTTCGAATTGTTTGACCTCGTCGGCAGTTGCCGAGACGGGCTGATCCGGCGGAGGAGTTGGGGACGGAGATGGCTGTTGCGCGCCGGCCCACAGAGGACAAGCAATTAACAACAGACAGCCTAGAAAAAAGATTCTCACTTTGGCTCCTCCTTAGTATGATCGACATCATTCTAGCTTATCGAGGAATTAAGGATAAACTTGCCCAAGAAAAGAGTGTTGAGCAG
The DNA here is from genome assembly GCA_035601635.1 of Pyrinomonadaceae bacterium. Classification (GTDB taxonomy): domain Bacteria; phylum Acidobacteriota; class Blastocatellia; order Pyrinomonadales; family Pyrinomonadaceae; genus UBA11740. The sequence goes on from DATNNY010000093.1 coordinate 1,606, forward strand.
TCAGAAGCTTGGGACTTCTCTTTAGCACCGTGGCTTTAGCCCGGTGATTGTCGTTTCGGTTGAAAAGGGAAACCGTCTTAAACGGTTTCAGAGCATGTTAAGACTCATATTCACCGGGCTAAAGCAGGGTGCTCATGAGATGTTACCGGAAGCGGTCCGCTTGAAAACCCATGAGGTTCCCTCTACCCATTCCTGAGGCCCGAGACTTTGATGCGGTCGGCTTTGGCTTAAACGCGGTCGATCACCTGATCGTCGTGCCGGAGTATCCGGCGTTCGACACCAAGGTCAGATTCACTGAATACGAAAAGTCCGCCGGCGGCGAGGCGGCCTCGGCGATGGTTGCGCTGCAGCGTCTGGGTCTGCGGACAGCGTACGCTGGACGTTTTGGTTCGGACGAAGATGGCCGCTTCGGCATGCGGGCGATCGATTATGAAGGTGTGAATCTCGAGTTTGCCGAAATGATCGACGGCGCTGAGAATCAAATCGCCTTTATCGTCATCGACTCGCGCTCAGGAGAACGCACGATCATTTGGGATCGAGACGAGCGGCTCTCTTATCGGCCCGACGAAGTACCCATGGATCTCGCGCGGCGCGGGCGGGTCCTGCACATCGATGGACAAGATCCGCCGGCGCGCTCTCTGATGGCTGGCGCGGCCCACGAAGCCGGCGCCGTCGTCACCGCTGACATCGACAGTATCTATCCGGGCCTGCCCGAACTCCTGCCGCTGATCGATGTATTGATTACTTCAGCCGAATTTCCTTATCGCCTGACCGGCATCAGCGATGAACGCGCGTCGCTCCTCGAGATCAAAGCGCGCTTTGGCTGCGCGATTGTCGGGGCGACGCTCGGCGCGCGCGGAGCTTTGATTTACAGTGAAGGCCAATTCATCGAATCGCCGGCCTTTGAAGTGCCCGGCGGTTGTCGCGATACAACTGGCGCGGGTGATGCCTTTCACGGCGGATTCATCTACGGCATGCTGAATGGCGAAGACTTAGAGACGTGCATGAAGCTCGGCAACGCAGTCGCGGCCTTGAAGTGTCGATCATTGGGTGGACGCGCGGCCTTGCCGACGGTGGATGAGTTGCGGGAGTTTTTGGAGTGAATGGAGCTGTAACGACTTCTTCACGCCGAAGGCGTGAAATGTAATAGCCGGGGGCAACGCCCCCGGTTCGTGGGACGATTTGATTCCGACCCTGACGGGGTCGCAGCGTGAGATTATGCGACCCCTCCAGGGTCGCCGTTGGGTGGTGGTCGATCCGGGGGCGTCGCTTCGCCCCCGGCTACTAAATTGGACGCTTTCAGCGTCCAACGAATCAACTCACATATGTCGTGCCTGACTAGGCTGATGCTCCCCTCACATCGCCTCAGCAACGTCCCCTTCGGCATACCTGCCTCGATACGCGCGCGCAAAATACACCGCCAGCAGAAACCCGACGAACTGAATCGCCGCCGCGATCCAGAAGGTCCTGAGGATTGACGCATCACTCATGTTCTGCATCTGGTGATCGTAGCCCATGTGGGCCACGGCGCTATAGATAATCAAGGCCGCGACCGTTGGGCCGACCGCGCGGGCCAGGCTGGCCACGGATTGCATCACTCCCATGATGCTGCCCTGTTCGGCGACACTGGCGCTTTTCGACCCGAGGCTGGTTAGCGATGGACCCGCGAGCGCATTGCCAATCGCAGACAACGCGACGATCGACAGTATTCCTACTAAGCCGGTGGCCGCCGTCACAAAGGGACTGATGAACAGGCTCACCGTAAACAACAACCCACCGGCAATCACCAGCGCCGGCTCGCCAAAACGCTTAACCAGCTTTCCGATAAGACCACCCTGAACCAGGGCCGAGACGATACCGACGAAGGCGAATATCCAGCCGCTATGCCATGGGTCGTATCCGAGGCGGAACATCATGAACAACGAAAACACCGTAGTCATGATCGAGAAAGCCGCGATCGACAAGAAATAGATGGCGAGGACAAAGGCCAGCTGCGGTTGACTCAGAGCATCGACTACTTGTTTCCAGCCGCGGCCGCTGGCCGCCGAAACCCGCGCGGGATGATCGCGCGTGACCGTCTCAGGAAGCGTGAAGTAGAGCAATATCACATTCGCGAATGCCAGGCCGCCGGCAAACAGAAACGGAACGTTGATGCCCCAACGGCTCAAAATCCCCCCAATGGCCGGACCAAAAACAAACCCCAGTCCAAAGGCTGCGCCGATCAATCCCATCCCCTTGGCGCGATCTTCCTTTGTCGTGACATCTGCGATGTAGGCTTGCGCAGTCGAAATATTGCCGCCCGAAATTCCATCGATGATGCGCCCGATGAACAACATCAAAAGCGTCGTCGCAAAACCCAGGATTAAGAAACCAAGACAAGTACCCAGTAGGCTAATGATGAGAATCGGACGGCGGCCGTATTTGTCCGACAGTCGGCCGAGCACCGGCGAGAAGATGAGTTGCATCACGGAGTATGAAGCGAACAGCAAGCCGACTTCGCGCGGGGTCGCGCCAAAATGCCCGCCCTCGGCATAGTAGGGCAGCACGGGAATCACGATCCCAAAACCAACCAGATCGATAAAGACCGTGACGAAGATGACCAGGAGTGGCGAGCGCTTCATTAGTCTGATTTGCAGTCGATAAGAAATATGGAAGTGCGCCGGCAGCGCGAACCGGGGTCCCCAGCGCGACAGCCGCGCTGGGGGTGGCCGTAGCAGCGACGGCGCTTTGGCATGGAGTGACGCGTTTTAGGCTTCTTAGATGCCTTTAGAAGCGTACTCGAACCAATCCAAAGCGGTGTCGCGCTCCGCTTGCCACCGCACGCAAGATTAGCGCATTGACCGCCGTCCGCTGAGCATTCGGTCGATGGATGCCTGGCCGCCGCCGCCAATCAAGAGTGCCAGGGCGCCGCCGAGACATGCCACGGCCAACTCCATCCCGGCAGGGGCAAAAAAGGCGGGCCAATGAATGCCAATGATTGCAACCAGCATGCTGCAGGTGATCAGAAAGGCGCCGACGCGAGTTAACAATCCGAGCAACACCAATGCACCACCGAGTAATTCGCCCAGCGCAGCCGCAGCCAGCCATAACCAGGCCGGCCGCATAAAAGGAAACGGCGCGAATTGTGAAAAACTCAGCCATTTGTTCCAGCCCGGTCCGCTAAATGAACCAAAGACTTTCTGCGCGCCGTGTCCCAGAAAAATAGCGCCCAGAGACAAACGCAGGGGCACAGTCATCCAGGTAGAAGAAGTCGAAGTCAGTCTGCGAAGCATGACAGTTACCTTTCGAATTCGGTTTGTTTGGAACGGAAGCAACTATAAAACTGTTTTCTCTCGAAACCTAGAGGGGTCAGAACCGGGAGCGGTAGCGATCGGGTCTCAATAACCGACACGACTCTGGATCGCGAGCAGAGACCCGGTCGCTGCCGCTCCCGGTTCTCTAGATCGTAGCCTGTTTAAGTATTAATCACTTGACTAACGTGGCTGTGACTAATGCCTCACTCAACATTTTCCATCATCCAGATATCACCCCCCTGAGGTCTGAAGCGATCAAAGAGGACCCATTTTCCATCCGGCGACCAAACCGGATAATCGATTCTGACGTCAGGATCGTCGAACTCAAACACCTTCTCCGGCGTGTCTGAGTTTACTGACGAGACCCAGAGTGTCTTATGACCAATTACGTCCATCACTCGTGAAAAATCGGGCGAGAGGGACATATGCGATCCGCCCGCCACTTCGCAATAGACCTTTGGCTCGCGGCCATCGATCGGCGCTTCCAGCGTCTGCGCATTCCCGTGACCTAAGCTGCGAAAGATGACTCCGTCGCCATTTCGGTTCCAGCGCAGGAAGTGACCCATCACCCCAACTTTGGTTAGTTGCCGGGCATCCGTACCGTCTGCATTCATTAACCACACTTCGGGCCGGCCGCCATCATCAGAATTGTAGGCAATCAATTTGCCGTCGGGAGAATAGAACGGATTCACGTCGATCGAAGTTGTAGTTCTGACTGGCGTCAATTCGCCGGTCGCCACATCCACAGACCAAATGTCCGAAGTGCCTGCCCTTGACGAGAAGAACGCGATTCGCTTTCCGTCAGGTGACCAGTTGGCCTGGTAATCACCGCCCGGACCTTTGGTAAGCTGACGCGAAGTACGATCAGCAATCGAGTAAAGCCAGATATTCATCTCTCCGGTTCGATCTGAGTTAAAGGCGATCATGCTGCCGTCCGGTGACCACGCGCCGCGGCTGTCTTCGCGCGTGGTGGTGATCACTTCCTGCGGCGCGCCGGTTGGCTTGCCGGTCTCAGGCGAAACAGGCAATCGCCAAACGTCGGCGTTCTGTCGCAAGGTCGAAAATGCCAGGCGCTTACCGTCCCGCGATACGGCAATCTCGACGTCCTGACCGGCTCCGATGGTCAACTGCCGGGGCAGACGCGATGGAGTGCCATCGGCAGCCACGCGCACGCGCCAGATATTTATGCCTCCCCCGCGATAAGACGAGAAGTAGACGTATTCTCCCGACGGAGACCAAACGGGATTGATGTCCTGGACTACGTCGTTAGTCACCCACAGGGAACGACCATTTGCCAGATCGACTATCCGCACATCGAATTTCGTGCGTTCGATATTTTGAAAAACGATCTTGGTTCCGTCAGGTGACCAGCGGGGACGGACGTGCGTTACGGCCTCAGAGCTGTCGGAAGTCAGCTGTTGTGGATTGTGTCCCTGGCTGTCGACCACCCAGATACGACGCGGCCCGACCCATGACGCGTCAAAAGCAATCCGTTTTCCGTCGGGAGACCAGTCCGGATTGAACGCATTCTCGATCAGTTTCGTCTCTTTGCCCGAAGCCAAATCGAGATCCCAAATGTCGCCGTCGAGGAACACACCGAACACATCGCCAGGTTCAAGCTTTACTTGTGACGCGCGGGCGCGCACAAACAGCATGGTTCGGCCATCAGGCGAACAGGTTGGCTGGATTTCGTCATAGTCTCCTTTCGTCAACTGCTCCTCTTCACCGGTGACAACATTCTTGCGAAAGACTTTTCTCAGGCCGGCGCGTTCGCGGCTGAAAAGTATTTCGTCTCCACTGGGGAGCCATGCGGAATACTCTTCAATGGCCTCGTCAAAGGTAATCTGCGAGAGTCTTGGCGACGCCGGTTCGGCTTGCAAGCTCTGGGTGTCAGGCGCTCTTCGTTCCAGCGTGGGCAGTTTGATTAGAGTTTCCTGGGATTCGGTTGTAACGGCAGCCAGAACGGCCCCATCTACTCGACAGAACCTAAGTAATTCCTCCGGGTAGACTCGCAAACATGTGGGGCAGCGCTTCATAGGATTCTCGAAAACATGGCCGACGGTGCGGCCATGATTGTAGCTGCGTTCCTATGGGACGCGCCAGAAGACCGAGGGTTGGGTACTGGAGTAATTGGGTGTTGCTGCCAGTCGCCTCGTAATGCCCTGGAGACTAGCAACACACTCTTACCCCATCTATTAAGGATTGCGAACCAGGCAAAACGACGATCCACGAAAACACACGAAAATGGAACCGATCATTATCTTCGCGCAATTTCGTGTTAGTTGGTGGATCGTTCTGGTCCGAGCATAAGAGGCATAAGAGCAGTCCAATTTAAAAAACTATTCCCGCGTCATCAATTTGGCGGACACGCTGGCGCGTCGTATCATCTAACGGCCATGCAGGCTCTTGCCGAAACCAAAGAATCACCGGCAGCCCAGCTGCTGAGAGATTCATACAACCGTCCCATTCGCGATCTGCGCGTGTCGCTGACCGACCGCTGCAATTTTCGCTGTTTCTATTGCCTGCCGCACGGGGAACCGCCCATAGCGCCAAAAGAACAGATGCTCTCTTACGAAGAGATCGAATACGTCTGCGATATCTTTGTCGAGCTGGGGATTGAAAAAATCCGCCTGACCGGCGGCGAGCCGATGATGCGGCATGATATCGAAATAATTATTGCCAAGTTGGCGGCGTTAAAGTCGAAGGGCATGCACGATCTCGCATTGACTACGAACGGCTATTTCCTGCCGGACCGCGCGCAGGGTTTGAAAGATGCGGGGTTGGATCGCATCACGATTAGTTTGGACAGTTTGAAGCGCGACGTGTTCAAACAAATGACCGGCGTCGACGTTCTAGACCGAGTGCTGGACGGACTTAAAGCGGCAAAGACGGCCGGACTGCAACCAATCAAAATCAACGCCGTAATTGTGCGTGGGCACAATGAAGATGAAGTGGCGGACTTTGCCGCGTTTGCCCGCGAGCACGATGTGAAGATGCGCTTTATTGAGTTCATGCCGCTCGATTCAGGTCACGAGTGGTCGCGCGATGATGTGGTTTCCGGCCGCGAGATTCGTGAGCGCATCGAAGAGCGATTCCCCCTCGATCCCGTAAATGTTGCTCGTGGTTCCGAAACTGCTTCGCGGTTTCGCTTTGCCGACGGCGCGCCGGGAGAAATCGGTATCATCGCCCCGGTCACGGAAGCGTTCTGTGGCGCCTGCTCGCGGATCAGGCTAACCGCCGACGGCCAGATTCGCACTTGCCTGTTTTCTACGGTCGAACACTCGTTGCGTGACGTCGTACGCGATGGAGCTTCAAGATCAGAAATAATCGACTTCATTCGTAGCGTGGTTTTGAAGAAAGAGCCGCGTCATTACATCAACGATCCGGAATTCGTTGCGCCATCACGTTCGATGAGTTTCATCGGCGGCTGACTGAGAGATCCCCCAACTTGCTAAGACACTTTAATGACATCCTTGGCCAAATCCTGGTGCTCTTGTTCTTTGCGGTGATGGTAATCACCCCGCTGGTCATTTTGGTGCAGGGCATCGTGAATCTCAGACGTGACAACCTGCATCAGGGTGTGATTGTCTTGCAAGCGGTGGCCGCGCTGGCGGTCTGGACCATCCTGTCGATCTCTACCGTCACGATTTTTATCATGATTACTTTCGAGCCCCCCAAATACAATTCACAGCCGAGCGAAGTGCTCAGCAACGCCATTTTCATTGGCGGAATCTTGATTTACTTTTTGGTGAGCGCTGTGCTGATTTTTTGGACCAGGCGCCAGACAAAACGAATGCCTGGTCTCGGAGTGTCCTGCTAGAACAGAGCAATTCGTTTAGCGCAGCCTGCGCGTCTCCGTTCTGAACTCAATCTGTAAGTTTTCTTTTTGGAGAATCCCTGAATGAACCCCAAACGCTTTTCAATCATGCTCGCCCCGCTTGTTTGGTTGGCCGTGTCCGCGACATTCGCCGGCGCCCAGCCCGCACCCGCGGACAGTCAACCCGTTAGGAACGATGCTCCAGAACCGCGCGCCAAAGACGGGCGGAAACTTCTGACGGCTCTGGATCTGATGAAGATCGCGGTCGTGGGTAATCCCAGAATTTCTCCGGATGGTGCGCGCGTCGCTTATACCGTTACCGAAACGAAAATGGAGAAGGACAAAGAGTGGAAGAATGTTACTCAGGTTTGGGTCGTACCAATCTCCGGCGCGAAACCGCAGCAATACACGCGCGGCGACAAGAGCGCGAGCGCGCCCGAATGGTCGCCCGACGGAACCACGCTGGCGTTTCTCAGCGATCGCGAGAAAGACAGCGAGCGGCAGGTATGGATGATCAGATCCGATGGCGGCGAAGCCTGGGCAGTCACTACGCACAAGGGCGGAGTCAGCGGGTTTCGTTTTTCTCCGGATGGGAAACAACTTCTGCTGAGCGCCACGGACCAACCACCCAAAGACGAAGAAGATCGTAAGAAGATCAAAGACGACACCATCGTGATCGATCACGACATTAAGATGACCCATCTTTGGCTTTGGAACATCGAGAAGAAGGATGAAAAGCGGCTGACTGAGGGCAACTTCACTGTCAGCGATCCGCAGTGGTCGCCTGACGGAACGCGCATTACTTATACGACTCGGCCCACGCCTAAAGCCGATGACGGAAGTTTTAGCGACGCCTGGATCATGACAGTCGGCGGTGGCGGAAAGAAGAAGCTGGTTACCGATTCGGGCTCGAGCGATACGGCGCGCTGGTCACCGAATGGAAAATGGATCGCATATACGGGCAGCCCGGATAATGGGGGCGGGGTCTCAACTACTTACCTATACGTAATTCCATCGGCGGGCGGCGCGCCAAAACAACTGACCACAAAGTTTGATTTAAGTGCTGCAGGTACGCCGGTGTGGTCGCGGGACGGCAAAGCCATTTACTTTAGCACCAATGTGCTGGAAGCCATCGAAGTGTACTCTGCTGACTTGGCCACTGGAGAAGTGAAGCAGCTTTCGCGACGTGGCGGATCGACCGGAACCACTGAAATCAGCAGCGATGGAAAGATTGTGGGCACGTCGTCGTCGGCCCAACAACCGACTGAGTTGTATACGGCCGGCGCGGACTTCAATTCGTTCAAACCTATTACTGATCACAATCCATGGTTGAAAGGTTATGCGCTCGCCGACACTGAAGTCGTAAAGTGGAAGAGCAAAGACGGCACGGAGGTCGAAGGTCTGCTGACAAAACCTGCCGGCTATGAAGCCGGAAAGAAATATCCGTTCCTGCTTAATCCCCACGGCGGTCCGACCGGAGCATCGCTTAATAATTTTAACGGCACCGCCCAGGTGCTCGCGGCCAACGGTTTTGCGGTACTGCAACCGAACTTTCGCGGATCGACGGGCAAGGGATTGGAGTTCGCCCAGGCAAACAGGAACACCTGGGGCAAGGGCGATTACGAAGACTGCATGACTGGAGTGGACGCGATGATCGCGAAGGGCGTCGCCGACCCTGATCGGCTGGGCGCATTTGGCTGGTCATACGGCGGCTACATGACGTTCTGGATTCTGACGCAAACTGATCGCTTCAAAGCCGTATCGCCTGGCGCCGGACTGTCGAACATCTATTCGATGTATTCACAGAATGATATTCAAAGGTACCTGCGCTGGTTTTATTCGGATAAATCCCCGTGGGAAGCACAGGAACTTTACTGGGACCGTTCGCCGATGAAGTACATCAAGAACGTGAAGACGCCGACGATGATTATGCACGGCCAGGTCGACACGCGCGTGCCCATCGCGCAAGCGCAGGAATTCTACATGGCATTGAAAGAAATGAAGGTGCCGGTCGAGTTCGTGGTCTACCCGCGAGAGAACCACGGCTTTACAGAGCCGCGTCATCAAATGGACCGCGTACGGCGCTATGTTAAGTTTTTCGCGAAATATTTGAAGGCGCCGGTGGTGACCGAACCGGCGGGACAATAGGAGCGACGGCCGTATGAGGTCAGTACCGAGAGCGGTAGCGACCGGGTCCCGTCCTCGCGATCTCGCACTTTGACAGTGTTGAGACCCGGTCGCTACTGCTCCCGGCACTGACCTCAGTGTGTGCGATCCAGCTTCCTACTGCATCGCCTTGATGTCATCCAGCAGCACCCGCTCATGTCCTTCGGGGTTCACCTTCTCATAAACCTTCCGCAGCGTACCCGCGGGATCGATCACGAACGAAGTGCGGTTCCAGTACATCGTGCCTTTGTAATCACTCTGGCCCACGCCGGCCGCGTTCAGCAACTC
>DATNNY010000094.1:0-37312 GCA_035601635.1 Pyrinomonadaceae bacterium
CGAACCTTACATCTATCGTTACGAAGCGCCAGGCAGGGAATTCAAGGTTGAGGTGAAGTTCAAAAAGGCCAATATCTCAGCTGAAGAACTCTTCGATGCCCTTAACGCCGCTGCTCAGAATATTGACGAAGCAAGCTAAGGGGGGCGGACATCCTCTCCGCCTGAACAAACCTTCGCCCTAAACTTTTTTTGAAGTTATGAGCGAACTCCGCTCGCTGGCGGACAGGATGTCCGCACTCCGTTTTGTCTAACCCTTCTTCTTCTTTTCCTGGGCCGCTCTTTTCGCCAGAGACTTGCTCCAGCGTTCCAGCGTCGGCTGAATGGGTTTGAAAAGCTTCGCGCGGATCTTGTGCTGGTCTTCATTCCAGGCTTTCAACTGCTTCTCGACATACGCGCGCACGGCGGGTTCGACAGATCCTCGCTTGACCGAGTGACGCAACGTCAAATGATAGTGCTGTGCCACTAACGAGAAGATCACGGCCGCAAGATTACCTTTGAATGACAGTCGCGGAATGATGCGTTTGTGAAAAGGTTTGTTCGCCGAGGTGAGGGGAGTAATCGCTACCTCAAACCAGGCCCCCTGATTACCCTGACGAGGATGATAGAGGCCCGGGAGGTCTGTGCCTTTCGCAGCCATGCGAGCCCGCGGCTCAGTAATCACGCTCACCAAACGCAGCCTCTCGATACCCCGCAAGTGCTCGCGGGGCACGCTGGCGAGCGCGCTCTCTACATTTGCCAGCGTGTTCCGCGGCAGTTTTTCCGTGTACTGGTTCTCAATCTTTACAGCCATCTACCCTTAAACCTTCTTAACCACTGGCATGATAACAAAGCACTGAACTCTAGGAGACGCCGGCATACTTCGTCAACCTGGGGACGAAACCTCGCGCCTTTCATTTCGTATCTCAAAGGGAAATGGTTTGATTCACTGCGGTAAAGTAGATTTTACCCTAACGTGAAATAGAAGACCGCGCCCTTGTTCACTTCGGCTTCAGCCCAAATGCGCCCGCCGTGTCGCTGAATAATGCGATGAGCAATCGATAGGCCTACGCCGGTGCCTTCGAATTCATCAGCGCGGTGGAACCGCTGAAAAACGGCGAAAAGCTTATCGGCATGTTGCGCATCAAAACCAGCGCCGTTGTCGCGTACAAAATAAATGGTTTCGCCATTCTGTTGCTGGCAACTCACTTCTACGTAAGCGTTCTCCTTGCGGTTTGTGTACTTGAATGCGTTTGACAGCAGGTTGACAAAGACTTGCTTGAGCAATGACTCGTCAGCTATGCAATCGGGCAGATCGCTAACTTCGACGGTAATCTGCCGCTCTGGCTGCTCCCTCTGTAGTTCCTCCAGGACACCGTGAACCAGACCAGCAAGACTGACTCGCTTTTTAGATAGCCGTTGCCGACCCAACCGCGAGAGGCGGAGCAGGTCATCTATCAGTTGGTTCATTTGCTGCGCGCTTGATCTCACCATCGCCAGAAGGTGCTTAGCCTCCTCCGGCAATTCAGCGGAATAATCTTCCATCACAATGTGGGAGAAACCATCAATTGCTCGCAGCGGTCCGCGCAAGTCGTGAGAGACCGAAGATGAGAACGCTTCAAGATCCTTATTCGCTGCTTCCAGTTCAATGGCCCACGCGCGCCGCACCTTGGCCAATTCCAGATGGGTCCGAACCCGGGCCAACAATTCGCGCGCTGAAAAGGGTTTGACCAGATAGTCGTCCGCGCCAGCTTCCAGTCCCTCGACAGCAGACTCTTCGCCGGCCCGCGCGGAAAGCAGAATCACGGGAATGGTGTGCGTGCTTCGGTTCGCTCTGAGTTCGCGGAGAAGGCCGAAACCATCCAATCCCGGCATCATCACGTCGGTAAGGACTAGATCGGGTGGCTTCGCGAGAGCGGCGGCCAAAGCTGCCTCACCGTCAGGAACTGCGGTCACTTCATAACGATCAGCCAGGAGTCGACGGACATAATCGCGCATGTCTGCGTTGTCATCAGCCCAAAGAATTCGTGACCTGGGGGTGCTCGGGACCTGTGCAACCAAGCCACCACCCGAGGTTTCATTCGTTAGCGCGGGTGCGAGCTGCTGCGTAGGAGTTGCATTGTCATCAGACACCCAGAGCATAGCCTCTTGCTGATAAGCAGCAGCGTTCGTTGCAGTAGAAGTCAACGAGCGTTGCGGTCCGATGCGCTCTGGCGGCAAGTGCGCAGATCCCGCTTTTATGATTACGAAGAAAGTGCTTCCCACTCCTTCCTGGCTTTCGACTCGCACCGTTCCGCCATGTGCATGGACCATTTCCTGCACCAGAGCCAAGCCAATTCCAGTACCTTCAAAGCTGCGCGATCGCGCACCCTTAACCCGATGAAATCGATCGAACACCCGTGGCAGTTCAGTCGGCGAAATGCCAACGCCTGAATCCGCCACGGCTAGTTCGACCGAGTCTCCGCACGATTTGAGCGTCAGTCTGATGCCACCCGCGAACGTGTGTTTAAAGGCATTCGAAAGCAGATTGAGTACGATCTTCTCCCACATCTCTTTGTCGACGTAGACCGGCTCAGGCAATGGAGGGCAATCTATGTCGAGCGATAGAGCGCCTTTCTCAATTACCGAGCGAAAGACGCTTGCGAGATCGGCGGTATAGACCGCCAAGTCGGTAGGTTCGTAGCTGGCCTGGATGCGTCCCGCCTCGATGCGCGAGAAATCCAGTAGTGTATTTACCAGCTTCAGCAGCCGCAGCGCGTTGCGGTGCGCCGTCTCGATTCGCTGGCGTGTCTGAGACGGTGCCGCTGTCGCTGCCAACTCGTCTTCCAATGGTCCAAGCATCAGCGTGAGCGGCGTGCGAAACTCGTGGCTGACATTTGAAAAGAAGGCGGTCTTGGCTCGATCGATCTCAGCCAGAGCCGCGACGCGCTTGCGTCCCTCCTCATAAGCGCGCGCATTATTTACCGAAGAAGTTATTGTGCCAGCCAGCAAATCGTGGAAAGCGCCGTAGGCTTCATCCAGGGGCAGCCGGGAACTGACACCCGCGACGAGAATCGCCAACGGTCTTTCGCACCCGGCCGGCGTAATCGGCAACGCCAGAGCACTCTTAGGTGTTTCAGGGTAAGGGCCGCATGAGAATCTTCCAAGCCGCATTTCCAAATCGTCGATTCTTGTACGCTGATTTGCCCTGGCAACCTCCGTCAGCGGCCAAACCGAATCCTGTCGCCCCAGGTCGATCAGCGGAATCGCTATTGAGTCGGGTAGCGACGGAGTAGCAGTAAAAAGCCATGCTTTGGTCCGCTCCCAGTCGCACACATAGAACAGGACGAATGGCACGTCCAGGTCGAATTCCGCGAGGGTCTGGGCCGCGAGCTTTATTGCTTCCTCGGTCGTTTGCGACTTTGCGGCCATCGAAGCCAGCTCGCGCAGAGCGCGTGTATGTCGCTCGCTGACCATTTTGGCAGTTGTCTCGGTTACGGGATGGAATAAACCACCAACATTCCCGCTCTCGTCGCGGATCGGGCTGAAGGAAAAAGTAAAGAATGTTTCTTCCAGGAAACCGTTGCGATCGAGAAACATTCGCTGGTTTTCCAGGTAGGATGTCGTCCCTGCGAGTGCGCTCTCGAAGGCCTCGCCAATTACCGGCCAGGGCGCCGCCCAGCATTCGGTAAAGTCCTGGCCCATCGACTGAGGGTGCTTGCCGCCACAGATCGGCCAGTAGCCGTCGTTATAGATCTGTACATGTTTAGGACCCCAGGCTAACGAGATGGGAAAATTAGAGGCGAGACAGAGACTTACGGTAGTGCGCAGACTCTGTGGCCATGATTCGATGGGACCGAGCGGTGTTTTAGTCCAATCTTTCGATCGCACCAACTTGCCCATCTCGCCGCCGCCGACTAGCCAATCTTTTGAATCCACGGATTCTCCGGAAGCAGGGACACTCGTGCCCCAGGCCGGGCTGCCGAGAATGTCTGGAAAGTTTCTTCGGAAGGTTCCGTAGCAGTCGCTATGACTTGGGCTTTCGGAAACGGTCACCGAAAGGATCTAGCGGCTGCAGGGCGAAAGACGTGGGCTTCGGATACGATCTTCAGCTGCCATCAAGAAGACGATGCCGATCCCCACGTCAGAATAAGCTCTTTGGCACAAAGCAGCAATCGGGAAATTCCTCACATGTGGCGCCACCTTCGGCAAGCTAAACTATGGTTCCGCAAGCTTCGCGCACATCGAACGACCCAGGTAGGTATCTAACGTTTGGCGCCTTGAGTAAACAATCTTAAGGGCTTAACTAAAGCCTATTAACTCTCGATGCAAATTAACTCTCGATGCAAACAGGGAAGTTGACAGTTTTACTTGACGGCTGATTGTAGTTTTAGATGACCGGACGGACGGAAAGGTAGACACTACCGATTAGATAACCCTGAGTGGGTCTGATAACACATATTATGTAGCGCCGACTTTGCACAGGCCCCCTGTGTATCACAGTAATTCCGGTTCTCTGCACATAAATCCGGCGCGTCGGGTTCCTTTGTGGAAACAAGGCCAGCTTCTCGATCGGTATTGATGACCTTGTAACACCGCCCTCCAATCCTGAGATTGATAGGAATTCCGAGAACGACGTGATCACAGGCGAACAGCAGTATCACGACGGTGCTCCGGCGCTTCAGGAGGATGTTTCATTGGTGACTGGAATGCCCGTCTTGGAGGGTCCGAGGGTCGCGCCTATGGCCGCCGTCGCATAGGCGTGCGTTGCCTTTTCTTTTGCCAACTGAAAGTGACATCATTCTGTCTCAAGAACCGGATGAATTCGATGACGTCCTCCTTGGCCTTTTCCTCGCTCGGCTTATCGATAGCCACGATCTCTATCTCCTGAACCTCACGGCAGCTGAAGAAATATTGCTGCTTCTTGTCCGCTTGTTCAACAGTCACCGGATCCGTCTGGCCGAGTATTTTAGGTAAGCGTTCGGTTATTTCTGATCTGTAGTGCGTAATCTCACGTTCTAGATCAAGCTCCTCCCAATAGTGGATATCGAACGGATACTTTCGGGTTCGGCTAACCTTCTCAATCCAGTCTTTCGTGGCTGGAGTAAGAGTGTTAGTCACGACAAATAAGACATTGTCAGGACTGTGTTCCTCTGCATCGTCCAGAAATGATTGGACATCTCTTTTTGTCGGTGGCTTTGTTGTATAGCGTTTACACTGAATAACCCATTTTGCGATTCTCTTGATTGATGGCAAAGGCGATTCTTCCTTTTTGGCCGTGAGGTCTCGCCCCTTATCGCCGCCGGATTTTCCATACCATTGAATATCAGTAAACTTCATTTCTTCTAAGATCAGGGAGCATAGTTTCTCAAATTCATTCGGTGTTAATCGCGACCAGTTTATCGTCATGACTATTACCTTGGATCACACATTGGCAGATATTCGGCCTGTTATCAGCTTGGTGATCGTATGAAGCCCTCTGAATTAATCATTAATGGGCCGATTCGGAGTGAATCAGTCCAAGTCGCGGGCGTGTTCGTTACATCCACAAGTCCATTCCACCGGTCAATGATAGTTTCACCGCGCAATAGAGTAAGGCCACGACGTCGAATTAGTAATGTGCTCCCACTGGGAGCGTCGAGTCGCCGCTGCTCCTGTTCAATCTCCGGCTTCACGAGTTGTCGTATTGGTGGGCTTTCGAACGGCGCCTCAACCGTTAAGCGTTCAAGCACCTCACAAGCGCCGCGACGTGTATGCGGCGCGTAGAACTGACAAGGATCGCCCGTTAATGCGGTTACGAGACCCCGCAGCGGCAACGGCACGCACCCCAGGTCTTCGAACGGAAAGGCTCGCCAACGGCGCCTAGTGAGTCGGGCAAATGCGTGGTAAATAAACGCCCCAACAAAGAATGATTCGGTTAGTCTGCTGTGGACTCCCAGGTAGTTCAAATACTGTTCTGGCGCTGCGTAGCCGAACTCTCCACCCGCGCAAATGACTGGCCCTGCGCCATCGATTTCATCTTCGAAATCGACAATAACGACGGTGCGATTATCCGGGTGCACCAGAACATTGCGAGCCGCCAAATCCAAGTGATATACCCCGAGTTCTTCCAAAGCCACCAGAGCGCGCAACAAATCGAGCGCTACCTCCATGACTTCACGCTCGCCCTGATCTGTTCGAAGCCAAAGGTCTAGAGGGACGTGCCCACGGATGAATGACATGCGAGCCGGATCTTTGGATTTCATAGCATGTTCAGAAGATGCCGGGAACCACCGGCCCGTCAGCTTTTGTAGCGCGGCCGCCTCGTCAGAAGCGACTGAAGCTCGTGAAACCTTTAGAACCTCGGCATCTTGACCTTTACCCCGGACAGCCCACAATAGATGCTTTTTAGTGGCCGCGACGAGCCCTATCGGCTCGTCGCGCACTCGGTCCGCAAAAGGATTTTGATTTGCCGCGTCGACCATCGCACGAACATCCAAATCCCAAACCATGTCAATGAAAGCTAGTTCCCTCTCGACGGCTTCTAGCGCCTCCGCCGCAGTATCGCGGCGCATGCAGGGCTCGACTATAGACGAGCTCTCGAGCGCGCGCGCATCTGCAGACAGTACTCGGGTGCCCGCCAACGCTCGAACGCGCAACGGCATGAGGATGCAGGCGAGTGGCTTGTAGATCCAAGGGTCCCGCACATGAGTTTCGCCAAGCGCTTGCAGGGAGCAATATCCGTTGCCCGTCAGCCAGCTACAGTGTGTTAACCCATCGGCATTCGTGACCAGACTTGTGCGAGGCGAACAGCCGACGTCGTCAACGCCTGCGCCACTCACGCCCAGGGCCGAAAGCTCTTGCTTGTGTGCGCGCGCAATTCGGTTGAGCAATGGTACCTCGCTTGGCAGAAGTCCGGCACCATCCTTACAGCACGCACCGCCACAAATCATTGGCGTGCAGCGATTCGTCCGGAGCTGGTTGAGCGAACGGACATCGACGACTTCGGGACGAAGCCTTGGGAGAGCCTTTAGGCGGGCTTCCGTTAGTTCGGCAACTTCCTCATCAGGCGGCTCCTCGGCGCGCCGGCGCACGAATGAGACCACTATTGAGTAACGAGGCTGTGCCGTTATGACTGAGGTAACGGCGTGAAATGAGGCTGGTGAGATTTCGAACAATAGCGCACTGTTCATCCCTGGCACGTAAGCGGCTTTCATGGCGCCAATGTCGGCGGCGGCAAACGTAACAAATAGCCCCCCATCTTCGAGTGCCCAGCCGGCGTTCAGGTGAATGGTAAAACGGCAGACCTCCCCGTCGGGATAGAAGTCATTGTGGATCCCGATCTCCTGACCCGTGGTGCTCCTGTGACACGCAACGTCCACTACTTCAAGCTGACCTTGAGTCGTGATAGAGCCGACAAAATGAGCAAATTCCGCACTCATGGCGACTTCACGGAGCGCATCGAGAGCGGTGCCTGCGTAAGGTCGCTCGGTGTCAATTAAGGAGTCTTCGTACTGCTCGTAGAAGTCTGTCGTTGCCAATCTCCACGGCAGGTCCTCTATGTCATGCGCGAGCGCCTTGGCGAAGCTAGGTTCGAAGACATCAGGTACGAAGAGATGCCGGTACGGCTGTGCTTTGTCAAATCGGTCGCGTAGCACACGTAAGGCGTGAGCTCCGAGCAACTGAGGCGCGAACACGTCGTCGGGTAACACCGGAGACCCCAGCAGTTCCGAGCTGCCACCGCTGAAGTCAAGGACTTTTACGTCGGGCACGTCGCAGGCGTATAGAGCCGCCAACCGATGCTTTCCATCCCACAATTGACCATCGGGACCAATAACAAGAGGATCGAAGGCGTCCCCGCGTTTATGCGCTCTAATCAGCGAGGCTATGCGGCGCCCATGGTCGGCAACCGTGTCTTCATACTGGATTGCTGCGTCGTCCGCGGTTACAGTAGCGCGACGAAAGCCGGACGTTGCTAGTATGTACGCTGGGCTGGGAAGCTGACAGCCCCAACTCCGAAAGTGCGAAGTACGACTCCAGAGAGTCGTTGTCCTCAAATGCCTCAACACTCGCGGCCGGTCGGAGGCAAGGAGTTCTCGAATACTCCACGTCAGTCCCCTCTCGTCAATGTGGTGACTATCGAAGGCCATAATATCTCTAAGCGGCCGCCGCCGTAAGAGTGCGGACAATTCTTCTGCTTGCCTCCAGTACACGCAGCCCGGCTTCCGACAATTCATTCATATCAAGAATTTGCGCCGTGGTCTCGAGATCTTTCAAATGTTCTTCAACGCAGCTGCGTGCATACTGCTGCATTTGAGGAACCTTGTTCCCTACGCTCTGCCAGAACCATGCAAGGTGTGAAAAGACATAAACCGCGTGAAGCATGCCATCGACGCCACGCATCGTTTGCTTCCACGGGGAGAAATATGACCGTGGCTGAGCCGTGCGAATCGTCAGTGGTACCGCTTCGTCTAGTAGATATAGGCGGTTGTGTAGGTGTTCGTGTACACAAGACTCGGCGAGGTGTAGGGCATCTATCCACGTGCCGTCACCCTGTTGTATTCCAACGAAAATAACGCCGGGCAATGCAGGTGAAGAGAAGCTCGGAAGCTTCAAAGTATGAGTGTTCTTTGGACGAAGCGGACTCAAGTATTGGGCTGTTTCCAGCATTTCATCTAACGCGCGCGGGAATGCTAACGCGATAATTGTGACCGCTTCTGCGAGAAGCGTTTCGAGCGAGCGCCTCGCTGAAGAATCTAATTTCACAGAAATATTGCCGTCGTCAAAATCGTCCGAGAAAGGCATCCATCCGTCTATGATCTCAAGCCTGTCGGCCCGTAGGGATAGGCCCTGTGACAGTTCTTCGGTTCTGTCGAGGTGTACCTCTATAGTCGGTCCGCCTGATCTGGGTGATAGACTGATGAACTGGTGGTCCACCGATAGCTCAGGATCGTGGATGTTGCGTCCCGACATCCGCACCGCGCGACTGCCGAGCGGTAGATAATCGAGCGGAAGGCTTCCTTTCCAAGAAAACTTCTGACGCCGACCCGTCAAGCTTAATTCAGCGAGCCGGGCTATAACGGCCACACCTATATCTGCACCTGCCGAGCGGTTGTTCAGCAGAGCATCAACGTACAAGGCTGTCTCTGGAGCGGCCAAAACTCGATGCCTTGCGCGGGGATCGGTTGCTTGTAACTGATCGACCAGATAGGACAGTTCGGTACTTGTTCGCTCACGATGGGAACGCAACAGAATGTTGAGGCGCACTGCGCTACGACGCCAAGCCAAAGGTCGCAGTGTATTAGGATCTCCTTCTGGGACCAGAAAGCGATCAAACTTATCAGCGCTGACCACTCCAACCATTGTGTTATGCTCCCTTTATAAACACGGCTGGGTTCTGGCTTTCAAGTAGCGGCCTAAGTGCAATTCCTAAAGCCTGATTTACATGTGCAATAAGCTTATAAAGATCTGCGCAATACACCGAAGGATTTGAGAACCCGTTTTCGTTAGACCAGCGGTGAGCGACGAATCCGCCACCACACGCCTGGACGGCCGGACATTCGCGGCAGGTATGACAAAGTCCCTCGATCATGTTTAGTCGATTACGTTCGACTACGGTCGGCGAGGACGTCAACTCGACGAAACGAGTCGTGGCCACATTCGGCGGTAGCTCTAAAGGCGGAGCCAATTTAGGGGCACCTGGATACGCGGCTTTAAAAAGATCGACGTCTTCAATCGCGCCGTCCGTTTCGATCGTCAACAAGTTAAAACTTCCATCGCCTGTCCCATCCGCCTGACTTCTACCACCGAGAAGCACGTCAATCAGGTTCTCAAAGAGTCGTATTTCTGTCTGTCCAGGATGGCTGAACCACTCGTCGAAAATAGGTATCAGCCAATCAGCGTACGGAGTTGGCGTTCGTGTTACACCGCCACCACCGCGGATTCCAGAAGGCGGTCGGTCGTGTGTCCCCTCTGGTAGCAGAAAGTCGAGCCGCGGCGGCTGCCAACTCAGAAGGTATCTATAGGTCGATATCGGATCGTTTCTTACGTCTATCACACTTAGGAAACCGCGAAATAAATCACGGTGAGGGCTTACCTGTATAGTACGCAGTCCTTGCTCGACATCCGCGTACGACGACTGCTTGTTGTGATCGATCCTATGTCGATCATTGGCGATTTGATTGCCATCCAAGCTCACTCCAAACGTAATAACAAAGCGGGCTAGGACTTCCATCCAGTGCGGGGTTAGCAACACCCCGTTAGTCTGCATAGCGAATTCCAAAGAAGTGCCTAGCGGCTCCAGTGCCGTTCGCACGCTATTGCAGAAACGAGTTATGCGCTCCTCACCAGCAAGGAGAGGTTCGCCCCCGTGGAGGAGCACTGTCACTTCATCGAGCTTAGCTGTAGCGACGTAATCGGCCAGATTGCGAGCGAAGGCCTCAACCGTCGAGTCGCTCATGAAGCGCGGACGATCCCGCCACGATTGGTCAGCGTGGTGGTACATGTAGCAGTAGTCGCAGTCAAGATTACAACGACTCGCCACCTTACATAGGAAGGTGTTAACGAGAGGAACGTTTGGGGCCACGCGTGGAGCTCGCCGCGCCGACTATCTCAGCGGGTTTTCGAGTGAGAGTGGTACGCCTTATCGAACTTGTTTTTGAACCCTTGGGCACCCTGCCCATGCTTCACGCGCTCGATCGCTGCGCGCACGATCGGGTTCTCCACCGCCCCAACGGCATCCGCATTTAACTTGTCGAGCGTAAAGCCGAATGGGTCGTCAATTAGGTTAGTATTCACCTCTTGAGCGTTTTGCGATTCCATAACTATAATCTCCTTAAAAACATTATACATTTAAAATTAATCTTTGCGTCAACCCTTTTCGTTCGTTGCGCCATGGTACCGGGAAAATCCTGACTGTAGGACGCTACCCTGCGATCTCAGTTTAGTCGGAAACGTCAATCGCGAAGTCGTTTTGATGAAATTCACCGAATCGCTCGCATAGTATTCGCCACTCATTGTCCCGCAGATTAACCGCTTCACTTCCCTTCTTCAGATCTGACATTAAATGCTTTAGTTCCTGTCGCCGAAGGAAAACATCTGCACCGAGCGCATCGTCTGGGTGTCCCACTCCTCGGCGATCGAGAAATTCAGTCAGCAAACGATCCTCAGTGGATCGTATCAAGTCATTCAACACGACTATATTACGTGGCTGCCGCGTGCAGTAGATCAAGTATGAGTTTGAGCGAATACCAACAGCGTCTCTTATGCAATGTGCTACGGCCATGAAACCGAACTCGGTAATTTGGTCCATGTAATTCTTGACTAAAGCTGCGCCAGGACCGGCGCTCGAAACATGCTTTAGTTTGTCTAGGCCCAAAATCCTCGCCAGCTGCCGCAGAACCGAAGTGCAACGATTGGTGTGCCCACATTGCCCCAGACACGATTCCAAGGCTCGCTGCCAGATAGCTTCAGCATCGAATTTGATTATTATCTCAGTGTCTCGTTGCTTACGGCGCAGGATCGGCTTCAGCGCATTAAACGAAAGCGTCGGAAGGCTGCTGGGGTCGATAAACAACATTGCCGGCTTACCCCCAATGATCGACAGGATACGCGGAAATATTTTTTCGAGCTGTCCCTCCATCGTACCAACAGCCGCGGAAGGTAATTCGCTCGAGCCGCAGACCGCCGCCGCTGCTCTCTTTCCTGTGGCCACCTTGATCAACTTTACGCCTATTCCTTTTGGGCTGGCGCCGACAGCGCGTGCAGTGCGATCTAGAGTTTGATGTTTTGGGCCATTCACAGGAGTTGGGTAACTAAATGTATCGATACAGTAGAACTCATTGCATCCCTGGTTCCCTGTTCTGAAGTGCTCCAAGAAACCAGAAAGTAAGGCGGACTTTCGCGCCGCCCACGCCTCGCGACTTAAGAAAAATGATTCCGTGCTCATGGTTATCCATCACCTGTGAAGACGCAGCGCAGCCGAACTGGCCGCGCTGCATCTCAATCAACACCTATGCTTTGTTGATACCCGGTTGGTAGTTGAAACGATCTACCGCGAACCCGAGCTGCCCGTTTGAGTTTTCCGTCGGCGTTGGTTGATCAGAGAAGTCAAGAGTGATCCCCAACTGATACTTGCACTGGATGAGCACCCGAATGTTATGGCTTAGCGCCTTGGCGAGGAGTTCGGTGCGTTGCGCACACTCTGACTTGGCCCGAAGACGAACGTCGAAGACCGCTTTCATCATCGAGAACACTGTCTCAACATTAGATCGTTGATGGTAATGCGCATTAAATTCTTCCCGGTCATTTTCATACAGGGAATACATTTGCTTCCAGGTGGTCGACTTCCCTTCCGCACTCGTTCGGGCTTTCGGCGGCACAAACGGAATGGCGCCTAACATGGCGATCGCCCTGATGTTTTCGCCACCCAGATATGCTTTGTCGGCGTAGACTTCGAGAATTTCGAATCCGCTTTCGCCAGTGGTACGCAGAAGTCCGCGCAGAAAGTTGTAATCGTTGGCATAGGCAGCACTCGTTAACGCCGCGGTAATGATGTGGGTATCTACTCCGCAAGCGATGTGAAGCTTCCGCCAGTCATGCCAATCCTCGCTCTTTCCAAACTTCACCTGTCGCCAGGATATATATTGGTCCGTCGAAAACGACGTCGAATCAATCGCGATTCCCTTCTCGTGGTTGCGGAGCGGGAAGCTCGAACGGATGATTAACTGTTCGAGGATCTCGGCCAATTGCTCGTCGCGCGCATAATTTAAGACGGTGTTGAAGTGTGGTACGTTGGAAATCAAACCACGCTCTGCGGCTATTGTCAGGTCGGCCGTACATCGGCGCGCCGAATCCGACTCGAACGCCTTGATGACCACACAAAATACTTTCTCCTTGTAACCAGCGCTCGGACGTCCCGGACCACTGCTGAGCGGATCTACAACGTATTCACACAGCATCTGCAGAGTTGACGGAAAGAGCACTTTCTCTGTTGTTTGGCCGAGGTTGTATTGCGGCCAATTCTGGCTGTAGTTGCCGTTTACAGTTCTCGGTTTTTTTCGCTTCTTGATTCGCGTACTCATCGTAGAAATCTCCTTGCTTTCTTTTGTGGAGATCGCCAAGATCCAGACACCAGCCTGTGGCGAGGCGACCCCTCGCTGAAGGTTGCGCGGGACCTCGTGGTTAAGCGCTTCGAGGTCCTGCCCTTATGAAACTCGACCGTGTAAACAGATCGGTCCCCATTTCCGCGAAAAAGCCAACGCGAATTTATGGAGATCTGTTATTGACGCAATGATGATTTGTGAGTAGACTACACATGGTTCTAAGGTGCCGTTCGTGCTTTGTTTAGCGACGATCACGATCGGCGATTCAGGACTGAAGGCTCCGTTTCGTAAGATTCGGAGCCGCTTTTTTCTAGGCCACCTGGACTTTTAGAGGCAGCGCCGTTCCCTTCTCCGTCAAGACAAACAAGTCGTTTTCCTTTTTTAATAATCCTCGACTACTCCGCAATTTGTTCAGAACTGTGCAGATGTAGTTGCGATCTACGTCCACACCCAAAGCCCCCAACCTTTCTTGAATGCTTGTGACACTGAGGCCCCCTTCACCGTTCTTTTTAAGGATGTCCAACATTAAGTGCGTCTTATTTATTCTTGCCGATGGATCACCGCCACCTGACACAATCCTGCAGATTCGTTCATATTCAGTCTTGGCGCGATCGTCACCACTGGTCTCGAGTGCAATTTCGATCAGTGTTTTTAGCCCCGATTCAAGTTTATCCAAGTTCTCTTTTCTTTTTTTTAGCTCAACCTCTTGCTCTGAAAGCTTGCGCCGCTCACTCGAAATATCTTTGAGCACCTTTAAGTTTGTTACTAACAGTTCCGTCATCGCTTTGTCGCCCCTTCTGTAGTTATTTGAAAGCCACTACACTCAACACAACCTTCACCTTAACAGGGATGACGATAACTTTATTCGACAATATCGGACGCACTAATGTCCAGAGATTTTTCAATAACAGTGATCAGCTGATCACACACCACCCTTCCAATCAGCCGCCACACTTCAGCACCTGGTTACCCTCGGATATCAAGTTTTCGGCATAAGCTATAGTGGCGTCTAGTTGTTTAGCGACGACCTCCAACGCAAGTTCCCGAGGAGTAAAGTGTTTGAAGACAGGCACCTTATCCAAAACAGCTTCCAATTCAGGATATTGGCCTTTCACCTCTAACCTTTTCTCTTTCCACGGTATCCAATCCGGCGTCGTCCGTCGAAGTTTTCCCGACTGAGTGCTAAAGTAATCCTTTCTTAATCCTTTAATGATTCCGTAGTAGAGTTGGTAACGCTGCGAAGCAATGACGCGCTTCTTGGCTCTGGTCACTTCACAACCCTCTACGATCTGTTTTGCTTTGGATTTCGCAAGGCCGGCGGCGTAATTGCCGCACATCGTCTTGGCGGAGATCCTCTTTCCCTTCTTTCCACGTTTTGAAATCACCCACGCCTTGTGTCCTGTCATCTCCACAACGAAAGCAACCAAGCTCTCCTTGATACCACGGCCCAGCAATTCACGCAGACCGTCCATTACCAACGACGGTGCCATCTCCAAAATATGCCGCCGGCACTCTTCTACAATCTCGCGACGCCGACACTCATCAGGCCCGCGCTCCCAGTTTGGACGTTTCTTAATCACAAAACTCGACAACGGGTTATCGTCAAATATGCTGCCGTTCTCAATGTGATCAATCAATAGCGCTAATTTCGCATCAATCTCCCTGACTAGGCCATTGACCTCCAGAGCTCCAGCTAGCTCGAGGATTCCTTGACGTACTTTGACCCCCCAGACGCCTGACCGATCGTCAATTTCCATTGACTCTTTCATTTCGCTAGCTGTCCGTTCTGTTCGTGCGAATTCACTATCGAACTTGAATGAGTGGTATCAACTCCCGGAGCTGGGTCCGCGTCCTGAGGCAACTCGACTTTCAGCAACTCAACCAGGCGGTCGAACGAATCAAGCCACCGCACCTTCAATTCGTCCGGCCAACTTAGCTCCAACGGAGGCAACTTCGAGGCAAGCAATAAGAAACATTCACTACGGCCGCGCTCTGATGTTCGCGTCGTACACGCGGCCTCATTTCGAAATGCCCTCGTTCGTCGATTGAAACCTCGTGTTCTTTCTTGCGCATCTGAGATGTGGATCGAAATCTCTAGCCCCGCATCTTCTGCGAGCGCTAAGAAGAATGCGACCACCTTTTGCAGTCTGATCCCAGCCGCCCCCTGCTCTGCAAATACTTTCTCTAACTCGTGTCTCGTACCTCGCTCTAGATCAAAACCCTTACCGCAGACAAACTTGTAAGAATGGTCAATCGTCCGTCGCAACAACCGCTGCCGGTCTGTTCCGTCGGCTCTGACGAATTCACCAAAAAACTCGTTTGGCTTTCCCTTCACATCAATAAGGTCTAAGAACCGCAACGCACCGATCAACTGACTTTGCGTCCCACCCGACAGAGACTGCATAACACTTCGATCCACGCGTGACGGCAACCCATGCCGCATGCGATTAACAAAATTTGCAAAAGTACCGTATGCGATGGTCGGTAGACTAACCTGCTTCGAAATCTCGTTTGACACCCTTTCTCCCTCCCGTATTAGCGATCTCTGGGGCCACTTTCCCAGGGGTTTTGGGCTTAGCAATAATTGTGCCGCTTTGGAACACAGACAGGATTCCAGACGGATTCCAGTGTCCGCTGAAACTCCGTTATGCGGATTTTCTTAGGATTTTCGTGGTTTCGTCCGAGATCTGCTACTGAAAACAGCTAGAATACTGCTGAGGTCACTAGGGCTTCGTAGGCGCAACAGGATTTTCCGAGAGGAACCAATTAGAAAAAGGGGCGGGACCCAGCAAGTAAACATTTCAAGAAAAAGAGGACTCTTTGGTGGCGAAACAAATCAGAGGCATTCAAGCTGTCGAATATGCAAGAACCCGCGGATTAGGGTTCTTAATTGACGAACAGTTTGTGACAAGCGCAGAGAGCGCAATACAGCACCGTCCTGCCTCGATCACCGACATAAATATTTTGCTTGAGCAACAAACCGGCGAAGAATACGATCCGACCAAAGTCCAAGAAGGCACTTCGACCTATGACTTCTTCCTCAATCGCTACGGCGATGGATGGATTTACGTGCCTCTTGAAGGTAACCACCCCCTGGAAGACGAACGCGCGGTCCTTAGCTTGTTTCACAACCTACTGACCACCGACAATCCGCGCAGCGGGGGAGACATTCTAGAAATCGCCTCGGGAAATCCTCCCCAACTTCAAGACACCGGCTTCCCCGCAGTCGCCGATGCCGCCCTTCTCTTTCACGCCGCGCTTCGGCTTGTCGATGAGGGACTTTTAGAAGCGGTTCCCGATCCAAATCCACTTCCAAAAAACGCTTTCCGAAACTACGGAAATACTTACTTCATGCTACCCACCGAACTCAGCATTTCCCTTCCCGGACTACTATGCGAACGCTGCCTCGGCCACCGCATTTCGACATCTCTAAAGCTGCATCACATGTGCGCACGAAAACTTAAGGATGCGCTGTCAAACGCCCTACAACCACTCAACCGGGCCCAGCCCAGCTAGCAGCCCGAACGCCCCATGAAAATACTCAGGGATCATGAAACAGGCGCGCATCCAAGGCACTAAGGATTCGAACTTGGCAGGATCTTAAAACGTTATAAGTCGAGGGATGAAACTGCCCGTAGTACCTATTCGTCCTTTACACCATACATTTGCTTGGCGCCCTCGCTGTGCATGAACCACCAGCTGTAAATGCCAGCAGGCCAAAATATTATTATGAACAGCGCAGCCGACCACAAGGCCAGCTTTCTGCCTAAAGGCTTTTTCCGGCGCATTGCGAACGCGGTGGTAAACATGAGCAGTGCTATGCAGAACACAATGCCGAAGATTAAGACTGCGGCCGGAATCTGTTCTTTGTGGCGAAAGTTCTGAGCAATGATCCACGGCGACGCGACGAGGCCAAAGGCGAAGAATAGGCCAGCCGCAAAGTGAATACCAACCAGCGTTTCGTTGTGATCTCTTGGAGACAACGGTTAACCCATCGACCGGACATTGAAACGACTCCACACGCCGGCGCAGTCATATTTCGCCTAGATATTTGCGTACAGGGTCGGTACTCCCATATTCTATGAACCCTGCGGACGCTCAATGTTTATTAAAGCGCGAGGTCAAACCACCTAATGCTCTTCGCCCGTACGATACGGGCGTTCCGGCTATCCTATGGTTCAAGGCGCAGTCTATGTGAAAATACACATAAAGACAAGAGCGGAGGTGCCCCCTAATGGGACGCACCCGCCGCCGCCGCCCCAAGCATCTTCGCCGGAAACTTCTTACGATCCGTCAACGGCTAGGAATGAGTCAGACAGAAATGGCGAAAGCTCTCGGCCTACAAGTGCATTACTCGGCGGTATCGAATTATGAGTTGGGAACCCGAGAGCCAGACTTACTCACGGTTCTCAAGTATGCCGAGCTTGCGGGCGTGTCGACCGATGTCTTGATCGACGACAAGCAAGAGCTGTAAGAAGGTTACAATGTGGGACTAGAGTCATCAGAACTGTCTTCTTGCCACTTTTGCTGAGCCCGACTTGAACGGCATTGGGGTCTAGCGCTAAGCGATCTTGTTTTGATTGATGCTTAGAAGCAGTGGTTGAAGGCACCATCCGAGAGCCCAAATAAGAGTGTCCGAAAGAGACTCAAATGATATCGGCGAGATGTTGCATGAATTGCTTAGCGAAGCCGAAAAGCCTACCCGCTTCTACTGCAGTATAAGTTTCCTTGGGATGCATCGTCGGATTTCTCCAAGCGATTCTTACATTATCCAGATAAGCAGCGGCAGTAGCATAAGCTTTGTATTTGGCTCGTTCTCGTGGCGTACTATTGGGTAGGCGCTTCAGCGCTCCATTTATGTGACTAGTGATCGTTCCCCAGTCCTTATCCTCAACTCGTATTGGAACCTTCAGTTTCTTTCCTAAACTCTGAACACCAAATTCCAACACTCGCATTAAGTGAAATACACAAGCGGTATGGCGACTGAGTGCGAGGCACTTTCCGGCCTCCTGAATATCGTTTGTAGCCTTAGGGAACTTTGCCGCAACTTGGGTGCCGAATTGCGTAGTGTCTTGATAATAGACAAGTTTGCTTGGCGAAACGTGGAGTAGAAAAACGGCCGCTAACTCTTCTTCTATACGGCGCCTAAGTTCTCCGAATATCCCTTTGAGTGCTCGATATTTTAGATCTTGTTGGGGCAATGAGAGAACATAGTCGATTCCCTTAGTGGATGACTCCAGGCTCGCGGCGACACACCATGTGCGAGCCGTCTGAAGCGCCTGCGTTACATGCTGCAACGCTTCTCCACGCAGCCGACCGACGATAGCATTCTCGCCCCGCCTGGCTGCCACGTCTAAGATTCCGAGGGAAATGCCGATTTGATAAAACCCTGCCGCATATTGTTGTAGCATTTTAGAATTACATTCCTAGGAGAAGTAAACGAACGTTCTATTTTGCTCTTACAGGCTTTCATGATCAAATCTAGTAATCGCTTGAAGCGAAAGCTTTAGAAGCAAGTCAGTGCTATTCTTCATGTCGCGAATTTGTGCGCCAGTACGAAGCGCTTGCGTCGAACACTTTGTTCGCTCACGACCGTCTAGCGATTGAAATCGAGGACATAGTATCGGGGTCTTTCTTGAAAGGATTCGAGGGTAAAATGCACTTGCTCAGGCCTTCGGGGGCAAGCGCGGCGCGACCGGCGAGATGGTTTTCGGCTGGGAGATCTCGGTCTGGGAGGGAGTGCTACTCGAGGCCATAACGGGTACCGCGAAATGAAAAGCCTCTCAACCACGCGCCAATCAAACGGCTGCTGCGCTGACTTGCCGCACCTCATTCTCCTCTTGAAGAATTGCTTTCCACATTGTCGGAAAATATCGGTCCTTCAGAAGTAGCGATAGGAGAATCAAGCTGCGCGGCCCAGCCTTGGAAGTAATTGCGAACGAGTCCGGCTCGTGTTTGATATGCTCTGCGTAATTGAAGTTATCAAATTCATCGTCCAACGAGTATTGGTGCGGAATGTTAGGATAGTTCATACATTCTAGATTATCGATCGTGAAAATAGACGCAGTGTTTGGGAACTGCCAATAATTGTAGACTATTTCGCAGGCTTCGAAGTCGTTAACTAGATCGGCATAGAGTTCCTTTTCTCCGATGAAAGCAGCAAGATCGACAAGCATTGTTGCCAGAAATGAGCAACGGTTACGTTCGACCTTCACGGCGTCGAATGGATAGCCTAACAGAAGCGCGGTTTCCTCATATGCGTCGGATTCGTAACGCCCAATACCAAACCCTTTCTCGACCCGGTCGCACAGCCAGATTGCGGCGCGTTTAATCAGGGCTATGGCGATATCGTCCTTGCCTCCACCGATCAACGCCAACGTTGCCCACCCAATAGATACCGCATGGCGATCACCTGGGACATGTCCAAACCCTTCCTCATTGAGCGCAAAGTCGCTCAAAAGAGTGATTGCTTCCTGACGTTCTTGTTCGTCCTTCGTGAGGAGCGCATAAAGGGCGCCGATTTCCAACACGCGGGCACACCACACAAGGTAATTCACGATCGGAAGCGGACTTTCCTTGAAACACAATCGAAGTAGCGATCTATTCTCTGCGTCCCATCTTGAGCGGAATTCGTTACAAAACAGCCGGCTCAGAGGATACAACTTAGTTCTCGTTATTTCTTCCAGGATATCAAGCACAAAGGGATCATCTGTTTCGTATGTCGCAAGCATGACAAGACGCGAGAGGCTTAGGTATGTCGTGATCGCCTCGTACAAATGACCGTTTTCGATAAGCTTTGTCGCAATTATTTCGGCTTCTATAGACGCTCTAAGAATCCTCTTTCGGTAGTCGATCGTTTCGTTGAACCAGAGCCGCGAGAATTCTTCAATTTCCCTTTCCGATAGGGTGCCGGCTAAAGCCCTGCCGTAAGCCAGATAAAACTGTGCGAAATCCGTAACCCCGGTTGCTGTGTTTTGATGAATGCCTGCAAAGCCAAATTCTTCCGCAAACTGCGCCAGTTGCTCGTGCTCCCAAAAAAGAACTTCGTGAATTCGATTCTCGGCCTTTAGTTTCGTCTTGAATTCTTGACTAGCCAGACGAGCGTTTCCAGAGAGCCGACCTGTCGTTACCAGGATGGCCTTTCGTGGCAAATCGGTTCTGAACTGAGGATGCGATAAGTCCGATACAACCGCTTCTTCAAGTTGACCTCGAACCTCGTTTCGCCAAAGAGACTGATTGATATCACCCTTCTTAGATTGAATCGCGTACTGATACTCGACCCCATTGTCGACTCTCTTGGCGATGAAGTCTTTGCCGAATTCCACTCCGCCGTGAGTAAAGTGGATGTCGTAGAATCCCATCGCTTGTAAGAGCGAGCTTATCGGAAAATCCAGGTCCCGCTCCTTAATCGAGCTAAGATAATCTTCTAGTACGTTTCTCAGCATAGTATTCGTCCTTCTTGGCTTTCATGACCGCGTCCCAGCGTTGCTGCTGCTCGGGGGTCGGAGGATTTGCTGATAGCCTCTTAAATGTGTCTGGACGCATGTAGAATTTCCAGTTATGGTCCCCATTCTCGTCGAACCGGACCTCGGCTTTTTCAAGCATCTCAATCTGCGCATCCCAGATGTTCTTTCCTCCCGCATCAACGACGTTTCCCACTGCCTCGGTAGTACGGGACACGGTTTCAAATAGATATCTCGTGGCCTGCGACATCAACGATTCGCATAGGCCCCAAACAAATTGAGCGAATTGTTCAACGTCGGTGTTGCGAAATGCGTCGGCGTGAATCGTCACGTCAGCCGAAAAGTCCTGCATATTCGTATCAACTATGTTCGGCGTGCTCACCTGTCGAGTTCGTCCGTCGTGCGCAACTGGAAGTCGTTGAACGTCGCTAAGTATTGGATCCGCCCTTTCAAAGCCTCTCTGAATCTCCCGAAGTAAACGGGTCATGGCCGCATCGTACTCACTTACAGCTAACGAGATGTGTGACATGTCAGAATTGTGATTCTGCCGGCGGCATCGAAAGACGTCGGCGCCGCCTGTTAGTAAAATATTCGTGCCGCTTGCGTTCTACTACACGAGTCATTTGTTCTAATTGCTCTTCTGTAGGAGACACCGCGGTTAGTTTTGTCGCCAGCGCCGAGGGCACGCCGATAGAGTGTGGCTTTCCAGACTCATCAAATCGGAGTTCGAGTCTTTCTAGCATCTCAATGTAGACATCCCAGATATTCCGATCCTTACCTTCGACGTAGGTTCCGACTGCTTTTGAGGTGTCCGAAATAACCTCAAGAGTATGCGCCTGCTGTTGTTCCTGTAAGGACGTAATCATGCTAACCAGAAAGTCTCTAAATTCGTCCACGTCAGTTCGAAGAAACATGCTGGGTTCGACGCTAACCGTTGCCCGATAATTTCTCATCGCATTATCCAGAATACGCGGCGTGCTCAGTTGTCGCGTAGTGCCACCATGGATCATTTCTTTCGGGGGAAACAAGCGCAGGATAGGATCCAGCATATGAAAGCAATTACAGATGTCATTAAAGAGCCGATCAATGGCGGAGTCGTAGAACGGCAAGTCAAAAGACACTCTTTGCATTAGCGGCTGTCCCTTAATTCCCACACATGATACTCTATTTCACGGAAAAGACAGAAACAATGGATCCGTTTCACGGGATGTTTTATTCAAGCTTTTAGTTATATTCGGTGCGCAGTACTACTACCAGTATCTTTACTCACTGCCGTTGTTCGTATGTGAACCGGACGTTTAAATGCTCACTTGGAAAAACTGCAATTTCCCTCCGATAATTGACAAGATAGGCACTAAGCCACAACGGGAGGAGGAAAGTAAGTGAGTAGCACCTCACCACAAGCAACTAACCCATTCTCTACCGGTCAGGGTGGGGCAAATTTTGAAACGCGCGTTCAAGCTGCCTTCACGACCCTTCTGCTTACGGGGCGCGTATCACCATGTCTTCCATCGTGGCCGATTACCAAGCTCAAACTACAAGGCGCTTATGCGGGCTTCAGAACGGATGACTTCATTGTTTATGCGACAGCTCCCTTATCGGATCACGAAGCAAGACTTCTGGCTCAAATCAAGCATGAAATCAGTTTTACCGAGACTGACGAGAATTTCGCCAAAGCAATAGGAGCGGCTTGGAATGACTTTAACGAACCAACTGTGTTCACGGCCGGCGTTGATGCGATAGCGCTTATCACAGGCCCCTTAAGCGCGATGGATATCAATCATGTGCGCGTTCTCTTTGAATGGGCAAGATGCTCGCAAGACGAAAGAGAGTTCCTTGATAAGGTGATTCGCGTAGGGGGCAGAACAAAAAGAACAAAACTGGAGATCTTTAGAAAGGGTTTGAATCTCGCAAATGGCGGGCAGAATGTTTCTGATGAACAGCTCTGGAATTTCCTAAAATCATATCATCTGCTTGGATATGACTTGGATACGGAAAACGGGGGCACGTTATCGCTGCTTCAGTCATTAATTGGCCAATCATCTAACCAAAACCCAGCGAGTCTTTGGTCGCAAATAGTCGATGCCGTTCAGTCCGCGAATCAGAATGCTGGAACTGTTTCTCTGGAGACATTGCCGCGAGGAATTCGGGAGGCGTTCGATCCAAGGCGATCGCAGTGGGATTCAGATATAAGAAAGCTCGACGATCATGGTGACTACATCGTCAATGGCATCAGGACTTCGATTGGCGGCGTTCATGTCACTAGGCCAGAACTTTTTGCAAAACTCCTCGACGCAAGTGAAGGATCCTCGTTTGTTTTGATCAATGGAGGACGTGGGTCGGGAAAATCGAGCCTCGTGCGAGAGTTTTCTGATTACATGAATGGCCGCGCACCTGTATTTTGCCTAAGAACGGAAGATCTAGACCAGGCACACCTTGACAACGTGTTTTCTTCGATTGGTTTAGTTAGCTCAATTCGCGATCTTGAGGCCGGGTTTGCGCTGATGCCCAAACGATACTTGCTGCTCGAATCAATCGAAAAATTATTGGAGTTGCCGAATTCAGCAGCGTTTACCGACTTACTTCAATTCCTCAATACACATTCCGGTTGGACCGTTATTGCGACAGGTCGCGACTACGCATACCAGCAAATAGTCTTCAATTACTTCCAACCGATAGGAATTAGCCACAGGTCCTTATCGATCATTAACTTCAATGATCGAGAGCTCCAAAGTCTCTGCGAAAGCCTTGAACCTTTAAGAGCCGTCGCCGCGAATCCGTCACTAGAACCGTTACTTCATAATCCGTTTTTTGCAGAATTGGCTTACCGAGTCGCTGAAGCAGGAACCAAATTCTCGGCTGATCAAGGAGAAAGAGAGTTTCGCGCAGCCGTTTGGACTAATGTCATCGCGAAAGAGCAATTCCGGGCCGGCGGCATGCCATTAAAGAGACGTCAGACATTTGTTCAGATGGCGGTAGCGAGAGCGAAACGGATGGTATATGGAGTGCCCGAAAGAGACTTCGATTCTGAAGCCGTATTAAAACTTGAAGAAGACGACTTAGTGCGACGAGAAAGATCCAAAGGACTGGTTAGCCCAGCACATGATGTTCTCGAAGACTGGGCACTTGAACAATATATCGAGGACATTTACCAACAGTCTTCTGATGACGTCCCCAAGTTTCTTGCCGCAGTAGGCAACGAGCCAGCAATCAGTCGTGCTTTCCGTTTGTGGCTTTATCAAAAGCTACGACTTGGCGACGATGTGAAGGCCCTCATTCTCCAAATACTGACAAATCCCAATCTTCAAAGATATTGGCAGGACGAAACGATTTCAGCGGTACTGCTCAGTGATAACCCACATGGTTTTCTCGCTGAATTGGGCGACAGGCTTTTTGACAATGAGGCAGAACTGTTGAAGCGATTTTGTTTCGTTCTGCGGATATCTTGCAAAACACCGAATCAAGATCTAATGCGACAGTTGGGAGCCGACAAGCAGGGAGCGTACTTGTTCTTGCAACCTTATGGAGTCGGCTGGAATTCAATTATTCGCTTTCTTTTTGAAAACAAAGAACGTTTACCAAACGGGTTAACAGCTCATGTCACAGCCATACTCGAGGAGTGGTCTTCGTCAATTCACATTGAAGCACTGCCAGCAGGCGGTCGCGAAGCGGGTCTCTTAGCGCTTGGGTTGCTCGGTCCTTTGAAGGATTCTTACCGCGATGATGAGAAATATCGAAATAGGCTTCTCAGCGTAATCATCAAGACCGTGCCAGCGATACCTAGAGAGTTCGAGGAATTACTCGACGCCGACATCTTTCAATCCAATAGCCGACGGCGACCGCACTACGTTGACGATTTCTGCAAAATGGCATTGGGAACTTTTGATGCAGCCTTCTTATGCAAGCATATCCCTGATACCGTTATTAAACTCGCCCTACAGGAATTTCTCATAAGCGAACCTGAATATGATCCATATGAGTATCATCCTGGCGTGGATCACCGCTTTGGGGTCCATCCATATAGGCTTGAATTCTTTCCCGCGAGCGGTGCCAAGGGGCCGTTCCAACATCTACTGCGTTTTCATCCTCGGCAGGGATTAGATTTTATCATCCAGCTACTTAATAGCGCTGCGGAGAAATACGCTCATTCCGACTTGGATTCCCCACGGCGCCAGACGACGTCAGTCAGAAATCCGCAGAGTACCAGCGGCGATCAAATCGAGATTCTGTTGGATGATCAAACCTTAGTTAAGCAGTACTGTTCGGGTCGACTTTGGGTGGCTTACCGCGGTCATTCCGTAGTTCCGTACTTACTTCAATCGGCACTTATGGCCCTCGAAAACTGGCTGATAAGCCTTGCGGAAGATGAATCTTCTCACAATATTTTAACCTGGGCGTTTGACTACATTTTGCGTCAAAGCAACTCTGTGATGCCCACAGCAGTGTTGGCGTCTCTAGCGGCTGGCTTCCCAAATATTTTGGGGAACGCAGCCTTGCCGCTCCTACGGACTCCAGCGCTTTACGGATTGGACATGGCTCGGACCGTTAGCGAGCGTGGCGGGAATGAACCGAACTGGTTCGCGTCACCGATCAACCGCAATCCTTTCGAGAAGCTCTACACAGCTGAACGACGCACGGCAGCAACGCGTCCGTGGCGAAGTGAGCACCTCGAAACGTTGCTTACAAGATTGCAGTTTACGACCTTGAGAGAGCAGGCGTTTGCAATTGTGGACGAGCTGCACCAGAAGGCTCCAAAAACAGATAACTGGCGGTTTCGTTTTCATCGGATCGACAGCCGTGGCTGGAAGGCAGTCGAGGATCGGGAAAACAATCGAATCCTCTTTGAGCCGCAAGGCCTCGATCCTGATTTAGAGAAGATTCAACAAGAATCGCAAGAGGCGATGGCTCTGCGCGATCGCTTTTCGCGAATGTATGTATGGGCAGGCAAGATCTTCGATAAAGAAACCCCGGACCAGGAATATTACGCAAGTTGGAAGGATGCACTTGAGGAAGCGAAAAAGCTCTCCGACGCACTTAAAAGCGGGGCATTGGGCGATCTTTCAAGAATGTTCGTCGTTGGCTTAGTTAAAGCGGCTGCAGTTTGTTTACGCGATCATTCACATGAAATGGCTGAAGAGGATTCGGAGTGGTGTGCGGCCACAGTTATCGGGGTAGTCCAATCGACCGCAGATTCAAACGACACGTTCGCGGCATCTGATAAAACAGAT
The DNA here is from genome assembly GCA_035601635.1 of Pyrinomonadaceae bacterium. Taxonomy (GTDB): domain Bacteria; phylum Acidobacteriota; class Blastocatellia; order Pyrinomonadales; family Pyrinomonadaceae; genus UBA11740. The sequence continues at coordinate 25,729 of DATNNY010000094.1, forward strand.
TTTGACGGAGTTGCGACCGCTGCTTCCGTGCTTCCAGTTTTGTTGAGTCTTACCGAATCTGAAGATGACAAGCTCTTCATAAGGGAACTTATTGCGACTGCTCTGACACACGTTAATGCAAACGCACGCGCTGGTGCCGCACAAGGAATAAGACAGCACTTGTGGCAACGCGACGCGCAGTTCGCGCAGCAATGCATTTTCGGAGCAATAGATTACGCGCGGTTACAAGTCGAAAACTCTCAGCGAAGCAGCCGAACAGATTTCTTTCCAATTGATGACGAAGATGATGGCGATGAGGAAGGTACCGAGCCTGAGGTGAGCGATTGGTTGGTTGAGTTCCGTAAGCGGCTCGCGAATGGCCGCATATCATTAAGCGCGGCTGACATTGAACGCTTGAACTTCAAAACCCACAGTCCGTGGTACATGTTGACACCGTGCCTAATGATTCCCGATGGCTCGACGGATTCGATTCGCATTGCGCTATTTTCTCGAATGCTATTCCTATTCTTTGCAATCGAGGAGTCGACTCGAAAGCATCGTCAAGATGATAGGATCGAAAACGATATTTGGATTAATGCTGAACCGCGACTGGACTTTACAAAGAGGTTCGCCGAGTATCTCGTCTCATTGGGACCATCGGGGTTTAAGCTGTTTGCTGACCTTCTGATCGAAGGGTGCGAGACCGCTCCGGAGTTTGTTGACTATCTTCAATTGAGCGTTGCGGTCGTAACGGAAAATAATAACCAAAAGGAACTCTATTGGACTTTTTGGAGAGAGTTGTCGAAGAAAGTTGAGAGTATCGCGATCGCTACTGCCAACCAGGACTCTCGGTATCAGTCAGAAAAGAACAGTCGGAAATTGATTCGCGGAATGCTCTTAGCTGACGCACCATGGCAAAAGCTCGACTATGAGAGACAAGACATAGCTCTGGGAAAAGATCTAATACTTGAAGTCGTTGAAAACGCAGGAAAGAATGTAAATGTTTTTGAAGCACTAAGTTCTCTTATGTATCACTTTCCAAGAGTTTTCTTTCAATCGGGCGTGCATATCTTGGCCAAACATCAGTCGGAGGTCGGAGGGACTCGTTTGCTTTCGGGCGTGAATACCGCATTTCATCTTGAAGGCTCTATTCAAAGATTCTTGCAAATAGATGAGACCGGGCCCCTAACCAAAGAAATGCACCAATCATGTTTCACTCTTCTTGACGCTCTGGTCGAGACTGCATCTTCAAGAGCTTATTATCTTCGCGAGCAGTTGATTCATTCTCGACGAATCCTCCAGGCTGCGTGAATGGGCCAGTCAAAAAGTTCTCAAATGCCTAAATCAAAGCGTACAGCGACACGACCGCCTGAATCGATGGAGCAGGCGTTAAGAATGGGATTGCGTAAGGCCGTTCCGTTACTCGTCACTGAGATGTCGGATATGTTTGAAAAAAGACCTCCGCGACTGACCAAACGAGACAAGAGCGCGGTGGAAAAGGGCATGGACCAGTACGTCCGAAGAACTGTGCCTTTGATCAAGGATCTGGAGGCGCTAGAGGGCGATCCTCTAAGGATTCCGGAGGCTTACGAGAAGGCAGAGATGCTTATTCGGATGTGGATGGAAAGTGCGAAAATTAAGGTTACCGGAAAAGATTCGTTTGACACGTACCTCCGTGCATTCAAGAAATATGTCAGTCTTCCATTCGAGGCACGGCGCGTCACTCATTTTAAACGAGTGCACGCAGGCCTTCGACGTCTGACGGATGCATTGGCGATCGATCCCGAAAAGGAAAAGGCTGCGAATGACTTGATTCAGGAGTTTGGCCGGCACCACCGCCGGCAATACATGAGGTATTTTCACGGTTTTGAGACGCGTCAACGTAGCAACCGCAACGTTGGCTTCAGCCGGATGACTCGTCGAAATATTACGGTATTAACAGAAGAATATCGCGACGGAGCTGCCGCGCTTGAGAAACGCGTGCAGCTCATTGTAGGTCTTCACCATATTGCGAAAGGCTCACCCAAGCCGTATGCGAAGTTGAGAAGGTTTGGCTTACGCAATCTGTGCGACAAGATAGAATCGCCAAAGAATCCGGAGTTACATTTCCTCATGCATGCGGTTAATCCAGTGGTTCGGAACGCATTGGCACATGATGGAGCCGATTCGTTATTTTCAAAACAACGAGTTGACTTTGTGGGTAGATCAGAAACAGTTTCATGGACGATTGCGCAGTTTCTCAGAAACACAATACGCTTGGTCCAAACGAATATGGCCCTGACGTGTCTTGAGCCGCTGTTCGCCTACGCAACGCTTGAGCAATCGGTTGCGAGATTTCGCCATCTCGTTCAGCTCGTGCGTGAGGCAAAGGCTGCCGCAGCGCAGCCGGTGGAGATTGATTCATGACTGACACCGAAGCGAAGAGTTGTCGATGCGAATGGTTAGAGGAACAATGCCACGAACCGTTTTACAAAGAACACGATGACAGGCCGTACTGTGTCTTACATTTTCCTGGCAGTGATAAGAAGGAACAATTTCAAACAGCACTGGAGAAGCGGCTCGATCCAGAGAATGAAAATTACTTCAACTTCGTAGGGGTCTGGTTCCCGGACTCACTTTCTTTCCTTAACCAAGACTTTCAATCCCTCTTGGATTTTTCGTCTGCAAGGTTCAATTCGGACGTCGAATTTACTGAGTCAGAATTTCGCGAAGCGCGTTTCGTTAATGCCGAATTCAGCGGGCCGGCGAATTTTGAGGAAGCGCGCTTCGATGGAATCGCCGACTTCTCTGGGGCACGGTTCCAACAAGATGTCTCTTTTAGTCGCGCTAATTTTTCTGACGAGGGCAGATTCTTTCGAACCCGATTTGAAGGGTTTGCAGACTTTACCGGTGTGGAAATTGAGGGGAACGCGTCGTTCCATCAGGCTGTCTTCACGGAGGCCGATTTTGGTGAATTACGCATCCCACTGGCCAACCAAAATTCCAAGTCCGTGGACGAGCCGAGGTTTGAGTCTCGCAGATCCCGATTCAAAACTGCACAATTCAACTTCGCAACCTTCCGCCGCTGTAGTTTCAAGCAAGCGTGCTTCTCCGAAACTGTTGAGTTCTTCTATGCGCAGAGTAGTGAGTTTAGTGATTTTTCTATCGTCGACTTCAATAAGGCACATTTCAGCAATAGCCGGATGGCGCAGGCCAACTTTGATGGTTCGTTTTTTGTAGCCGCTCCTAAATTCAACCAAGCCCAGTTTTTTGGAAATACAGTCTTTGCGACCGCACGTATGCCCGGTGCAGATTTCTCAGAGGTTACGTTCCACGGTCCTGTTGACTTCACGCTTACGAGATTCGAGAAGGATCTTGCGGAGTGGGAGAAAAAGAAGCTACAGGATTGCAAGATCCGAATAGAGGCATCCGACGAGCCGATCGTTGTTCAACTTGATAAGGCGACATTTAAAGACGGATTGACGTTCAAAGGCAATCAGCTATTTCAAGACAGGGCCCTATTGAGCTTCGATGATGTATTTTTCGAAAAGCCGGATCGAGTGCGATTCGTTTCCGTCAGCATGCCGCCCCACACTTTCATGAATGTTGACCCTCGCAAGTTTAATCTGATCGATACTCGCTGGGGGTTCATCGACAAACCGACTGCTTTGAAAGAGGCAAACCTTGCGTTGCAGAGATTTGGTCGTTCACCATCGGGCCCTATGCTTGAACTTGCTTACCGTCAATTGGCGGTGAATGCGGAGGAAAACAACCGGTACGAACAAGCCGCTGATCTTCGGTACCTCGCGATGGAAGTTGCGCGCTCGATGAGGTGGAGAAAGGTTGACTGGTTACGACTCAGCTGGTGGTATTGGCTGCTCAGTGGTTACGGCGAAAAGGTGCGTCGGGCTTTCGGGGTTCTATTAGTAGTTTGGTTCCTGTTTGCGTTCATCTATTGGAAAGCCGCTGACGAATCGTGGTGGCAAACGAAACAATCCGCTGCCATGCTTTCAACTAAGTCTGAAGCAACGATAGCAACGCCCGTCAAACTTACCGCTAGCGACGCTTTGCTCTACAGTGCCGGCGTGATGGCTCTTCAAAAACCAGAACCGGCACCAGCGAATAAGCGTGCCAAGTTGCTTGTATTGATGGAGACGATTTTCGGGCCCGTGCAGGCCGCCCTTCTAGCTCTAGCTATTCGGCGGAAATTCATGCGGTAACCCGCAAGTAGTTGGGAGGCAAACCGGTCACTCTGATTTCGACTGGGAAGAGTCTGAAGCCCACGAACTATCCTTTGGTACAATTATCTCTTTTGCGTTAAACGTGACGATAATCTCCTTGGCTGTTTTACGAAACCCAGGTACTGAGCGCTGTGTCAGGAGATTTAGGTAACGTGTGCGCGCTGTCAGGAGAATTACGTAACGAGCTTGATCTGAAGCGGATAGGACCGCTTCCAATATTTGCAACAGTTAACGATTGGATCGTGTTAGGAGATTTACGTAACCGGACTCAGGCCCAGGCTACCGTTGCTGGCTAACTTTAGCGACTCTCCGCTGCTTGCCCCCGCGTCTCGCGATGATAAGTGTGCAAGCGGGTCTTATTATTGTGCATTTCGATAATTCTGCTGCAGGTCTGTAGAACTGGGCTTTGCCTCATAAATACGAAAATCGACCGAATAATGAGGCAAGCCGCATCTCTGCCTCAAAAATCCCGTCCTGCTAATGTGCCTGGCGCGAAGTTATTGACACCAACAGGTATTTGCTTGTATTTTGCGCCTGCCATTTGTTGATTTCGGAACACTTACTAGCACAAGTTGTTAGGGCGATTTGCAGCGTCCAACTGCTTACCTTTTTAGCAAACAACAGGACGATTGGAGTCGAAAAATGACACTGGAAGCCAGTCAACTGATAGCCAACGCGGTGAGTTCAGGACAATCCAGCCCTGATGTCATTATTACGGGAGCACAAGGCAGAGAGGGCCGCAAAGGCAGGCCGGCGCACAAGAGTCACAACGGCATGGATGGCCCTCGTGCATGGTGCAATGCGGGGGGTTGTACGCGCGCGGGTGACGGGGCGCCCGGCCAACCCGCCATTCATGCCGGCAGGGGCGAGGACGGAGGTGACGGTGGTGATGCTCCGCCTGCAAACATCTCCATCGGTGTGTTGCAGGGCCTCGTGTTCATTTTCGGAAGTGGCGGCAATGGTGGCGACGGTGGCAACGGGAGCGACGGCGGCGAAAGCGGCAATGGCGGCAACGGCGGCAGTGGCGATAGTTGGGGATTGTATAAAACGCCCGGTGGTAACGGCGGCGATAGCCTCGGTGGGGGCCAAGGCGGCAATGGCGGCGATGCCGGCGACGGTGGCAACGGCAGCCTCGTCACGATTCAATGCGGTGAGCTCTCGCCAGATAGTGAGTTAGTGCCGAGCACGGCTTCCAGCAATCCGGGCATTGGAGGACAAGGCGGCTTCGGCGGATTACCCGGCATGCCCGGAAGAGCCGGCCACAGGGGTCGTCATCCCGGCCGTTCAGGCAGTGCCGGCCCCCCTGGATCTCCCGGCAAAGAAGGCAAAGCCGGTGGTCCCAGCATGTTCGACATCAAACAGATGTCACCAGGCACTTTTCCGAAGAGCCAAAAAAGCATTACGGTAGCGCCAGGCCAGATTTATCGTGTCACAGGCCGTGATCGTACCTTCGATACGGTGACGATTCAGGAGGGCGGGATACTTTCGATAGAGACGTCTCAAGCGGTCACCATCGCCACGTTAGTCAAGGTAGCCGCCCCGCCGAAAAGCAAAGCCCGAACGACCTCCACCCGTTCCGAGAGGAAAGTTAGAGTATCGTCAGGTAATCCACGGAGTAAGAGCAAGGCCTGATGGTCGCGCTTTGCTTTTCAAAATGCCCTGCCGGTTGTTAGCGCAATCGGCAGGGTTTTTACTCTTTTTAAGCACCTGAATTATAGCTGTAAATAAAATGCAATCGGTCTTTTTTGCTTTTTTGAGGCAGAAACCGTCTTTTTGGGGCAGACGGCCTTAATAAGGCAAAGCTGTAGAACTGGGCCTTGCCTCATAAAGGGCATTATAAGCCGATTTATGAGGCATCCGACGTTTCTGCCTCAAAAGGAGGCCCGCCGTCAGCGTTATTCCGTTGTTGCCGGTTCGCACAGAACTCCTCTGAATCACAAGAACTCGAACCGCCTGCACAATTAATTAGCGAAGGCAGAGATGATATTGTTTACGCGCATTGGTCCGGTTGCACGGGATATTGCTAGATTGACAACCCGCCCTAACGAGCATATTGTGCACGCATCGCATCCGGTCGCCGGAACTTGACGTCAGTCCCCAAGGCGTGAATCGTCGCGACGCAAAACTTTAGGCTGATCGTCAGCTAGCTCTCAAAAGACTCGTTCCCATTTGCGATGTCTTAACTTTCACACCGGAGAGAGCTAAAAACCCATTACATCCTGAAACCAGGAACGAACATTTTGATGATGAACAAAGACGGAAGTTTTGTCCGGATCTCTCTTAGCGCATCATACAGTTCGGAACAAGCAGTCAGATGACGCAAAGAGACCTTCATCGCCGAAATAGGAGGAAGTAACAATGGCTGAACAAAAGGGTCTGAAGGAAGATGAAATTATCGCGCGTCTAGTGCCCGACCCGGCCGCCCCGCCCGATGTGATAGCGATGGTAGGTTATCTTGGTAAGAGTGGTCGGCCCAAGTTCTGGCGGGTCTATAGCACGCTAAGCCTGAAGGAGTATACAGAAGTAGCGGAAGACGACATCGTCCAGAGCCAGTCGCTTAAAAGCGACCGGCAACCTCTCGGTGGCACCGTCATCTGGGTCAAGAGCGGCGCCAGATTGCAGAATTCCCGAAACGAATCGGCGGTCGCAGAGGCGGACTTCATGCAAGGTGAAATCACGAGAAAGTTCCTGGGTAGGACGGGGACGGAAGGCTTGGCGCGGACAGGGGGAAATGTCGTCCTTACTACAAACACGCAGTTCGGACAGGGTGCCTGCTGTACCGGTGGGCGATGGTGTGCTGTCCCGTTGGAAACCCGCAACGTCTGTTATTACACTGAGTAACGGCGAGACCCCGAGCAAGAAAGGCAAGGTGATTGGAAGTGCGTCCAGTCGCAATGGTAAACGATGCTGACGCAGCGCGCGGTTGTTCCTTACCTATTACAACGTAGGTTGATCACTGAAGAATCCATCGTCGAGGGTGATCTGGCGGTGGTAGATGCTTCCCGGCGCAATCTTAACTTCCAGGTGATCAGCGAGCGCGGTCCCTGTTATCTACTCAAGCAGGGCGTGGGGCCAGATGGAATCGAGACGGTCCGTCACGAAGCCACTGTCTACCAACTTCTTCAGCCGTCGGCCATTGCAAATCTCGGGCTTGATCGCCATCTTCCCTGCTTCTTCGAATACGATCCGAAGGAACGCGTTCTTATCATTGAGTTTCTTCGTGATGCTCAGAATCTGACAGAATATCATGATCGCAGGGGCCGCTTTCCCACTACTATTGCCGCAGCGATAGGGACCGCGCTAGCCACACTTCACCGCCTGAACTGGACAGGGGGTCAGCGGGAGGGTGACGCCGGTCGTCTCAAACTTCCACCAGCTTGGGTTCTCTCCAGTCATCGCCCGAACCTCGGTATGCTGCAACACCTGAGCAGCGCAACTATTCAGGCAATCAAGATTATCCAGCAATTCCCGGAGTTCTGTGAACTGCTCGATAGTCTTCGCCAAGAGTGGACAAACGAGACTCCGATCCATTTCGACCTAAAGTGGGACAACTACTTAATCATGGCGCGGAGATCGGGACATGAGAAGTCGAACCTGAGAATTGTTGACTGGGAACTTGCCGGAATTGGGGACCCGTGCTGGGATGTTGGCTCAGTCTTCAACGACTATCTCAGCTACTGGCTCAGCTCGATTCCAATCACCGGTGGAACACCTCCTGAGCGGTTCCTTGAGCTGGCGCGGTATCCGCTCGCAAAGATGCATCCGGCGATTCGCTCGTTCTGGGAATCCTACGTGCGGCACATGAAATTGGGCGACGCAATCTCCGCAGAATGGCTTCTGCGCGCGGTCAAATATGCGGCGGCTCGACTCGTACAGACAGTCTATGAGGGTCTGTATCATTCGATAAAGCTGACCGGCAATGCTGTCTGCTCACTACAAGTCAGCCTGAACATTCTGCGGCGACCTCAAGAGGCCAGCCTTCACTTGCTAGGAATTCCCTTGCCGAGTGGAACTACCAGATGAGCGATTACTGCAAGCAAGTCGAGGAGGCAATTCAAGCCGTTGTCGTGCATTCTCCGACGAGCTATTGGTGGTTCGGCAAGCGATCGCCGCAGCTCGACCCAAGGGTAAGGCGATTACTTGCCGCGAACACCGCTCGCAATTATCTTCTGTTCAATCTACAGACTCAGCTCTACAACGACTTTTATTGTCAGGGCTTTGCCTCGCCTTCCAATGAGGCGGCACCAAGACGTCCCACCGCGAGCGAGACACCCTTTGTTGAGGCTTTGTCAGCGGCCAATTGTGGGAAAGGTTATTGGGAGGATGGCTGGCAAGTAAGTGCGATTCGTGGGAGCGAGGTAATCGTGGAGAGGAAAGGCTTGGAATTATGGGTGCGGCCGGGAGACTGGCTCATTTCGGAGGGCAATTCTATCGCAACGGCGATGCAGATGAGTCTGCGTTTTCCGAAAGAATTCCTCGGCATCTCACCCGGATTCTACATGGCTCACGGCAACACAGCACTTACCGAGGATGGCTCGCAAGGTATAGTCAGGTTCTATTTTAATCTCACGGCAGACGGCGCCCTCCGCCTGATGAAGAAAGCTACTTGGATGTTGAATCAAGCTCAGTTAGCATTTAACCTCAAAGTCCTCAATGACCGGCAGGGCTACTCGCGTTGCGATCCCGTAGTGCTCTACATCCGCAAAAGCGACTATGGCGATGTCGCGATGATCCTGAGTGAGATTTATCAAGACATCTCCATTCACTTGAAGCAAAGGACTCCGGTCTTTACTAAATCGCTTGCTCCGGGCGTCGGACTCGCGGAGGAGCCAGGTCAAGACTTTAGCTTTGGCGAGCATCGTTGCCGATTGGTGGCGGAAGGGATTATTCGTGCTTACGAGCAGGGAAAGAAACTGTTGGACGAGAGATTCCAGGCAGTAGCTGAATGCTTCTTGGAAGAAGCGCTCGATTTGGAAAAACCTTTTTTGAACTCTGGCTCCAGCGATGATTACCATTTCCAGCCACAGCATCAGCGACAGCTCACGAAATCGCGTGGTGTGAAGATCGCTTCGCAGCTCGATTTCGGTAGGAAGGCCTTCCTGCGGACGGCTGAGGCACTCGCGAGCCGCTTGTCGCAAGAGGCGGTGTGGCACGGAGATCGTTGTAATTGGTTAGGGGCTGAACCGGTGGACTTAACCCTTGCCGAGCGCCAGCCCAAGCTGAGTTGCCGTGCGCTGGGTCCCGAACTCTATGACGGCACTAGCGGTGTCGCATTGTTCCTGGCCGAGTTGCACGCCGCAACGGGAAATGTTTCGGCACGCCGCACTGCGCTTGGCGCTATCCGTCAGTCACTTTCGCGCGTCGATGCGCTGCCGGCGTCCAGGCATATTGGTTTATATACTGGAGCTGTAGGTATCGCATTTGCTGCTGCTCGTGTGGGATCGATTTTGGCAGAAGAAGAATTGCTAGAGCAGGCCGTAGACTTGCTGCGCAATTTAGCTCATGAGGAGCATCAAGCGTGCGAGTTTGATCTTATTGGCGGCACAGCAGGAGCCATCGTTGCGTTGTTGACTCTTCGAGAAATGCTGAATGACAGGTCTTTGCTGGATTTCGCTGTGCGGCTTGCGAATAATCTGCTGGAACAAGCGGACAAGTCCGGGGTAGGTTACTCCTGGGGATCACCTTCCTCATCCAAGCAACGCAATCTGACCGGATTCTCCCACGGAACCGCTGGTGTGGGATATGCATTTCTGGAACTCTTCCACGCGACAGGCAAAACAGAATATCGCACTCTAGCTAAAAAGGCCTTCGATTACGAGCGTCACTGGTTTGAACGCAGCGCGGGTAACTGGCCGGATTTTCGCGAGGAAACGGGAAAAGGGAGACGAGGCAACGCACCATTATCCTTCGCAACCGTTTGGTGCCACGGGGCACCTGGAATCGCCTTATCACGTCTCCGCGCTTTTCAGATTCTTGCTGACGAGACGTGCAAGGCTGAAGCAATTACCGCTCTTGAAACGACGCGCAATGCGATCTGGCGTTGGCTTCACTCAGGCACCGAAAACTATTCTTTGTGTCATGGACTCGCCGGTAATGCCGAGACGTTGATATTTGGTTGCGAAGTGCTTGGCCAAGAGGTGGCGGGAGATCATAAGGTCGTCGCCGAAGTTGCTAATGCGGGTGTCGAGAGATATGGAAAGCGCGGAGGTAAGTGGCCCTGTGGTAGCGGCGGCGAGGACACTCCAAGTCTAATGTTGGGCTTGGCTGGAATAGGCTATTTTTATCTACGTCTGCATAACCCGAAAATCCCGTCCCTTTTGATCATGCGACCCGACAACTTCTCAAAACGATCTCGTAAAGTACAACATCCGCCCAAGCAGGGGGCACCTGTTAAGAGTTAAAAAGTCTTGCACCCACTACGATCAATCGATCTCGGGTTGGTCTGCTTCAGTCCCCTCAACCCGGATCTAAGATCCGGCCAACACCAGACGTTTTTCTAAAAAGAACCTTTCATATTTGTGCAAGCGCGTCGGATTATTGTGCTTCTCGGTAATTCTGCTGCAAAGCCTGTAGCGCCGGGCTTTGCTTCATAAAGGGCGTTAGAGGCCGATTAGAGTCCGGTTACGTAAGAGTCCTGACAATTATTAGTTAAACCTGTTGACGGCACCTTTTTAAAGGCTGTCGGTTACGGCAGGAGTCTTGGTTAGTGTTTTGCTTTCAGCAGCCGTGGCGCATTTGTGATTACGGGAGTCTTGCCAACTCCCAATTGCAAGATGTTGATTTCGGCGGAATCCAGCATCTTCGGCTCGACGAGCGGATGAAGGGTTGCTTCAATCTGCTCAACAATTCTCGTTGGCTCCTGTCGCAACACGATTTCCCGCTGGTCGAGGTTCAGAAGGATTCGGCCTTCGGCGAGGGTTTCAAGCGCGATCAACTTGTTTTGGAAATCGTCGAAGCCCGCGGCTTTCCAAGCCGGATTTGATTGGTAGACATGTTTGTAAGGGACGAGATCGTTCTTTGATTCGCTTCCTTGGCGCTTCCAAATGTCGTCAAGCAGCGCTTTATAGTCAAATCCCTGAGTCGGCGATTGTAACCGCCGAATCCTCTCTAGTTTCCCTTTTGGGGTTTCAATTGTGCAGAAGACTTCCTTGAGTAAATCCAGCGGGTAGCCGAATTGTTCAACTGCTTGGTGTAGCTCGATAATCGCTTCCACGGTCATGACTGAGACCACGCCGGATTCAAGACACTGAGGCTGGTTTCAGTCGGGTTCGACTGCTGGCTGACTCGCCCCATGTTGTCATAGACGATCAGTTGACCGCTGTAACCGCCGCTGCTGCCCGGATGATTCCGAGCGCCGGCGATGACTCTTCCCGCGCCGTCGAAGA
>DATNNY010000095.1:0-8882 GCA_035601635.1 Pyrinomonadaceae bacterium
GAAATGCTTTTAGTAATCGACAATTACGATTCCTTTACCTACAACCTGGTGCAGTATCTCGGCGAGCTGGGCGAGGAAATCGAAGTGCGCCGTAACGATGAGGTCACCGTCAATGAGATCGAGTCAACCCTTAAGCCGTCGCGCATTCTCATTTCTCCGGGTCCCGGAACGCCGAATGACGCCGGCGTCTCACTGGAAGTCATTCAGGCCTTGGCCGGCAGAATTCCGATCCTGGGTGTTTGTCTTGGACATCAGTCGATTGGCCAGGCATTCGGCGGGCTAGTGGTGCGTGCTCCCCGGCTGTGCCACGGGAAGTCATCACCGGTTCAGCATGACGGCAAGACGATTTTCGCCGGTATCAATCAGTCATTTGGCGCGGGTCGATATCACTCGTTAATGGTGGCAGACCAGAGTCTGCCGTCATGTCTGGAAGTCTCCGCGCGCACAGCGGACGGAATAATCATGGGCTTGCGTCACCGCGAGATGAAAGTCGAAGGCGTGCAGTTTCATCCGGAATCGATTATGACGACTGAAGGGAAAAAGCTTTTAGGAAATTTTTTGAGGATGTGAATAGTTGGTTTGGGCACTAGCCCGACCGTAAGGAGGGCTGAGCAGAATGGTTGGGGAGCCCTCCCTTACGGTCGGGCTAGTGCTCCGAAACAAGAAGGCAAAGAGCCCTGTACATGTCCAATGAGGTCTTACGAAAGTGCTTGGCGAGTCTGATGCGCGGCGAGAATCTTTCTCGCGCCCAAGCAGCCCTGTTTCTCGACGCCTTGCTCGACACTTCGGCGACCGATGCCCAAATCGCCGCCGCGCTAATTGCTTTGAAGTTGAAAGGCGAAACTGTCGAGGAGTTGGCTGGCCTGGCTGAAGGTATGCGCGCCCGCGCAGTGCGCATCAACACTCATCACAAGGTTTTCATCGATACGGCTGGTACGGGCTCGAGTTGTGCCAAGACTTTCAATGTGTCAACGGCGGCCGCGTTTGTAATTGCCGGCGCTGGTCTGCCGGTTGCCAAGCACGGCAACCGCGCCGCCAGCAGTCGCTGCGGCAGCGCTGACGTGTTGACGGCGCTGGGTGTCGATGTGGCGATCTCGCCGGAGGTTTCCGAGAAGGGCCTGAACGAGCTTGGCATGTGTTTTATGTTTGCGCCGCTCTATCACGGGGCGACCGCGCGCGTTGCGAGTATTCGCCGGGAACTGGGAGTGCAGACAACTTTCAATCTCCTTGGTCCGCTGACGAACCCGGCGCGGGCGCCACGACAAATCATTGGGGTTTGGGATCGTCGTCTGGTCGAGCCTTTGGCCCGAGCTCTTTCATTGCTGGGCACCGAACGCGCGTGGATAGTACACGGCGCTGATGGCCTCGACGAAATTACGGTAGCGGACAAGACTTTCGTGGCTGAGGCGAGCGATGAAGATGTCCGCACCTTTGAAATCGAGCCACGGGACTTCGGGGTACAGCGTGTAGCGATCGAAACACTGAGCGGCGGCGATGCTGAAGCGAATGCCGGAATTATTCGCTCTGTGCTGTCAGGTGCGCGGCGCGATGCGGCCCGGCTCCTGGTAGTCGTAAACGCGGCGGCAGCTTTATATGTGGGAGGCTTCGCTAAGAATCTGCGCGCCGGAGCGCAACTCGCTAAACAGAGCATCGACAGCGGCGCCGCACAAGCGAAGCTGGAGCAACTGATCCGAATGTCACGCGACGTGGTGTCAGCGACGTAAATCGCTCATGAACTTCCTCTCCACAATCATCGATCAAAAACGACGGCGAGTTGAGACGGCGAAGCTTTCGGTCTCTCCGAAGGTTTTGGAATCAATTGCGCGCGGGGCGCGTCACGCGGCGATCCCGCATGCTTTACTTAAGGCGCTGAAAGACGACAGCCAGATCAATATCATTGCCGAGTTCAAGCGCAAGTCACCGTCAAGAGGAGAGATTCGAAGTAATGCTGATCCGGTAATTATTGCGCGGGCCTATGAGGCCGCCGGCGCAGCCGCTGTGTCCATTTTGACTGAAGAGGATTACTTTGACGGCTCGCTCGATGATTTGCGCGCCGTGCGGCAAGCAATTTTCCTGCCGATCGTGCGCAAGGATTTCATTTTCGACGGGTATCAGGTCTACGAATCAGCCGCGGCCGGTGCGGATGCGATCTTGCTGATTGTGGCTGCTCTCAATGACGAGGAGCTTGGCCGGCTGCGGCGCATTGCCGAAGATGAATTGGGCATGGATGCGCTGGTTGAAGTGCACACGAGAGAGGAAATGGCCCGAGCAGTTAGCAGTGGTGCGAACCTTATCGGCGTTAACAATCGGGACCTGACGACGTTCGATGTATCACTTGAAACTTCCGCCCTGCTGGCGCCCATCAGTGGGAACAAGGCGCTGCTGGTCAGCGAGAGTGGGATTAAGTCGGCCGAAGATATTCTCGGTTTGTATGATCTCGGATATCGGGGCTTCCTGATCGGCGAAGGCTTGATGCGAGAAGATGATCCGGGAGAGGCGCTCAAGAAATTCACGCAAAGGCGCAAAGGCGCAAAGGGAGAGGGCGCCAGGCGATGACCCTCGTAAAGATTTGCGGTATCACCAGTCTCAATGACGCCCGCGCAGCGGTCGCAGCGGGCGCCGACCTGCTGGGTTTTAATTTCTATCGCCCGAGCCCACGCTTCATCGAGCCTGCAGAAGTCAAAAAGATCATAGAGTCGTTGGCGGCAGAAACGGCCGATCAACCGATAGACACGATCGGAGTGTTCGTTAACGAAGTGTCTGCTGATTCAATAATGCGTATCGTCGATGCCGCGGGTGTTAACGGAGTCCAATTGCACGGAGACGAATCGATCGAGTTTTGCGACCGTCTAAAACTCCTCTTGAACGATCGGCTTTTAATTAAGGTTCTCCGTGTTACGGATACGTTTGCGCCGAGGGATGTGCAGCAGTACCACGCTGACGCAATCATGCTCGATGCATTTCACGGCGAGCTGCGTGGTGGTACGGGACAGGTCATTGACTGGTCGTTGGCCCGGTCGGCACGAAAGTTAGTGCCCCGCCTGTTTCTGGCGGGTGGGCTGTCACCAGAGAATGTTGTCCGGGCGATCGATCAGGTCCATCCCTACGCGGTGGATGTTTGCAGCTCGCTTGAGAGCTTACCGGGGCAAAAGGACACCCAGCGGATGAATGCGTTTGTTCAGGCCGTGCGCAACGAGTAAACTGCGTCCTTGAGCCGTCCTTTCGAATGATTATGTTGCCGAGGGAGAAGGTTTGTCGCAAACAATAGCAGCCCCGACCATCGCGACTTCGGACCAGCCGAAGACGAAGGCTGGCGGTTCGGCCGGCTTGTCAGAAGGAGCCTCGGCGAGGGCTCTGTCAGCGCTCAATCTGCAAAAATCCTACGGCCGCCGTCGAGTGGTTGACGAGGTCACGCTGCATGTTGAACCGGGCGAAGTCGTAGGCCTTTTGGGGGCGAACGGGGCCGGCAAAACCACGACGTTCTACATGATCGTGGGCCTCGAGACACCGGAAGCGGGACGCGTTTATCTGGCCAGTCAGGACGTAACGCGTCTGCCGATGTATTTGCGGGCCCGGTTGGGGCTGGGATACCTGCCCCAGGAACCATCTGTCTTTCGAAAGATGACTGCCGCGGAGAATATTCTGGCCGTCCTGGAGACAATGGGACTGCGACGACGCGAGCAACGAAAGCGAGTGGAAGAGTTGCTGCAGGAGTTTGGCATCGAACACGTACGCAACACGCGGGGCGATTCTTTATCCGGAGGTGAACGGCGCCGCACGGAAATCGCGCGCGCGTTGGCGACTGAGCCACAGTTTATTTTGCTCGATGAGCCTTTCGCCGGCATCGATCCAAAGGCCGTCGATGACATTCAAAGCGTGATCCTGTATTTGCGCAGCCGCGGGATCGGAATCCTGATTACCGATCACAATGTGCGCGAGACTCTGGGTGTCACGGATCGTGCTTACATCATGGCCGAAGGCAGGATCTTTAGATCGGGCGTGCCGCGGGACTTGACAGAGGACGCCGAAGTAAGAAGGCTTTATCTTGGTGAAAAGTTCCGCATGTGAATCCGGTGCAGGATTAGCTTGCGATAGGTTATAATCGCCCCACGGTTATCCGTAAAACGAAAATCCCCGGCAGTCGTCAAAGTCAGTTTATTTAGCTTATGTCAGTCAGGCTAACTACAAGTCTTTCCCAGCGTCTCGTGCTTACGCCGCAACTGCGTCAGCGCATCGAGATGCTGCAGATGACGACGATTGAGCTGACTGATCTGATTCAGCAACAACTTACTGAGAACCCCGTTCTCGAAGAGGTTGCGACTCAGGAAGAAGCGCAGGAACTGGCCGAAAAGATCCTCGATCACATGGCCAGTGGCGGGGAATTCGAAAATTTCGAAGCTCCAACGGTTGACACGTCCGCGCCGAATCTCGGCGAGCCTGCTTCGAACGGCTCCGGTGATAGCGAAGCCGAAGCGGCTTTGTTACCGGACTCTGAAACAGAATTTGCCGCGAACGCCGATGCCGAGGGAGCGAGCCAGGAGGCGGGCGAGGAGCTCGCGTCGGAGGACTCTCGCGATTCTTTTGAGGAAGTCGACTTCGGACGCGAGTTTCAGGACTATCTTGATCCGGGCTACAAAACCCAGGAATTCGAATACAAGGAAGACGCGCCGACTTTCGAACAGTTTCTAACGAAAGCACCTTCGTTGGCCGAGCACCTCGAATGGCAGCTCCACATGGACTCTGCTGAAGGTGACTTGTGCGACGCCGCGGAAGCCGTGATCGGAAACCTCGATCCCGACGGGCGGTTGAATGCAACCAATGAAGAGATAGCGGCGCAGGGCGGCTGGCCTGAAGAGCTGGTTGAGCGGGCGCGCGCGGTGGTAATGAAACTCGAGCCCGTCGGCTGCGGAACACGTGACGTGCGCGAATGCCTGCTGGCCCAGCTTGGAGCGCGGGGTGAAACGGATCGGCTGGCGACCCAGCTTATCCGCGATCACCTTGAAGAATT
This sequence comes from Pyrinomonadaceae bacterium, assembly GCA_035601635.1. Taxonomy (GTDB): domain Bacteria; phylum Acidobacteriota; class Blastocatellia; order Pyrinomonadales; family Pyrinomonadaceae; genus UBA11740. Next base: position 5,009 of record DATNNY010000095.1, read on the forward strand.
ACAGCAGCACAAGTTGCCGCATCTATCAAAACAAATTGGCGTCGATCTCGAAACGCTGGCGGCCGAACTGCAATTCATCCGCACACTCGATCCATTTCCCGGGCGGCGTTACTCATCGGAAGAACCGATCCTCATCTCGCCTGAGATCTATATCGAGAAGCTGGAAGAAAACGGTGAATATGTAATCTATTTTGCGGATGATGGTAGTCCCAGGTTGCGAATCAGTCCCAGCTATCAACAGATGCTGTCGCAGGCCAGCGTAACCAAGGAAACGCGGAACTTCATCAAAGAGAAAATGCGTTCGGCAGTGGACTTGCTGCGTAACATCGAGCATCGACGGCAGACAATTTACCGGGTCGTCGAGTCAATCGTGCACCGTCAAAGAAAGTTCCTCGATCATGGAGTCCAATTCATCAAGCCGATGATGCTCAAAGACATTGCCGAAGACATCGGCATGCACCTGTCAACCGTTTCGCGCGTGGTTAATCGAAAGTACGCACACACACCCCAGGGTGTGATTGAATTGCGCCGCTTCTTCACGGAAGGCATGCTGAACGAAGAGGGCGAAGAAGTTTCAACCCGGATTATCAAGCTAAAGATCAAAAAATTGATAGAAGAAGAAGACTCTCACAACCCGATCACGGACGACCAGGTGGTAAAGATTCTAGTGAAAGATGGAATTAAGCTTTCGCGCCGGACAGTGGCAAAGTATCGAGATCAGATGCGTATTCCCGGCTCGCGTGAACGCCGCGCTGTGGTTTAGTTATCGAGCGGTTTCCTGGACGGTTACGCGTTTTGGAGAACAAGGAAGGTAGAATCCAGAATGACTTTTGAATATACGGGGCGGCATGTGGATGTCACGCCGGCAATTCGCAGCCACGTTGAAGAGCAATTCAAGAAGTTGGAGCATCTGTTTGACGGAAGCGGTCCGCACGCGCATGTAATTCTGGCCGTCGAGAAGAACCGTCATACCGGCGAAGTGATTGTGCATTGGCGCGACCACACGTTAACGGCCAAGGACACCAATGGCGACATGTACATGGCATTGAGCCGCGCGATCAGCAAGATCGAGAAGCAGGCAACCAAACTAAAGAAGAAAATTATCGACCGCAAACATAGTTCGCCCAAGACATCCGTCGCCGTTTCGAGTCCTGAAGAACAATTAAAGGCCGCGCCATTGCCGGTGAGGATTATCAATGCCCGCCGCTACAACGTGAAGCCGATGACGGCAGAGGAAGCGGCGCTGGAACTCTCGGACAGGACAGACAACTTTGTGGTTTTTCGCGATGCGGACACCAGCCGCGTCGGGGTGCTCTATAAACGACAGGACGGAAACTTCGGTTTGATCGAGCCTTAACAAAATGGTAAGTGAACGAGTGGTGAGGAGCGGCATCGTCGGATGTTTGCTCCTCTTTTTGTTGGAGGGCCGCGCCCAGTCATGACGCTGATTGAACAGTTAGTAGCTGGGGGGGGGACGCGGACTTGTCGTTTCCGGCGGTTAGCACTACATTCACCTAGTTAGTGCATCGTTCCAATCAATGCCCAAGGCCAAAACCAGCAAACCCGGTCCCGCGGATATCGTGATCATTACCGGCCTGAGCGGCTCAGGAATGACCTCGGCGACCAATGCGTTCGAGGATCTCGGCTACTTTTGCGTAGACAACCTGCCGTTGACATTGTTGCCGACCTTTGCCCGACTGGTGCGCGCACAGGAAGACGAGCGGGGCCGGATCGACCGCGCAGCATTGGTGATTAGCTTTCGCGAAGGAAGGTTTCTCTCCGACTTTGCCAAACAACTACGCGTCTTGCGCAAAGGCGGTCTGGCCGTGTCGATAATATTCTTTGAAGCCTCCGATGAAATCCTCGCGCGCCGCTTCAGCGAAACCAGACGGCCGCATCCGGCGGATCGCGCTAAAGGATTGTTCGATGCGATTCGGGCTGAACGCGAGGCGATGAAACCAATCCGCTCTCTGGCTGATGAAGTCGTTGATACTTCCGATCATACGGTTCATTCGCTGCGCAAGGTTTTGCTCGATCGATTCAGCCCGCGCGGGGAGTCAGTGCCTCTGCGAGTGCAGGTGCTGAGCTTCGGACACAAATTCGGAACGCCCCGTGACATGGAGTTGCTGTTCGATGTGCGACACCTGCCCAATCCTTTTTTTGTAAGGGAACTTCGAGAGCTGACTGGCGGCGATCGTCGCGTGGTGAAGTACTTGAAGACCCAGCCGGAGGTTGAAGAGACTCTCGAACGATTCAGCGATTTGCTTTATTACCTCTTGCCTCAATATCAACGTGAAGGTAAGTCTTATCTGACGGTCGGCATTGGCTGCACGGGAGGACGCCACCGCTCCGTTATGATTGCCAATGAACTTGCCGGGCGACTCCGGCGGGCCGGGTTTGACGCTCAGGCAGTGCATCGCGATATGCGCAAGGGCGCGCCCGCCCGAAAGAAGGCGGCCGGATAGCCGCCCCAGGTCGAGGAAAGAAATGAAAGTGATTGATTCGCACCCTTCGAAACCTGAACCAGTCCGCTTGGTGGGCGGAGTGATAGTGACGCATGGCCACCTGGCAAGCGAGTTCATCGCCGCGGCCGAAATGATTGTCGGACCCATTCCGCACGTGACACCGGCATCGATAGACTGGCACGACGACATTGACGTCGCGCGCCAGGAACTCGAACGTGCAATTGCGCGAGTCTCTCAGGGCAGTGGCGTGCTGCTGCTCACGGATATGTTCGGCGGCGCGCCCACCGATATTGCTTCCATGTTCCTGGGCGACAGCGGAATCGAAGTAGTCACCGGCGTGAACCTTCCCATGATTCTGAAACTCGCAGAGGCACAACCCGAGCAATCACTCACTGAAGTTGCCCAGCGAATCCGCGACAGCGGCAAAGAGGGAATCCACCTCGCCGGCGAGCTGCTGGCGCGCCCCGCCAAAAACAGGTGAATCCGAAATGCCCTGGTTCAGTTGCGAGTCGCCCGTCCAACTGGATTCTTTCCGCTAAGAGAGCCCTTTTTTCCTGAAATTCGCGCTCTTTCGTTCTTTATGGAGATCGAGAGCCCGCAGTCCCATGCGGGCACGATCAATTTAGTCTGGTTTGCTGGTCGGTGCCCGGCAGGCAAATCCGAAATGGCCCCATGGAGAAGAGTGCGCGATGAAAAGAACGGTTTTCCTGTTTGCATGGTTATTGGCGGTTCCAACTCTTGCTGCCGCCCAGAGCCAGACCAGAGATCGAAGATCCAGCGAGTCCGAGACGCCCCGTTCGGGATCGACTGCCGTTAGAGATCGTATCGTTGGTCCCACCCGCGTCGCCAATCATGTCGAAAAGCAGAAGACGAAACTGGAGGCGACCCCCGTCGCGACGTCAAACCCGGAGCAGGCGCGAAAGTTTTCCAGTCCCGCCAATCAAAACAGCGTGGAACCGAAATGGGGAAACACGGCACTAGTTGTTCGTTCTGTCCCCACCGAACGGATTACGCCACCGGCAAATTCTCCGGCAGATAAACCAAAGTCCGTCGATCGTAGCGACCAACCAATCAAGAAGTTAGTCCAAACGACGACACTGGTCCCTGCTTTGCCCAGGCCTTTGTCGGCGTCCGGCAATACAAATTCTATTAAGGCTCTCGCCGCCGTCGGTGCGGCCACCGTCGTCTATCACGTCGGTGTCGGAGACGTGCTTGATATTCGCCTGACGAATCTGCCGACCAGGGAATCGACGCTTTATACTGTTCTGAAGAGCGGTCTCCTTGATTATCCTCTGCTCAGTGAACCTTTGTCGGTCGCCGGGATGACGACGGATGAGATCGCGAATCTGTTGAGTAATCAGATTAAAGTGATCAAAACCGCGCGAGTTAGCGTCAGCGTCCGCGACTAT
>DATNNY010000096.1:0-5195 GCA_035601635.1 Pyrinomonadaceae bacterium
ATCGAGACGCTGATGGGTAAGTATGGCGAAGAAGGCAATCAGCTCATCTTCAAAATTCTCAAACGCGGCGAACATGAAAAGACCGGCGAGGCCGATCTGGCCCTGCGTTACGATCTGACGGTGCCTCTGGCGCGCGTGGTCGCCCAATATCAAAACGAGCTGCCAAAGTTTTTCAAGCGCTATCAGATTCAACCCGTCTGGCGCGCCGATCGTCCGGCGCGCGGCCGCTTTCGCGAATTCTATCAATGCGATGTGGATGTGCTGGGTTCGAAGTCGATGGTGGTTGAAGCTGAGTTGATCGCGGCCGCGAGCGATGCTCTGGTGGCGCTCGGCTTCAATGATTTTGTGGTTCGTGTAAATCACCGGCAAGTGCTATCCGCCGTGCTCGAGGAAGCGGGCGTCGCGGCAAATAAACAGGCGGAGGCGCTCGTCGCCCTAGACAAGATGGATAAGATCGGCGTGCCAGGCGTTACACAGGAATTTGCGGCACGCGGCATTAGCTTTAGTGCAGGGGAGAGGCTGCTCAGTTTCTTTGCTGCAAAATCGGTTGAGCGCGGGGCAATAATAACTGCTAGCGAAAAGGCGGGTAATAAAGTTGTAGCCTCAAATGATGACATATTAAAGCGGCTTGATGAGTTCATCGGGGCAAATGAAGCGGGTGCAAAAGGCGTCGACGATTTGCGCGAGATCCTGCAATTCGCAAAAGCGAGCGGAGTTGTCCAGAGAATCAAACTTGATCCGACGTTGGCGCGCGGGCTCTCGTACTACACCGGCGCCATCATTGAAATCAGTGTTGCCGATCTCGCTGGCAGTCTCGGCGGCGGCGGCCGTTACGATAATCTCGTTGGCATGTTTCTCGGTAAAGATGTCCCAGCGTGTGGCTTCTCGCTGGGTCTTGAACGAATCATTGTAGTGATGAGCGAGCGCGAGATGTTTCCGACTGCGCTGATCTCATTGCCCGCTGATGTGATGGTCACGATCTGGAACGAAGATTCAGTTGGTGAATCAATCGCGCTTGCGGCCGAACTAAGAGCCAAGGGGTTGCGCGTCGATCTCTATCCGGAAGCTGACAAGATGGGGAAGCAATTCAAGTATGCTTCAGCACGCGGCATTTCGTTCGTGGCGATTGTTGGCGATGATGAGCGCGCGCGCGGAGAAGTGGCGATCAAAGATTTGAGATCAGGCGAGCAGCGATCGGTGAAACGCTATGAAGTCGCGGCAGAAATTCGAGATAAGGAAAGTTGATTCAACCAGCCGGCGAAGCCGGCGGTATGTTAGTAGCCCACAGCGCCAGCTGTGGGTCTGCGTTGGACGATGATCTAACGAGCCCGCTTTAGCGGGCGACATGATTCGTCGGCGCGTTGTTATGCCGCCCCTGCCGGGGCTCGGATACGTAAATGGGCGCTAACCCACAGCTGGCGCTGTGGGCTACTGACATTTCGCCAGCCTTGCTGGCTGATTGAGCTTTGGATAAAGGAAACCGAGTCGCGATCCTCGGCGATGACAAGCGCGCGCGCGGTGAAGTCGCGATCAAAGATTTGAGATCAGGCGAGCAGCGATCGGTGAAACACTATGAAGTCGCGGCGGAAATTCGAGATAAGGAAAGTTGATTCAACTAGCCGGCGAAGCCGGCGGTATGTTAGTAGCCCACAGCTGTGGGTATGCGTTGGCGTATATCGAACGAGCCCGCTTTAGCGGGCGATCATAATCCAATGCGTAAGCTTGACGGAACTGCGGGGCGAATGTGAACGCTCAAATTGAATCCGGGATCAGGTCGCTACCGCTCCCTGTTCTGTATCTGTCGCCCCTGCGGGGCTCAAATGATTCATCGTGCTTCGAACCCACAGCTGGCGCTGTGGGCTACTGGTATTTCGCCAGCTTCGCTGGCTGATTGACGCTATCTTTTTTTGAGGTTCATATGTCGGATCAATCACTCGCCCAACACTATCTAACCGATGCGATGCAAACCTTTCGGGATTGCAAGAAACTCGCGGAACGCGCGTGCGCGCAGGTGAGCGACAAAGATTTCTTTGCCACCCTCGACCCGGAATCAAACAGCATCGCCGTCAACCTGAAGCACATGGCCGGGAACATGCTGTCGCGTTGGACCGACTTTCTGACTACGGATGGCGAGAAACCGAATCGCGAACGCGACATGGAATTTGAAATGCTGCCGGGCACGACGAAAGACGAGCTGTTCGCTTTCTGGGAGAAAGGTTGGCAGTGCCTCTTTGCTGCGATTGAGCCTTTAGGACCAGACGATCTCTTGCGCACAGTTTTGATTCGCGGCCAGAAGCATACGGTGATGCAGGCCATCAACCGGCAAATCGCGCACTACTCTTATCATGCCGGCCAGATCGTCTATCTGGCGAAGCATTTCAAGTCGAGCGCATGGCAAACCTTGAGCGTGCCGCGCAACAAGTCCGCCGAATTCAACGCTTATCTCAAAACAAAGCTGGATGAGTCAACCGCGCCGAGGGAGAATCGTTTGGATGAAGTGATGGATTTTGCGGCCCGGAGCCGAGAGCGGTAGTGATACAGAACCGCTTGCGGTAGCAAGCGGGCTGTTAGATCGAGAATTACGCACGATTGAATCGATCGCCGTTACTACCCGCTCGCTACCGCGAGCGGTTCCGTACCAGAGCGTTATGGTCACCCAACTTCATCATGTAAACGTCACTGTTCCGGCTCAGCTCGAAGCGGCGACGAAGAATTTTTACGGCAGCGTGCTGGGTCTTGAGCAAGTGCCAAAGCCGGCGGCCGCGCGGCAAAGCGGCGCCTGGTATCAGATCGGCGCTACGCAGTTGCACTTGTCAGTCGACGACGAAGAGGCAGGTCCGTTGAGTTCGCGCCATATCTGCTTTGCAGTTTCTGATCTCAGCTCGGCAGAGAAAAGATTCCGCGACGCCGGAGTTGAGATAATTCCCGATCCGCGTCCGATGCCGGGCACGCCGCGCTTCTATGTGCGCGACCCGGGCGGGAACCAACTCGAGATCGTGCAGCAACGCTCTATGTAACTCCGTGGTCCTCTAGTCCTCTGTGCCCCTGTGGTAAAGAGTGATCCATTACCACAGAGACACGGAGGACCACAGAGGTTCAGAGAAAACCAAATGAGTTTCACCTTTATCAATCCTGAATCGCTGGGCGCGCCGCAGGGTTATTCGAACGGTGTGATGACAGAAGGCGGCCGCCTCCTGTTCATTGCGGGACAGATTGCCTGGAATGAGCAGCAGCAGATCGTCAGTGCGGATATTGTTGGCCAATTTGATCGGGCCCTCGCTAACGTAATCGCCGTCGTTACTGAAGCGGGAGGGAAGCCGGAACAGATCGCGAGGCTCGTGATCTATGTGACCGACAAGCACGAGTATCGCGCGCGGATGAAAGAAATCGGTGAACGCTATCGCGCGCGCATGGGCAAACATTTCCCGGCGATGGTGCTCGTGGAAGTCGCGGGTTTGTTGGAGGATAGTGCCAGAATTGAGATTGAAGGTATAGCCGTCCTGGACTGAACGCAAGCGATTGTTACAAGCACGCCAATGAAACTCTGTCCAACATGCAGTCGACTTTATGATGACGACAAACTGAGGTTTTGTCTCGACGACGGAAATAGTCTGGTCGACAGGCAGGCAGCAACGGCCCCTCCGCCGACTCTGACTTTGCCGACATCGCAAAGCCATGTCCCCACCATGAAGCAGGTTTTTCAACCGGCGCCGACTCCGGCTAATGAAGCCCAACCATACTCGGCTGGCGCGGCGATTCCGAAAAAGCGCAGTGTCCTGCCGTGGCTGCTGGGCGCCGCGGTTTTGCTGATTCTGGGATCGACAATCGTTCTGGGCGTTTTTATTTTGCGGCCAAAGAGTGCTTTGCTTTGGCACCTGACGTTGGAGATCGATCCGGGAACGCCGGATCGCGAAGCCGCAGTGAAACAAACCGTGCAGGTACTCGAGAATCGTCTCAATGCCTACGGCGTTAGCCATTTTGAGGTCCTGCCGCAAGGCGACGGCCGGATTACTTTGAATCTTCCGGCTATGAACGATCCAGAACGCTTGAAGCAGCTAATCATTCAAGGCGGAAATCTTGAGCTGGTCCATGTGGTCAGTCCTCCAAGTCCGCAGCCCGCTCAGACGTACTCAACCAAAGAAGCAGCGGTGGCTTCGTTTGCCGGGGGAACAATTCCGCCGAATCGACATGTCTTGCCTTACCTCGATAAGGATCTGCCAAACAGCAGTCAGGATCCAAAGCCGCAAAAGTGGGTAGTGGTTGAGTGGCCGCCAATCATTAATGGCAGCGACCTGAGGGACGCCAGAGCCGTACGCAGTCCATACCGCGGCGAAGATAATTATCAGATCCAGTTCTCGATAAAGAAGACCGGAGCAGAGAAATTTGGCGCCTGGACGGGGACGAACATCAACGAATATCTCGGCATAGTTCTCAACCATGAAGTGAAATCAATCGCGTTCATCAAGTCCCAGATTACCGATCAAGGCGAGATCAGCGGCCGCTTCACCAAGCAGTCGGCGGAAGATCTCGCGTTAGTCTTACGCGCCGGCGCCCTGCCCGCGCCGGTAAAACTGGTCAGCGAAACAACGGACAAGCGATAAGCGGTCACCGAAGTATGAACACACCGAAGAGTTTTCTTTACGAACAACGCGACGGCATCGCGACGATTACGCTGAATCGTCCCGAACGTCTGAATGCGATTACGTTCGAAGTCTATCGCGAACTGACCGACATGTTCGCGGCGCTGCGCGATGAAAACGACGTGCGCGTCGTAGTAATCACGGGCGCCGGCCGCGCCTTCTGTTCAGGTGGAGACGTGCGCGACATCATTGGCGAGCTGCAGGGACGCGACGCAGCCGGCCTGCTGGATTTCACGCGCCTAACCTGCGAACTAATTAGTAACATGCGTTTGCTGCCAAAGCCGATCATTGCCAGTCTGAATGGGACGACGGCCGGTGCGGGAGCGTGTCTCGCGCTCGCTGCTGACATACGCATTGCCACCGAGGAAGCGAAGATTGCCTTCATTTTTGTGAAGGTTGGATTGGCGGGAACGGACATGGGCGCGACTTATCTCTTGCCGCGCATGGTGGGCCTGGCGAAAGCCACCGAGCTTTTGATGACGGGCGATTTCATTTCAGCACAAGAGGCCGAGCGCATCGGTCTCTACAATCGCGTGGTGCCGCGTGATCAACTGG
>DATNNY010000097.1:0-4250 GCA_035601635.1 Pyrinomonadaceae bacterium
ACTCCAAAAGGCCTGGTCGTCTATTTCGATTTCCCCCACGCTATCGCTGTGTTCGACCGGACCGTGGTTCCTTACAACGTCATCAATGAATACCTGAAGCCGAATAGTCCGGCGGCTCAATTTCATAACCCGTAGTGGAACGTGTAAGATCTAGAAGTTCATAGGAGTCGATCATGGATCTTTCAATCACCGTCAACGGTATCAAGTTCCCCAATCCCTTCTTACTCGGTTCCGGCCCGCCGGGAACCAACGCGCGCGTGATCGCAAAATCCTTCGACGCCGGCTGGGGCGGCGCAGTCGCCAAGACCGTCAGCCTCGAGTCGAGCAAGGTCGTCAACGTCGTACCTCGCTACGGCAAACTGCGTTCGCGCAACAATGGTGAAGTGATCGGTTTCGAAAACATCGAACTCATCTCGGATCGCCCTATCGAAGTCTGGCTCGAGGAATTTCGCCAGATTAAAAAAGACTATCCTGATCATGTTCTGATCGCTTCCATCATGGAAGAGTACGACAAGGGACGCTGGCAGGAATTGACTCGCGTCGTGCAGGACACCGGAGTGGACGCGTTCGAACTTAATTTTTCCTGTCCGCACGGAATGACTGAACGCAAGATGGGTTCAGAGATGGGCGAGCACCCCGACCTGACCGAAGAAGTAACCGGATGGGTGACTGAGGTGGCGAAGATCCCGGTCTGGGCCAAGATGACGCCTAACATCACTAATATCAAAGAGCCGGCTTCGGCCGCTGTGCGCGGCGGCGCGAATGGCATCTCAGCCATTAACACGATCCTGTCGGTGATCGGTGTAAACCTCGACACTCTGCGCCCAATGCCCACCGTCGAGGGCTATACAGTGCCCGGCGGTTATTCTTCGCAGGCCGTAAAGCCGATTGCTTTGCGGATGGTCAGCCAACTGGCCCTGTCGCTGCCGAAAGAAACTTCGATCAGCGGGATTGGCGGGATTGAAACAGCGCACGATGTGATCGAATTCATGTTGCTGGGCGCATCGACTGTGCAGATCTGCACGGGCGTAATGCTCAAAGGCGTGAAGATGGTCGACGAACTTCAGGAGGGCCTGGCAAAGTTCATGACCGAGAAAGGCTTCAACTCGGTGCAGGAGATCGTGGGCAAGAGCTTGCCGTACTTCTCAACTCACATGGAGTTAGTCAGTCGCATGAAAGAAGCCAAGCGGCACAAAGCCGGCGAGGCTTCCCGTGACAACGAATGGGCGCAGAAGGATATTACCGAGAAGACCGCAGAACTTACCTCGAACTAAGGACAACTGAATTCGATTTCAGGAAAGCTAGAGAATTATGGGTATGTCTGTGCTATTTATCGCTTTGGCTAGCTTTGTTGTTTCATTCCAGGTCTTTGGCCTACCTGAGTCCCGCATTCCAAGAGCTCTAGCTCCAATTCAACATCTACGCTAATATCATCTTTGTGTGGTAAAGACTAGATTTGATCTTTGCTACCTTGACGAACCGCCAAGGTTCGGCATCTCCCAACGCCGATGGATCACCGAATCACCCAAGCTATCTCTCTTTTGGAAATGGATCCGGGGCAGAAGCTACGGTCGGTCGACCTGGCACGCCAACTTGGCCTCTCTGTCTCGCGCCCGCAGCACCTGTTTAAGCAAGGGCTGGGGATGACGATTGTTGAATACCAACGAAGACTCCGCCTGAATCGGGCATGCAATCTGCTTGAAACAACGCGACTCAGCGTTAAGCAAATTGCAGCGCAAGTGGGCGCGCGGGATGCCAGTCACTTCATTAGAGACTTCACAAAATATAAAGGATTGTCGCCTCGGCGCTACCGACTAAAGTTTGTTAATGATCCTGCCGCTCTGCGAGAGTAGCTCATACGGACAAATCACTTTTGATGAATGACAAATAATATGACGTCGCTCGTTCGGTTAGGGCGAAAAAATCTCAGCACACCCGTAAACCGGCGAATAGCTCCCTATCGAGACCAAAACGACGGGAACCGTTTGAAGGCAGGTTGGGAAAAAGATATTTTCTGGCAGGTTTACGACCAATTAGGTCATCCCCTCACGTATCGATTGCCTATCTCGGATACGATTAACAACAACGCCAATAATTGTCGGGCGCCATTACAGGGAAAAGGAACTCTATTGACCGAGGGCAAAGGCACTGATGGGAATGGCTTGTGGAAGCATATCTATACGGTTTTTTCGCCGAGTTGCCTCAGAGGTGGAAATTGTGGTATTAGCGGATACCAGGAATATACCGTCAATGGATTTCGTTTAAGCAACGATCGCAAATCGTTTGTCTACAGTTGCAACGGGATATCGTTGTCGGGCGACGGATCTACGCCACCGACGGTGCCTGGGCCATCGCCGAAGACGACAGAGGGGATGGTGGATTCTTTTTGGGTAGGGACGCTAGAAACGATTGCCGATGACTCGAGCTATCAGTATTGGACGAACATTCTCAACACTGCGCAAGCTCAAGGATCGAGTGAGTTGCTGATTCAGTCACGCGCGCTCGGACGAAGTCTATTTCAGTCAAGCGCCTACGCTGCGCTCAACCGAAGCGACGCTGATTTCGTTAGGGACCTCTACTATGCCTACCTCCAACGGGATCCAGACGCAGATGGTTATGCCTTCTGGCTGGCGACTCTACAGTCAGACAATGCCAACGGTCTGAACGGTCGTGAACATCTCTTGCAAGGTTTTGAAGGTTCTACAGAATTTATGAATCTTGTAAGTTCGCTGGTCGCGACGGCGGCCTTAGAAGACGCTTGCGATCCGATTGATCAGCAATATTGTGCCAACACCGGCGGAAGCTGGGATCCGGATAGTTGCACCTGTACCCCGGTATGCAACTCTTATGACGAGCAGATGTGCTATTACTATGGCGGATGGTGGGATTCAACCTCATGTAGGTGCTATTACTGATCGCGGGTCTTTAAGAATGTCAAAGCAGTTGAAGTCTACTGTGCGCCGCGCTGTCGCGGGTTGGGTCGTCTTGTTGATCCTTGGAGTGGAAACTGTTTGCCCGCCTGGTCGTGTGAGTTACGGTCAAACTCGCACGCGGCTAAATTCGGCGGATGGTCTTCAGCAAAAGCTTGACCAAAGAGTGGAATTTACACCGAGGGCTGCGGGGCCTTTGGAACAGCTAATCGAAGTCGCGAAGGCATTCCAGATTCCCATGGGGATCGAGTGGATGGAGCCGACAAAATGTCAAATATCAACAGCGATGGTGCCAGCCAAATCGACTGTTCGTCAACTTTTAATCGGAGTCGTTAGCCGTTGTCCGGCACAGCACCTGAGCGTAAGTAATGGCATGGTTCACATTCGTTCAGGTCCAGTACTGAACCGAATGAACATACTCAACCTGCGAGTTCGCTTCCAGGTAACAAAGGTGAGTTTATTTACCGCGGAACACGATCTTCGAATCGTAATTGACGAGCAGCTTCATCCTCAGGAATATGAGAATGGTTCCAATGGAGGATACGGTTACGGCCCAGGCGAACCGTTTGCTGTTCCGAACGTTACATTTTCAGGCACCAATATTACTGTCAGAGAAGTGCTCGATGGAATAGCTCGGTCGAACCGAAATGCGCTGTGGGTAGTTCGGCTAAACGAAGCCTCTCTAAAATCCGCAACTCCACTCGCCGGGATTTACAAGAAGTGGGAAGCGATAGTCGGCATCTGGCGATTCGTTCCCTTCAAAGAATGAAGCGTTGAGAGAAAATCGGCGTGCCTTTTATTTGAGGAAATAACAACCGAAGTAGTCGCAATCATTCAGGGAATGAAATGATGCCTTTGACTTCACCCGCTCGCCAAGTGTTCTCATCACTTTTTAGCGCGGCAGAGTTCGGTGGCAATCCTACTCGAAGGCTGCGATCACCGGCGCATGATCAGAGGGCCGCTCCCATTGGCGCGGCCCTTTATCTATTCTAGTTGTCTTGCTGCGCGCAGCCAGCGGCGCCGAAACCCAGATGTGATCTATTCGTAGTCCGAGATTGCGGCGAAAAGCGCCCGCCCGATAGTCCCACCATGAATAATGACCGCCCTCTTCGGTGTGTAAACGGAACGCGTCCGTGAAGCCCCAATCTTTGACGTGCTGCAGAGCAGCCTTTTCCGGCCCGCTAAAAAGTATTCGGTTCTGCCAAAGCCGCGGGTCGTGTACATCACGCTCTTCCGGCGCAACGTTAAAATCACCGCACAGCAGGACCGGAGTGTTCTTGTCATAGCCAGCGTCGAGAAATTCGCGCAGACGCTTCATCC
>DATNNY010000098.1:0-4339 GCA_035601635.1 Pyrinomonadaceae bacterium
TCAGGCAAGTGCTGCGTCATCTCAGCCAGCAAATTCTCGATTTGATCACCCTTCAAAGCCGAGATCGGCACGATGGATTGCCATTCATGCTCGCTCTGATACCAATCGATCAATGGCAGCAATTGTGATTTGTCTTTCAGCTTGTCGGTCTTGTTCAGCAACAGCAGCGCGGGCTTTTCGGATTGCTTGACGAGATCCAGCACGAAGCGATCGCCATTGCCGGTGGGCGCCGCAGCATCACGCATCAGGCAAACGAGATCGACGCTGAGTAGAGCGTCGTGGACCGAGGTCATCATGCGGCGATTCAATTCATAACCCGGCTTATGCACGCCCGGAGTATCGACTAAGACAATCTGGCCTGCCGGACGGGTGACGATGCCGAGAATTTTGAAGCGAGTAGTTTGTGGATTGTTCGACACGGCGGCGATCTTTTCGCCGACCAACCGGTTGAGCAGGGTTGATTTGCCGGCATTTGGCCGGCCGATCAAGGCGACATGGCCAGCGCGATGAGGTTGAAGACTACCACGCATCAAGATTTGACTCGTCTCGATACGCAAATGGATCAGGAGGAAATTCGATCTCTTCCGAAGGAATGATAACTACTTTTCCGTTTCTCCATACAGCAATGGGATTACCAAGATACTTATGCATTTTCAACGCTTCGCGGACACCAAGCTGTAACCGCTTTCCTATTTCCTCAGCGTCCCTATAGAAATCGATCGGACGAGAATGTCTTGCGTTATGGCTCATTAGCCCACAAGCTTATCACGACAAACCCTGCAGCGGCTGACCATAAGTGAACTCCACGATATGTCCATCCGGATCGCGCACCATCGCAAAGTATCCCACGACCCCGCCTATGTCCACCGGTGGCTCAACCAAAACGTTTTGTTGACGTGCCAGCTCAGCAATGCGATCGATTTCTTCACGACTGTCGCATTGAAAACCAAAGTGATCAAGGCGGGCTTTCACTTCATCCTGGACGACGACCAAAACGAAGACCGGATCTTCTCCAGGCGGCGTTGCCGGGCCGAGCCAGACATTATGACGGCCTTCAAGCCGGCGATCACGGACGATCGAAAGACCGCAGAACGAAGTGTAGAAGTCGACCGAAGCGTCAAGATCGCTCGCGTTGATTGTGATGTGGGTCCAGCGTGGCGGCCTTCAAAAAGCGACCCTAGCAAGAATCTTGCATCTTGCAATGACTGTTCAGCGATGGCTGTTTCTGGTAGCGTCCGCGGAGCGGACGAATTCAGTAGCCGTGGGCAGCGCCTACGGATCTCGAATCGAACATACCATCCCGACCCTGAGAGGGTCGAATACGAAAGGAGCTGGCATGGCTCAACCTCTAGTAAACCTCCTGGTACATGTAATCTTCTCAACCAAGGACCGTCAGGCCTTGATTACGCCTGAGATTGAGCCCGAATTGTTCGCCTATTTTGGCGGCATTCTAAAGAACAATGAATCACGACTGATCGATACGGGTGGAACAACAGATCACGTTCACTTACTAATTTCACAGTCCAAGAATATTGCCCTGAGCACCATAATGAAGTACCTAAAGAAAGATAGTTCAATATGGATCAAGTCGAAGGGCGCAGGCTTCAGAAATTTCCACTGGCAAGGTGGTTACGGAGCTTTCTCGATTAATAAGGCTGATCAGGCCGGCTTGAAAACCTATTTGGTTAATCAAAAGGAACATCACAGGAAAAAGTCTTTCAAGGAGGAGTTGATACAATTCCTGGATGAATACGGAATCGAATATGACGAGCGGTATTTGTGGAACTAATTATCCGACCCCTTTCAGGGTCGATGGATCGGCTTGCGTTCCATCCGTGGGCGTTGCCCACGGCTACTTAATTCGTCCGCTTCGCGGACGCGCTCCATTCACTACTTGGCCGCCAGCTCACCATTCAACTTCATGATCTCCAACGTCATATCAGCCGCGGCATACATGTCTTTGACATCGAGCCATTCCTTGACGGTGTGAATCGCGCGCATGCCGGTGCCGAGGTTGGCGCACTCGATACCTCTGCGATTGAAGACGTTCGCGTCACAGCCGCCGCCGGACGCCATGGTCTTGACATCGAGGCCCATGCGCGCCGCTGCTTTGATTACTAACTGCACGACATGCGAACTGTCAGGTACGTCCATCGATGAATAGTCGCGTTCGATGTGTGATTCGACTGAAGCCCTGGTGGTCGTGCCTTCAACAGTCACTTCATATTTGGCGGCCGCGTCCTCCAGGCATTTGGTCATGTGCTGTGTTTGCGCTTCCAGCTTTTCTTCGCTGTGCGAGCGGGCTTCGCCTTTCAGCACCACCAGATTCGGAATGATGTTGGTGGCCATGCCGCCCTGGATCTCGCCGATGTTCGCCGTCGTCTCAGAATCAATGCGGCCGAGTTTCATCGCCGCGATTCCTTCGGCGGCAATCTTGATCGCTGAGATTCCTTCTTCGGGCGCCACGCCGGCATGCGACTCGAGTCCATGAATCCGATATTCCATGTGATTCGACGAAGGACCTTTGGTAAAGAGAAAACCCGGATCGTCGGAGTCGAAGACTATGCCGTACTTGGCTTTGATCTTTGAGACATCCACGTTCTTTGCGCCCAGCAGGCCGACTTCTTCGCAAATGGAAAAGATTGCTTCGATGGGGGCGTGGGGAATGTTCTGCTCTTGCAGGCAGCGAATCACTTCGATGATTACGGCGCAACCGGACTTATCGTCGCCGCCGAGGACGGTCGTGCCATCGGTCCGGATGATGTCGCCTTCGACAATTGGCTTGACGCCTTCGCCGGGCACCACAGTGTCCATGTGCGCGCTCATCATGATCGACTCGGCGTCCGAAATCGTTCCGGGAAAACGCGCGATGACGTTGCCCGTGTTGCCGCTGACTTTCTCACCCGCGTCATCGATCTCGACCTCTGCTCCCATCTCTTCGCAGTATTTTTTTATGCACTGCGCGACCTCGCGTTCCTTGCGTGAGTGGCTGTCGATTTGGACCAACTCCAGCAGCAGGTCCTTGATCCGTTCCTGATTGATCATTCGGCCTCCGTCCAGTTTCAGGTTTGGGCCATCCTACTACAACAGGGGCGGGGCTATGAAATAGAGGCGACCAGCGGGTGGAGTGTTGAGGTCAGTACCGGGAGCGGTAGCGACCGGGTTGTGGCCGCGCAGGCTCGATGTCCGTGAATTGAGACCCGGTCGCTACCGCTCCCGGTACTGACTGCATAATGTTATGGTCTAAAATTTCGCCACTCTTCGCCGCGCCGAGTGATCTCATCAAGCGCGCGCTGAAGTTCATCACGTTTCGCTCTTAACTCATCTTCGTCTGCATCAGCGCTCACGTAAATCGGCTCGGCGATGTCCACGCGCGCGCTGGTAAACGGCTTAGGCACCTGAAAGCCGTCCCAGCTTTTGCTTGCTTCCCAAAATTTCTCGGCGGTGATCGTGAACGGGAGGATCGGATTGCCGGTTTTCTTAGCCAGCAGCACCGCGCCCATTTTGGCTATGTGGCGCGGGCCTTTGGGACCGTCGATGGTAAATGCCGTCGGACAACCGGCGCGCATCAACCGGATCATTTCCACCACCGCGCCGGTAGCGCCTCGGGTAGACGATCCGCGAGCCGCGCCATAACCGAATCGCTGAATAAAGCGCGCGATGTACTCGCCGTCAAAACTCTTCGAAGTCATCACCACGATGCGGCGGCGTTGCCAAAAATGGGTCGAGAGAAAGACACGGTTGTGCCAGAACGCATAGATGGGCAGCCTGCCGTTCGATGATGCAGCTTCCCAGTGCTCCCAACCTTCGATTTCAAAATTGATCGTGCGCCCGATCAGTTTGATCAGCAGGAAGAACAAGAGGTCGGCAGCGCGAATCAGCAGGCGATCAGTGAATGAATAGGCCTCGAGGTCGGCAAAGGAATAGGCGCGAGCGATGTTGGCGGAGCGCAAGCCTTGCTTCGTCCCAATGATTGATTGTTCGGTTGAGACCGGCATAATTGTCTTGCGCGAACCGGGGCAGTAGCCCGACCGTCAGAGAGGGCGTAATGCTACGGGGATGCGCCCTCCCTTACGGTCGGGCTACTGCCCCATTGCTAAGCGGCAAAACCGCGATTCAGTCATATATCCCAGGCTCGCCCGGGGGCCGGGTCTTCCAACGGCGGTGAATCCAGAGCCACTGGTCCGGATAACGCCGCACGTATTTCTCGACGACGCCGGTGAACAACTGGGTCAGGCGGCGCACATCTTCTTCATCATCGCCCGACTGTTCGACAGACAGAGGTTCGTCGATCTTCAGCAGGAAGCGCCGGCGCTCTGGATCCCAGGGAACGAATACC
>DATNNY010000099.1:0-2828 GCA_035601635.1 Pyrinomonadaceae bacterium
GACGTGCTGAATGCACTGGAGAAGGTAGCCGTGGAATTCCGCGAAATCGTCCTACTCGCGGATGTTGAGGAGTTCTCTTACAAGGAGATTGCGGAAACGTTGAAAATTCCACTGGGAACGGTGATGTCGAGATTGAGTCGAGGAAGGAAGCTGCTACGGCAAGAGCTAGCCGAAGTAGGTCGCTCGTATGGTATCAACCCACGTACGAAGCAGGCCGGTGCGGCTGAGACGGCATGAACAACTTGAGTTTTGACTCCAAACGATGTGAGCGCATACGTCAGCAGCTCGATTCGTATCTTAGCAACGAGCTTCTGATAGAAACCGCCAGCGAGGTGGTACATCACTTGGAAAGCTGCGAAAGCTGCTCGCGCGATCTGGAGTCCCGTATGCGGCTCCGCGACGCGTTACAGCGAGCAGTTGCCAACCGCCCGTTAGCTGACTACCTCCGCGCCGATGTCCTGCGCAAACTCCGTGAGTCTCAGCCTCGATCGTTCGCCCGGGTAGCCGTAAAACGTTGGGCTCTTGGATTCGCATCTGTCGCAGTTGTTCTTCTTAGCCTATTCGCAGCGCAATGGTTCAACCTGCGCCGTGGAGAGCAGCTAATCGACAGCATCCTGAAGCTTGGAGTAAGCGATCACCTGATTTGCGCCATTAAGGGCCACAACTATCCGGAGGTTGCCAATCCGCCAGACCAGATCCGCAAAAAGCTTGGCCCCCGGTATGCCCCTCTGCTTCAGGTCGTCCAGCAGCGGCTCCCGGGATTTGAAGTTTTAGAAGGACACGTCTGTTCAATTCCAGGCAGCGACCGCAAGTTCGTTCACTTCATCACCCGAGGCCAGGGCACGGTACTCTCTGTAATTCTCACCGAAAGAAACGGGGCCAGCCTCCCGGCGGGGAAATTCCTAGCGAGTGCCGAGTCCGCTGGACTCAGCATCTACGAAGATCACCTTAGCGGGATGGAAATAGCCGGATTTGAGTCCGCCCAATACTTCGCCTTCGTTGTCTCCGATCTCAGTCAACACGAAATCGTACAGCTTGCACGTGGACTCGCTCCAGCCTTGAACGAGAAACTTCATACGATTGCACTTCTGCAGACACCAAATGCGAATGATTGGCTGCTGAGAGCGTGAGTCTCCACATCCTGAGAGAGCGATGAAAAGCGCCGTTGTGAGGTTTAGGAGCGACAACAAAATGGCTGACAAATCGTTCAGCTCAAGATCCAGTTTTCGCTCGATCATTTTTTTATTGTTAGCCTTCCTGGCAATTCCGTTTCCGGTTCTGGCCCAGAACAACGAAATAACTTTGTCGCTCGGTGGGATCCCCAGTCAGTCGCGCAGTTTTCAAAACCCGGCACTGGGCTCGACCCAAATTTCATCCGATGTCAGTCTGGGAGCCAACTACGGCCATTGTCTTCTGAATGCAAAAGTCGCAGCGCTTTATGGCGAAATCGAATTCGTGGCCCTCCCCAATCGAAGCTTGGCCGCCACAATTGCAACCGTCCCGCAAAACTACGCTTCGCTCTACGTCACTCCCGGAGTTCGGCTGAAGCTTTTCCCGGGCGCGCGTCTGTCGCCGTGGGTCGCTGTCGGCGGAGGTTATACCCTCTATGAGCAATCCGCAAAATTGTCGAATGGCCAGAACACAACGAATAAGTTTTTGAATCGCGGCGTGTTCGATTTCGGTGGCGGTCTGGATTATAGGCTGCTTCGGTTCCTCGGCCTGCGAGCCGAGGTTCGCGATTTTCTATCCGGCAATCCAAATCTGAACGTAGCGCTGTCCTCGAGTACTCAGCACAATGTCGTGGCCAGCGGCGGCGTCAGCGTTCGCTTTTGATCGCGTAGGCTTTAGAAATAGTACGGCCACTTCTCGTCCCGCTGTTTAATTCGGCAGCCCGAATGAAATCAACGGGATGAAGTCTGATCTGGAGCGAAGGTGAAAACCGGCATTGCTATCCTAATCTCTTCCGGATTGCTTGCTCTTGCGAGCGGGCAGGATAACCGCCCAACTGGTGCCGCTGTGGCCACGCCCATTGGGCTGGAGACCGGCCAACAAGCGCCGGCATTTGCCCTGACGGATCAATTCGGCCACGAACAATCGAACCAGACCCTGAAAGGTCCAAAAGGGACGGTTCTACTTTTCTTTCGTTCCGCCGATTGGTGACCGTTTTGCAAAGCGCAGCTCGTGCAGCTGCAAAACGCCAAAGAAAGGTTCGAGAAGCAGGGGCTCCACCTGGCTGCCATAAGCTACGACAGTCCCGCGATCCTCAAGGATTTCGCCAAGCGGCACAACATTGAGTTTCCGATGCTGGCTGATCCCAATTCGCAGGTCATTCGCAGCTTTGACGTTCTAAATGCCGAAGCCAAGGGTATGACCAAAGGGATGGCGCACTCCGGCTTTTTCTATATCGACGCGACTGGAACGATTCGCGAGAAGTATTTCGAAGTGAAGTACACAAACCGCTTCACGGCCAACAATGTCATTGGGAAGCTTTTCCCTGAATTGACCGAGGAAGTAAGCCACACGGTCGAAGCGCCGCATCTTCGCGTCACTCTTTCACAATCGGATCGCACCGTGGTCTCGGGTAGCCGCGTCACGTTGACCGCAGACATCGACCTTCCTTCTGATGTTCACGTCTATTCTCCGGGAGTGCGTGGCTACCAGCCGATCCAACTCATCTTGCACAACTCCGCGGGAATTGAACCAGCGCCCGTGACTTACCCGATGCCCGAGACCCTCTACTTGGAGGCAATTAAAGAAGAAGTGCCGGTTTTCGACGGCAACTTCAGAATCACACAGGACGTCACCGTCAGTGTCTCCAAACTGAAAGA
>DATNNY010000100.1:0-10891 GCA_035601635.1 Pyrinomonadaceae bacterium
AGACCGCCGTGAAGCGATCAATCAGGCAATCGCTCAGGCCCGCGCTGATGACCTGGTCCTAATTGCCGGCAAAGGTCACGAGGATTATCAGATTATTGGTCGCGAGGTTTTTCATTTTGACGATAAAGAAATAGCGCGCGAAGCTCTGGCGGCGAACCGCTCGCGCTAGCGAGTGCGTGCGCGGCATTTCGTGGGCTAAAGACGGACCGGTCCCCAGGAGCGAGGTCAGTACCGGGAGCGTTAGCGAGTGGGTCGTATTGCTCAACACGACGAGTGATAGCTAACGGCTCACCCGGTCGCTACGGCTCCCGGTACTGACCTCACTTTGGTAGTTGATTGGAGGTGCCCTGGCTACCGCGAGCGGTTCTATATCTCGTCTCTTCAATGAAAGCTGAATCAACAAAAACTTCCCCGGAAGGCCTGATCCGCGGCATACGCAAGTGGGATCTGGTCGCGGTCACTATCAACGGGATCATTGGCGCTGGAATTTTCGGATTGCCGGCCAAGGTGTTCGCCCTCATCGGCTCTTACAGTCTGATCGCCTTTGTCGCCTGTGCGCTGGTCGTTACGCTAATCGTGCTTTGCTTTGCTGAAGTTGGCAGCCGCTTTGATGAAACCGGCGGGCCCTACCTGTACGCGCGCGAGGCCTTTGGGTCGACGGTGGCCTTCGAAGTTGGTTGGTTGATTTGGCTGGCACGCCTGACGGCGTTTGCGGCCAACTGCAATTTGATGGTCAGCTATCTGGCTTTCTTTTGGGCGCCCGCGAATTCAACGATGCCACGGGCGTTAATCATTACGGGCACCTTGCTCTCATTGACCGCGCTCAACGTGTTTGGCGTGCGACAAGCCGCCATCGCGAGCAACCTGTTCACCGTCGGCAAGCTGATTCCGATGCTGATTTTTGTGGCGGCCGGTCTCTTCTTTCTTAACCCGCACGCTTTCGCGTTGGGCGCTGGTCCCTCAGCAGGGGCCTTCTCGCAATCGGTGCTGCTGCTGATATATGCCTTTACTGGATTCGAGATGGCCGCGATTCCCGCCGGCGAGATTCGCAATCCACAAACGCACTTGCCGCGAGCTCTTCTGATCTCGATCGCGGTTGTTGCCTGTACTTACATTTTAATTCAGATAGTCTGCATCGGGACTCTGCCTGAGTTAGCAGCTTCACAAAAGCCGCTCGCCGACGCCGCTCAGCGATTCATGGGTACCACCGGCGCCGCCATCATTTCCGCGGGCGCCATCATTTCCATCGCGGGAAATCTAAATATCGTCTTGCTGTCAGGTTCGCGCGTTCCTTTTGCGATCGCCGAGCAAAAGCAGTTGCCGGAAGTCTTTGCCGCAATTCACCGGCGGTTTTCTACTCCGCATATTGCCATCGTGGTTACTGCCGGCGTGATGCTGGTGCTAACTCTGAGAAGCTCCTTTGTCGCAGCTTTGACGATCAGCGCCATCGCGAGGCTGGTGACCTATGCTGTGACGTGCGCTGCACTGCCAGTGTTGCGCCGGCGTTCTGGGGTGCCGGTGGCAATGTTCAAAGTCCGCGGCGGACCGATCATCGCGGTGGCGGCGCTGATCCTGGCGGTGTGGCTGCTGGCCAACAGCACGTTGAGAGAAGCGGTCACTGCGGTGATTGCGGCGACGGTGGGAATGGCAATCTATTCGGCGTATCGGATCGTGCGGTATAATGGCCGGCACGGGGAGCAGCGTAATGACTCAACCTGATTACATTGAAGAGCGAGATAACGGTTATTGGATTCAAGGCACTCGGGTTTCCCTTGATTCAGTCGTCTACCGGTTCCTCGAAGGCTTGTCGCCGGAAACTATTCAGGCCGACTGCTTTCCTACGCTTACTCTCGATCAAGTCTACGGTGCCATCTCTTACTACCTGACGAATCGCGTTGAAATCGATCAGTATCTTCAGGACGCCGATGAAGGTTACGAAGCTTTTCGCCAGCGCAATCGGGCCGAATATCCGGACGCTCACCGTAGATTAGACGCCATTTTAGAAGAAGCGCGTATCACCCGCTCATGAAGATCCGGTTTCAGGCCGACAATGATCTTGATCAGCGAATCGTGGTAGCCACAAAGCGTCTCGATCCAACCATAGACTTTCAGACGGCTCACGCGTTGAAGCTGCACGGAGTTCCGGATACTCTGGTGCTGGAGCGAACCGCGGAGGCAAAGAGAATTTTGGTTTCTCACGACCGGCGCACGCTGCCTGAATTCTTCAGGGAGTTCATATCAACCAACAGTTCGCCTGGACTAATTATCGTTGCCCCGAGATTACCAGTCGGAAGGGCAGCTGAACTTCTGCATTTGCTGTGGGCCGCAAGTGAGGCCGAGGAATATGTAAATGTGATCTACGATCTGCCCTGAGATCTCTTGCGAATTTACGTCAGGCGGCTTTCCCGTAAGAAGCTATTTGTGGATCAACTCATCAAAAATCTTCGCGCGATGGTCGGTCGCGAAAACGTTCTGGACGAGCCCGAAGAGTTGCTCGTCTATGAATGCGACGGCCTGCCGCAGCACAAGCATCCGCCGCGTGCTGTAGTCTTTCCCACCTCAACCGAAGAAACTTCGGCAGTCCTGCAACTATTGGCGCAGGAAGGTGTGAGCTTCGCGCCGCGTGGCGCCGGCACCGGGCTTTCGGGGGGCGCGTTGGCAATCGATCGCGGCGTGGTGATTGAACTCGCGCGCATGCGGCAGATCTTGAAGATCGATATAGAAAATCGTCTGGCAGTGGTGCAGACCGGATTGGTTAATGCGCACCTTTCCCGCGCCGTCGCGCCTTACGGTCTTTACTATGTGCCCGATCCGTCGAGCCAGCCGTCGTGCACCATCGGCGGGAACATTGCCGAGAACGCCGGCGGCATTCATTGCCTGAAATATGGAACGACGACTGATCATGTCTTAGGCGCTCGCGTGGTTCTGGCCGACGGCGCGATCGTCGATCTGGGCGGAGCCAGCGCCGGCTATGATCTGTTGGGTGTGTTCATAGGCTCGGAGGGAACGTTTGGCATCGCGACCGAAGCTACAGTAAAGCTTTTACCGATTCCGCCGGCGGTCCGCACCGTCCTGGCTGACTTCACGAACGTGGATGATGCCAGCCGTGCCGTGTCCGCGATTATTGCCGCAGGCATGCTGCCGGCCGCTCTGGAAATGATGGACAATGCGATTATTCGCGCCGTCGAAGCCAGCGTCTTCACCGCTGGATTGCCGCTCGATGCCCAGGCGGTTCTGATCGTCGAGTTAGACGGCATCGAAGCCGGCATCGATGACGATGCGGCCCAGGCCGAAAGCATTCTCAGCGCACACGGCGCGCGTTCAGTTCATCGTGCAACGGATGCGAACGAAAGAAAAAAACTTTGGGCCGCACGCAAAGGGGCGTTTGGCGCTGTCGGCCGTTTAAGTCCCGACATCATGATTCAGGATGCCGTGGTGCCGCGCTCGCGTTTGCCGGAAGTTCTGGCTGAAACTTATCGGATCAGCGCGCGGCACAAAATCCAACTCGCGAACGTCTTCCATGCTGGTGATGGGAATCTGCATCCGCTGATCTGTTTCGATCTGCGCCGTGGTGACGATCTGGAGCGAGTCAGACAAGCCGGGCGCGAAATTATGGAAACCTGCGTGCGGGCCGGCGGTTCGATTACCGGCGAGCACGGTGTCGGGCTTGATAAGAGTAGCTACCTGCCTTTGATTTTCAGCGACGACGACATGGCTGCGATGTTGCAAGTACGCGCTGCCTTCGATCCGTCTGGGTTATGTAACCCGGGAAAGATCATTCCTCTGCCGCGCGGCTGCGGCGAGGCCCGGGCGGTGGCAACAGTTGAACTGTCAGAACCCGAAGCGGTAGCGACCGGGTCCCCAGGATCACATTCGCCTCAGCGATACGAAGCGTCAAGACGCTCGACAAACTCGGGTGCGCCGGACATCCCGCATGACCGGGCTACGCCGAAGCAAACGCTAATTTCTACCAAGCTCAATGAAGCCCGAATCGCGCGCGAGTTCTCGCTCATCGTCGGCGATCAAAGTGTACGCAGGCTTTCAGACTCTATCGGAATCTCACAAGGCAACACACTCACAAACCCGCTCGAAGTCGCGCCGCAATCCAGCGAAGCCGCCGCACAGGTAATGCATCTGGCTGTAAAAGAAGCCATGTCCGTGGTTCCTGCCGGCGCACGTACCTGGAGCGATTCTTTTCAGCCGGCTGATTTGATCGTTACCACGCGCCGCATGACGCGGCTCATCCATCATGAACCGGCCGATCTGGTCGCGACCGCTGAGGCAGGATTAACGCTCAGCGCTTTTCAAAAGCAGCTTGGCTCTGCCGGGCAGTGGCTGCCGATAGATCCGCCGGATGACGGGCGCGCGACGTTGGGCGGCGTGGTCGCGACCGGCCTCGGCGGCCCGCTGAGTTTTGGCTTTGGCTTGCCGCGATCATATGTGATTGGGATGAAGGTGGTGCTGGCAGATGGCCGTGCGATTAAAGCCGGAGGGAAGGTCGTCAAGAATGTTGCGGGTTACGATCTTTGTAAACTCTTTACCGGAAGTTATGGCACGTTGGGTCTGATCACTGAATTGACTTTCAAGCTGCGTCCTTTGCCGGCCGAAAGTCGAACCGTGCTGGCTTCCGGATCGCTCGCTTCATTGATCGTCGCCGGACGAAAAGTCTACAGCCAACTTTCTCCCGTCGCCATTGAATTGATCTCTCGGCGTCTCGCCCAGGATTTGCAAATCATAAAGGAACCCGAGTGCGCGTTGATGATCCGATTTGTCGGCTCGCCAAAGTCGGTCGTCACGCAAACAGCGCAGGCCCTTAAACTTCTGCGCGACCATGGTAACCCTTGCGCGACCAGCGACGAGGACGATCAGCATTGGAGCAAGTTGAGCCGCGCGCCTCTACAACCCGCAGACGATCTAAAATGGCGAGTGACTTTGCGGCCGACCGATCTGGTTGGTTTTCTGAGCGAAATAGCCGAGCTGGAGACTGATGAAGCCTCGCACCGGAGGCTTCGCTGGCATGCCGGTCTCGGCGACGGTCGCCTGCGCGCAATTGCTCGCTCTCCGGTGTATCATCGCGAAGCCGTGCGCGCGTTGGAACGTCTGCGACAGAAGGCTGAGACCCTCGGTGGCAGTCTGGTCGTTGAGAGCGCTCCCGAAGAGATCAGGAATGAATTTGATGTCTGGGGTGATTTTGGTTCGGCGGCCGTCTTGATGCAGCGAGTCAAGGCGCAACTCGATCCGCGGAACACTCTATCGCCGGGGCGATTCGTAAAGGGCAGTTAATGCTTGCGGCTTTGCCGCCTGATGTGCGGAAAGTCTTTGGCTTTCCGTCGGCTGGCTAAAATATCCTTGGGAGGCTATGCCTTCGGCGCGAGGCATAGCCTCGCTATCAATAGATTTTGCACATCGGAAAAGGCAGAGCCTTTTCCGCACATCAGGCGGCAAAGCCGCCGTTTTTAGGAAGTCATTACAGCCATGAAATACGAAAAACTTTCCAAAACATTTAGGTCCATCACCACCGCTTCCGTGGCCTTAATTCTAATCGCGTCGCTTCTCACCGTTTCGCTCGGCTCGATCACCACTCACGCCGCTTCGCGCGAACCTGTGCGGGCCCGCCATGGCATTGTCGCCTCGACGAACGAGGTTGCTTCGAACGTCGGCGTGGACATCATGAAGCGCGGCGGCAACGCGGTGGATGCGGCTATTGCGGTCGCTTTCGCGTTGGCGGTAACGCATCCGGCCGCCGGCAATCTGGGTGGCGGTGGTTTCATGATGATTCGTTTGAAGGACGGACGGACGACTGCGATTGATTATCGCGAGATGGCGGCGGCCGCCGCGACCCGCAACGTCTATCTGGATAAGAACGGCAATGTGATCGAAGGCGAAGGCGGCTCAATTGAAGGCTATCGCGCTGCGGGTGTTCCCGGAACCGTGCGCGGAATGGAATTAGCTTTGAAGAAGTACGGCTCAGGCAAGTTGAGTTGGGCCCAATTGATTGAGCCGGCGCGACGTTTGGCGGCCAACGGTTTCACTGTGACCTACACGCTCGCCCGCGGTCTGCGGGGCAATCGCGAATACCTATCCAAATATCCTGAGACGAAACGTATCTATCTCAACAACGGCAAGTTGTACAACGAAGGTGATGTGTTCATGCAGCCGGATCTCGCGGCCACCTTCGCCCGTTTGCAGCAGCGCGGGCCCAACGAATTCTACGAGGGGCAGACGGCCCAGTTGATCGCGGCCGATATGAAACGTCATAACGGTCTGCTGACGTTGGATGATCTGCGAGGATATGTCGCCAAAGAACGCCAGCCTTTGCGCGGCAATTATCGCGGTTACGAAGTGATCTCAATGCCGCCACCCTCGTCCGGCGGGGCGGTGCTGATCGAGATGCTCAACATTCTGGAAGGCTATGACTTTAAGAAGATGGATTGGGCATCCTCGGATCGTTATCACCTGATGACCGAAGCTATGCGCCGCGCGTTTGCCGACCGCGCCGAATATATGGGCGACACTGATTTCGTCAAGGTGCCAGTCGCGGGATTAGTCGACAAGAAATATGCTGCGCAATTACGCAACAACATTAATCCGGAACGCGCCTCGTCCAGCGAACAAGTTAAAGCCGGCAAACCCGTCGGTTATGAATCAGAAGAGACTACGCATTTCACGGTGGTCGATGCTGAGGGCAATGCGGTCTCGAACACCTACACGCTGAATAATTCGTTTGGCTCGGCCGTAGTTGCGAAGGGCACCGGTCTGCTGATGAATGACGAGATGGATGATTTCGCCGCCAAGCCAGGCACGCCAAATCTATATGGTTTGATTCAGGGCGAGCGCAACGCCGTCGCCGCGCACAAGCGGCCGCTATCAGCCATGACGCCGACGTTCGTGCTGCGCAAAGATGGCTCGCTCTGGTTCACAGTAGGCAGTCCCGGCGGGCCGACGATTATCAACACCGTACTCGATGTGATCACTAACGTGGTTGATTACGGCATGAATATTCAGCAGGCCATCGACGCGCCGCGCATTCATCACCAATGGTTGCCCGATGAGCTGGTGTTCGAGCCGTACGGATTATCAGGCGATACGCAGAACGCTTTGATAAGTCGCGGACACAAGCTCGGTAAACCGCGATACCTGGGCGACGCCGAAGGGATCATGATTGAAGAGAAGACGGGCGTGCGTTTGGGAGCGACCGATCCGCGCAGGAGTGATGGGTTGGCGGTGGGGTATTGAAGAGCAGAGATCTTCGTGAGTGCTCAGAGTCAAGCGAAGGCAAACCAAGACTCTTCGAAAGAGAGTTGTCCGCTGTCAGGGGTGACGTGTCACAAACATCTCAGGTTTGCGGTTCATTTCCGAATCGATCCTTTCTCTGCCCGGTGAGGTTGAACTATTCAGAACTCGGCGAACTAGTGTCCTGTCTCTAAAGTTCCAATAACAAAATGTCATCCATTTTCGTATTAGATACCAAGGAGACAACGATGCGAAAAGGACGACGGATACCACCTTTGACACTCACGCAAGATGAACGAGAGACGTTGGCGCGATGGTCGCGGCGGCCGAAAACGAGTCAAGCGTTGGGCCAACGGGCGCGCATCATTCTGGCGAGCGCCGAGGGGAAAACTAATACGACGGTGGCGGAGCGCTTGGGCGTAACCAAGCAGATGGTCGGCAAATGGCGCATTCGCTTTCTGAATAAAAGGCTCGATGGTTTGTTGGATGAGCCGCGACCGGGCACACCCCGACGACTGAGTGATGTTGAAGTGGAGCGAGTACTGACCATGACCTTGGAATCCACCCCTAAGAATGCTACGCACTGGAGCACGCGCTCGCTGGCGGCGGCTTGCGGTCTGAGTCGGAGCAGCGTTCATCGGGTGTGGCGAGCTTTCGCTTTGGCTCCGCACCGCAGCGAGAGTTTCAAACTTTCTAAGGACCCGCTGTTCATCGACAAGGTACGAGACATAGTCGGGCTTTACCTGGATCCCCCGGATAAGGCTCTGGTGCTGTGTGTTGACGAGAAATCTCAGATTCAAGCTCTGGATCGCTCGCAGCCAATTCTGCCTATGCGCCCGGGACAAGCGGAGCGCCGGGCTCATGATTACAAGCGCCACGGGACCACTTCGCTGTTCGCCGCCTTGGACACTAAGACTGGCAAGATCATTGGCCAGCTTCATCGCCGTCACCGTTCGCTTGAGTTTCGCAAGTTCCTCGATAAGATCGATGCGGCCGTGCCGCAGGGCTTTGATGTTCATCTCATTCTCGACAACTATGGTACTCATAAGACTGCGTCGATTCAGCGTTGGCTGCTGAAACGCCCACGCTTTCAACTCCACTTCACGCCTACCAGCGCCTCCTGGCTAAATCTGGTCGAGCGTTGGTTTGGACTCTTGACCGAAAAGCAACTGCGGCGCGGCGTCTTTCGCAGCACGCGCAACCTTGAAACAACTATTCGCAACTACATCGACATTCACAATGAAGAACCAAAGCCTTTCATCTGGACCAAAACTGCTGACGAGATCCTCGCAAGCGCAGACTTTAGTTCGGTGCGCAAGAATCGACCTGCCCCAAGCGTGGAGAAAATTTCCGCTTCCACATAGCTAAAGGCTGCTCTTTGCATCGCTTCATCAAATGGAAGGTTCTCGCTCTCTGCGAACGCCGCGATTTCGCTATCGGAGACCTCCAGATTCTGAAACGTCTTTCGTAGTCCAGACAATGTACTGCTGATGTCATACGTACATGAGAAAGTTCCGCCGTAAGCATCTTCTAAAGTCACTGTTATTGGGTCAAAAACAAGCGTAGCCTTTCGTAAGAACGCACTGTCTCTTCGCCTTGTGATGGGCGTCTCGATATGGACTCCCATTCGTCGCGCGGCTTGAGCCGTGAATGCGGACAATCTCTCTCTGGCTTTTTCCTTCCACTGAGCGAGTGTTTTTGAGCTATTCTGATTTGACATATGCGTTCCTATGGCTGATCCCAAAAGGGTGTTGACTTGATGGTCAAGTTATGATGTCCGCAACCTTTTCGCGAGTCACTTAGACTGGTAACACAAGCCGACGATTCACACCTATGACACGGCCCGACAACTCCGCTTTTCGCCGAGTGCAACCTACCAGACTTCTCCATCTTGCAGATGAATGAAGAAGTCCCTCGGACAATGCTATACTCCTCGAACGCTGAGAGGAAACAGGAGAAGGATCATGGCCGCAAACCTTGAGGACCAACTGATTGATAAGGTGCGAGCGTTGCCTCCCTACAAACAACAGGAAGCGCTACGGCTCATTGATACTCTTGCGAATCAGGCCATTGCGGAGCCTAACGGGACGAGCGCGGATCGCAGATCCATTTGGGAGATTGTGGAAGAGGTCAACGCTCGCTTGCCCGCAGACACCTGGGAGAATGTACCTACCGACGGCTCGATCAATCTTGATCATTACCTCTATGGAGCACCGAAACAGCAGCCGTGAAAGTCGCCTTCGTTGACACACTCTACTTTGTGGCTCTTTTCAATCCAAGAGACCAATGGCACGAGCGGGCAATCGCGGCCAGTAAGCTGGTTGCAGAAACTAAACTGATCACAACCGAAGATGTGCTGGTGGAACTCTTGAATTTCTTTTCGGAGTACGGCGAAAAGGCCCGCGTTGGAGCAGTCACCCAAGCTGAGGGAATTCTTACGAATGCGAATATCGAAGTTGCGCCACAGAGCCATGAAGCATTCACTGCGGGTCTCACGCTTTACAAGGCACGCCCAGACAAAGGCTATAGCCTAACGGATTGTATCTCGATGCATACGATGAGCGAGCGAGGCATCAGCGACATATTGACTCACGACGAACACTTTCGTCAGGAAGGCTTCACCGTGCTGCTCTGAGCGGGCGGCAGATTCGTTCGCCCGCTAAAGCGGGCTCGAACAAATTCAAAACATTAACCCAGGGTTCCGCTCGCTACGCTCGCTTCACCCTGGGCTAAACTCTGCCGCCAGCTTCGCTGGCTCGTTGAGATGCTCAACTCTGGAAGTCCTAAGCAACTAACTCATTGAACGGCAGTGGCTAACTTTGGCAAGGCTCGCTATACTTCTGCACCGGAGGAGTGAGAATGGTCGATCGTATTTCAATTGACCCGGGCGTTTGCCACGGACAGGCTTGTATCAGGGG
The DNA here is from genome assembly GCA_035601635.1 of Pyrinomonadaceae bacterium. Taxonomy (GTDB): domain Bacteria; phylum Acidobacteriota; class Blastocatellia; order Pyrinomonadales; family Pyrinomonadaceae; genus UBA11740. The sequence goes on from DATNNY010000100.1 coordinate 10,152, forward strand.
CACGCGTATTCCTGTGCATCAAATAGTTAGTATGCTGGCAAACGGCGATACGATTGAGAGTCTCCTTCGCGCCTATCAGCACATCGAGCGTGCCGATATCAATGCGTGCCTCGAATATGCGGCAGCGCTCGCGGAGGAACAAGTCACGCCAATCGAGAAGGTCGCCAGCGGCATGCGTGATGTGGTTCAAAGTAGCTGGCGAGAAACTTATTAGGCTTAATGGTGATGCACCGTGATCGATCTCAAGTATTCGCTGATTATTGAGGCCACATTAGATCCAAACTTCTTCGGATTTTATTCTCCGGATCTGGAAGGCTTCACGGGCGTCGGACACTCAATCGAAGATTGTCTTTACAAGGCGAAGTGGGGCATGGAAGAGCAGGTCGCCATCCTTGCCGATCAGAACATGCCAATTCCCGATCTGAATCCCAACCCAACTGTGGTTGTTCAGAATGAAGCAGAGCTGGCGCCAGCTTCCTAGCTTCATGAAAGATATGGCCTCCGCTCAACCATCGAACCTCGCGACTGCTCTGAAATCCGAAGAAGAAAAAATCCTGGCCTGCGTGCATTGCGGACTCTGTTTGGAAGCCTGTCCTACCTACGTCGTCACCGGCGATGAAAACGACAGTCCACGCGGGCGTATCTATCTAATGCGCGCGGTCGAAGAAGGCCGGCTGGCGGCTGAGTCCCCGACGTTTGCAAGTCATATCGATCGTTGTCTCGGTTGCCGAGCCTGTGAA
>DATNNY010000101.1:0-6492 GCA_035601635.1 Pyrinomonadaceae bacterium
ATAGACGTTGATGTCTTTTTCGGGATCCTCGGCCTCGAGGAAAAGTAGTTGCGCGACGATCAGATTAGCAATCTGATCGTCGATCGGCGTGCCGAGAAAAATGATGTTGTCTTTAAGAAGTCTCGAGTAGATATCAAACGCTCGCTCTCCGCGCGACGTTTGCTCAACTACCATGGGGATCAGTGCCATATCAGCTCTTTAATTTGAGATTGAGATCAAAAACTCAGAGGGTTGGATTTCGTCTATTTCCATATCCCATTTGTCATTTTTCATTTGCCATCTAAAAAACTGTCTCGTCGTCAAAGAATGCCAAATGAGAAATGGAAAATTATTTCTGCTCCCGCGTATCGTCGTCAGACTCTTCTGGTTCCTTCCACTCTTCATCAGTCACGCGCGAATTTTCGACTAACAATTCAAGTGCTTTACGGTTGCGCAACCTGCCAGCGATGCTACGTTCGCCACCTTGCTTTGTCAAGATAGCGCGCACTTGATCTGCGGACTGTCTGGAGGCTTCAGCAATCGCATTGATCTCGTCTTCAACTTCCTGATCGCTCACTTCAATTTTCTCTTCTCCGGCGATGTGTTCGAGGAGAAGTGAACTGCGCAGATCATAGCTGGCCTGCTCTTTCAAAGACTCACGCGCCTTGTCCCATTGCAATTCAGGATTGCGCGGATCGAGACCCTGGCCAATCATGTCGCGCACTACCGACTCAAGTCGGTGCTCGGTCTGATGTTCGACCAGACGCTCGGGCAATTCAAACTCGTGCGCCTCGACGAGCTGTCGCATCAATGCGCCCCGCATCTTGTTGTCGGCTTCCTGCTTGACCTGCTGTTCCAGGTCGGCGCGAACCTTGGTGCGCAACTGCGCGAGCGATTCGATCTCGTCGCCGAGACTCTGGGCCCACTCGTCATCAAGGTCGGGCAATTCCTTGATCCGAACCGCGCTGACCTTCACGGTATATGCGACCTCTTTACCGGCGAGACCTTTTGCGCTGAAATCAGGCGGATAATTTATGGTAAAAGTCTTTTCGTCATCGGGCCTCGTGCCGGTGAGCTGGTCTGTGATCTCCTGCACGACGCCCTCGCCACCGAGCACTACGTCGACGTCCTCGACCTTGATGGGTTCGGCATCGGGTTCGTTGGGAAACGTGCCGTGAAAGCTGGCCGTGACTGTATCGTTTGGTTGGGCGCCACGATCTTCCACCGGCTCGAGCGTCGCGGAACCTTCCCGCAGAGATTCAATCACCCGATCGACATCTTGGTCCTTTATGGGGCGGGAGCTACGCGCGACTTCGAGACCTTTATATTTGCCTAGTTTGATTTCGGGCAACACTTCGACGCTGACGTTGAACGAAATCGGTTGTTGGCCGAGTTGGTCGAGCCCCTCGGAGTTTTCCAGATTGAGCTCTGGTTCGCCCAGCGGTTCGAGTTTGTGCTCTTCGACAGCCTGTTGCACGGCCTCCGGGAGTAATTCGCGCAGGACCTCGGTGCGAATTTGATCTTTGAAACGCGTGCGCACGACAGCTCGCGGTGCATGTCCCGGCCGAAACCCGGGAACACTCGCCGCTTTGGCGTAGTTGTCACTGATGCGGTCGTAGACGGTACGCACAGCAGCGGCGTCAATCTCGACGTCAATCTGCTTCCTGGTCGGTGAAATATCTTTGATTTCAGTTTTCATAAAAAGAAAAGTTCAGAGTTCAACCTTCAGGTTGCGCTTTTAATTTCACAAGCTAAAGCTTGAACTCTGAACGGCTAGTCCTGCGTTTCTCGTTTGGCTTACGACGCGCGGCTGAGACTACGTTCCTTGCGCTTTCGTGCAATCTCACGCTGGCGTTCTTCGGTCTTGTCGAACTCCTTGAAGCGCGTCGCTTCGGTCTCGTCGTAAACATCGTGCACCAGTCCAGCCTGTGCGATTGAAGCAAACTTGTGCAGAACGTCAATTGCGCTAGGAAAATCTGACGCAAAGACTTGCCATAATGACGAGCCGTCACTAACTATCATCAAGTAAGGGAATGGCGGGCACCCTTCGCGAGTCGGTGTGTGCCATTCGACCGAAAAAGACGAAACATCACCAACGGTAAACGTCGCGTGCTCAAAATAGCCGAGACGTTTGAGCTGCTCGTTGAAGTCCGTTTCCGTCGGGTCAAAAGGCGACTCGATACTTTTCCAGCCCTCGCTCAGATGATAGTGAAAGTTGTTGCCATACTCTTCCATGCGTTGACCTCTGACCTCTGATTTCCGATCTCTGTTCTATGGTGCGAAAGGGGGGACTCGAACCCCCACACCTTTCGGTACCAGATCCTAAGTCTGGCGCGTCTGCCAATTCCGCCACTTTCGCAATTCATTCAAACCGAAAGCGAGAATAACACACACTTCGAAGCGTGCGCATCCGACGCTTTGGCGGTTGCTTCCAGCGCAAAATTCTTGATCGCTCCGAAGCGTACCGTGACTTTGGGTTCGGTCTGTCTCTATTTGGTTTGACGAACGATCCGCAAAATCACACCAATTGGAACGAACCGGCAACTGGACTTCGTGTGATTTCGTGGATCGTTTTTGACCGGCGGCAAAGCCTACTCGTTAGGGCCGGCGATGGCGCGAAGACATGAAGCGCACGGTGAGATAGATGGGAACGCTGACAGCCAGAATAGCGAGGGCAAACAGACTGTGAGGTCGATCGCTAATCACGGCTCCCACCAGAAACGCGATCGCGCCCAGTAGAACTATTCCCGTAATCCACGGATATCCCCAGGCGCGGTATGGGCGCGGCAGATCAGGTTCGCGCACGCGCAGCACGATCAGCGAAAGGTAGGCCATCGTGTAATTCGCCACAAAAAAGAAAGCGAGCGCCGCCATAACCTGCTCGAAACTTCTGAAGATAAAAAGCACCGCTACGAGAGTGCTGATTAGCAAAGTGATGGTTGGCGTGCCGCCTTTGTTTACTCTGGTGGCATGGTGCGAGAAGAGCTCGTCGCAACTCATCGCGTAAAGAATCCGCGGTGCGGTTAAAGTGTAAGCATTGATCGTGCTCAGCAGTGAGAGAATTGCCAGCACCCGAATTGTTTTGTCGCCATAGACGCCAAAGATCTTGTTGGCAACTGCGCCGGCCGCAAACTTTTCACCTGCGAGTTGTGACATCGGCAGTACGTAGACATAGGCGAGGTTTACGATCAGATAGATCGCAATTATCAGCAGCACGCCGCCAATCATCGAACGAACCACGTCGCGTTTGGGATTGCGAACCTCTTCGCCAAAGTAGATGACGCCGTACCACCCGTCGTAGGTGTACAGGACACCTTGCAGCGCGATAATCAGGGCCCCGAACATCGCAAAGCCGCGAGGCACGGCCAGAGAGGTCCCGGTGCTGGAGTTCCCTCCATAGGTAAACGCGGCTATAGCGATGACGGCGAAGACCAAAGTCTTCAGCAAGCTGGTTATGTTTTGTGTGAAGCTGCCCCAACGAATTCCTCGCCATTGCAGGGCCGCGAAGACGAGCGTGACTCCGAGTGCGACAGATTTCTCGTGGCCGGCGAGCCGCGGAATCAACACCGCAGTGTATTCGCCAACCACCATCGCGATAACTGCCAGAGTCCCGCAGGTCGAGAGCCAATCGCTCCAACCCACGACAAACCCCGGATAGTTTCCCATCGCTCGATGAACGAAGACATACCAGCCGCCCGAGCGGGGAATCATCGTGCCCAGTTCGGCGACCGTGATCGCGCCGAGTAAGGCATAAACACCGCCGAGGATCCAGACGCCGATGAATAATTTTGCTGTCGGAAGTTGGGCGGCGACTTCGCCGGGAGTACGCAGGATACCCATTCCGATCGTGCCACCGATCGTCACGGCGAGACCAAAGCCCACGCCGAGTACACTGAGCAGGGCCCCGTTATGAGATGACAATTGGTGATTATCAGATTGGGAAGATTGGTTGAGGTCTCTTGGGTTATCAGGGCTCACGAGGCCTGAGTCTAACTGTGGTCAGGTTCTAAGCCAACTTTTTTTTCGAGTTTCTCAATTCGTTCATAAGCAGCGCGAATATCTTCGCGATACTCAAATTGGAAGACCTGGATTTGATCTAGTCGCTTAGTCACTTGCCGTCTTACTTCGCGTTTCGCATCCGAGAACTCGTTCTTCATTTCGAACACGTCGGTCTTCAAGCCGGACACGTCGGTCTTCAACCCGGTTACGTCGCTCTTTAGCCCTGCCACGTCGGTCTTTACCCCTGCAAGCCCCGCTTTCACTTCACCCAGTTCTATGCGCGTGTCGTGAATTTCTTTGAGCGCCCGCTCCCAGATGGGCTTGGTGTCGTACGAGTGTGCCTCAAGTTTCTCAAGGCGCGCATCGACAGTATCGAAGCGCGCGTCAACCATATCGAATCGGGCGAATACCCGCTCTTCGAATGACCTCTTATCAGGAAGTTCTTTGGTTGGATCTTGGTTCATTGACGGCCTAATTATCGGCTTGTCTTACATGACTTTCAAGCACAAAATCCAATCGGCCCGCCACGTTTAAACGCAAGGCTTTAGCTCCGTTTGCAAAGCGACGCGAGCAGGTTCAAGGTTTCGCTACAGACGAGACGCAAGTTAACAACTTGCGCTACAAACGGAGGAATCACAGCGTTCTCGTAACTTTTGACAATGATCTTGGCGCGTCCGGGTCCAGGCCCTTCGCTTCAGCCAGTAACGCTGCGAACAGTTGTGCAGGAATAATGTAAGGAATCGGCGCGAGGAACTCATCGATCTCACGAGGCATGATGATCGACCGTGAGCACGAGGCGGCCGCTTCAAGGTCAGCGGTAATCCCGAGGGTATCAGCGCGCAGCTCGCGCAAGCGCCGGATTAAATCTTTCGTGCCTTCCAGCATGACACCGGGTGGAGCAAAAATAATTACCGGGAAGTGGCGTTCGATCATCGCCACCGGCCCGTGCAGAAAGTCTGCTGACGAAAATCGCTCGGCCACGACGTAACACGTCTCCATTAGCTTCAAAGCAAACTCATACGCATTTCCATAAGCCAGGCCACGCCCAACCACGACACAGTTTTCCATGAACACATAGCGTTGGACCAGCTCGACTATTGCCGGCCGCTGCTCGAGAGCACGCGCCGCCAGATCGGGAATTAGCTGATAGTCAATCGCACGTCCATCGTTCGCGAGGGCCGCTGCCAACAGATAGAAAAGCAACATCTGGCCGGTAAAGGTCTTGGTCGCGGCTACTGAACGTTCCTTACCGCCATGCATTAACAGTGTTTCATCAACGACGCCGACCATTGATGACGAAGACTCGTTGGTAATTCCGATCGTGAAAGCGCCACGCGCGCGGGCGATTTCCAGAACTCGATTGATGTCTTCTCCTTCACCTGACTGGGAAACGCCTATGACGAGGGCTCTTCTGAGATTCAGCTTTGACTGATAGAGCGTATAGACCGAAGGCGCCGAGAGTGAGACGGGAATACCCGTGGTGATTTCCAAAAGGTAGCGGCCAAACAGTGCGGCGTTGTCCGAACTACCACGCGCGACCAGCACGATCAGATCGATCTCGCGCCGGCGCAATGACTCGCCAAGCCGCGCAACTTTGGCGCGCTCCTCGGTAATTGTCTTCGCCAGAGCGGCTGGTTGCTCGGCGATTTCCTGAAGCATTAAGGACACGAAAATCCTCTCTCTTCGTTTAGAGCCGGGCTACTGCCCGACCAAGCGGGCGATAGCCCGCTTCTAAACAGGCTCAAAACTCTCATTGTATTCGCACGCAATTTCAGGTAAATAGTCGTCCGTCCATTCAACTCGATCAATAAAACTTTATAGCGTCATAACGAGACTCGACTGATGACCACAACTCTAACACGAACCTACTTCCTGCGGGCGGCCATTGTCTGCGCTTTGGGGTGCGCTGGCGGGCAGGTTGTCGCGCAGTCGCTAAAGCTCCAGGTAATTCCGGCCCCGAAGGAAATCAACCACGTCACGGAAGACAGGTTTGATCTGAGGCAGGGAACACGCATCATCCTTGCCGATCCACAATCGGAGGACGATCGATTTGCGGCTCAGGATTTTGTCGATGATTTGAAGCAATCCGCGGGCGTCACAGTTCGACTTGGGGGTAACTCGGCAACCCGAATTCTGATCGGCCGTATGGATTTGCCAAAAATCCAAGCCGCGCTTGTAGGTGAAGGCTCGGGATCATCCGCGAACTGGAATAGCGACGAGGCGTACATTCTCATGGTGGGCGTTCGTCAAATTGTGGTGGCCGGAAAAACGACGGCTGGTACATTTTATGGGTTGCAGACGCTGAAACAACTTGTCCGGGGCGAGGGATCAACGGCATCGATTCCGGTATTAACGATCACCGACTGGCCCACTATGCGTTGGCGCGCCGTGTCGGATGACATCAGCCGCGGACCGGTGCCGACTCTTGATTACATCAAACGACAGATTCGCACTGAGGCGTTCTTCAAACTCAACATGCACTCATTTTATATGGAGCACACGTTCCAGAGTGAG
>DATNNY010000102.1:0-12404 GCA_035601635.1 Pyrinomonadaceae bacterium
GGTGGATTCTGTACCAGGGGCGGCCGATCCACCGCGTCGAGCGTGTAGAGCAACCCGTAACCACCGCGAATGACCATCTTCTTCTCTGGTCCGATGGCATAAGCAAAACCAACTCGCGGGCCAAAATTGTTCTTGTCAGTCTTGATCAGACTGTCACCTTTGCCGGAAGCGACAATAACAGTCCGTGTCGCGGGATCGTAATTGCCCAGTCGTCCGGCTTTCTCAGTGGCCGCCGGAAATATGTCATAACGCAACCCGAGATTGAGCGTCAGCCGATCACTTGCCTTAAAGTCGTCCTGCACGAAAAATCCGTACTCCTGCGACCGAAGATCAAAGGCTCCTCCGGGAACACTGCCTCGGAAGGTCTGCAGCGCCGCAACGCGGTTGTCCAACATATTCGCAATCGCTAGGCCGGTGCCGCCAAAGGCGATCCCATTCGCGTCAACGAAACATCCGTCGCCTGTGCCCGCGTTAAAGCTCGGACCACGGGACGCGACCGGACACGCCAGATTGGTGCCTGTCGAGGGGCCGTTATCCGCATACGCAAGATTACCTTTCAGTCCGCCGGTGCGACCGCCATCAATGGTATGAAGATGTCGGAGTCGCATCTCGCCGCCCAATTTGAATGAGTGCTTGCCCTTGAGCACCGTCAAAGTGTCAGCGAAATAAGGATTCTTGCTGTTGACGATGAACGGGCCTCCGTCACCCGCAAACTCTACAAAGCCATTGCCGAAGCCGCCCGTAAGAATGGATCCGGATTGCTCGAGGGTCCCGTTGTTCACGTTCGGGATGCCCACGTCCTGCGAGAAAGTCCCGCTGATGCCGCAGGCGCCGCCGACACCGCAGTTGAAAATTCCAATATTGATTTTTGTGTAGCCGAAACGAAACTCGTTGAGGACGGTCGGGCTAAAGGTGTGCGTATCGGTGAGGACTACCTGGCGCGTGTTGCCAAATTCGTTGCCCGCGCCGAAACCAGCCGGAACCTGCGGAAAGAAAGATCCGCGAATTGCGGAAAAGTTTTGAAACGAATAGCGTCCCGAAAGTGAGTTCTTGCCGGAGACGCGGTGGTCAATCTTGACGTCGAAGTTGTCGATCTTCTCCTTTACCTTGCGTTGACTGAAAAAGTTGTTATCGAACTGGCCCGGGTTAAGCCGGGTGGATGTCGGCGAGGGGAAAAGATTGAAGAACTTTTGTGTGACGGTGCTGATGCGGCCAGCGGGAATCGTCGCACTAGTAAAAGGCAAACCCGTCGTCGCATCGCAGATCACGCCGCTTATGCCCCTGCCGCAGTCCCGAGTACTGGTATAGGTAGTGCCAAAGACCCCGTTACGAACGTCCGCCGTAGGAACAGTTGAGGACAGCGGAGTCGGCAAATTGTTCCGCCCACCGAGATAATCAAAGAAGAAGAAGGTCCGGTTCTTGACGATGGGCCCGCCAACTGTTCCCCCGAACTCGTGGATCTGCTGCACTGCTTTGACTGGAATATTAATGTCGTTGCGCGCAATCGCCTCCGCCCGGTTACGCTTCAAAATCGGATGATAAGCGTTAAGAGCGGAGTTTTGTCCGTAGTAGTAGCCCGAGCCGTGAAACTGATTTGTGCCGGACGTGAAAGACGTGTTGATGACAGCGCCGCCGGCGCGGCCGATTTCGGCTGGAGGCACGCTCGTGGTCACTTTGAACTCAGCAATAGCATCCGGATTGACGAAGACCCCGATCGACCCAAACTGCGGCTCGTTATTATCAACGCCGTCTACGGAAAAATTATTATTTGTCGGGCGCTGACCGTTCGCCGAAAGTACCGCGCCACCAGAACGAGCAAAGCGAGCTGATTCCGTAGAACCACGAGGGTCGCCGCCCCCGGGGCCCTGGCCACCGGCATTCGGATCGCCGTTGTTGTTCGCGCGCGCATCCGAAAGTGTTCCTATTGTCACGCGCGATACACCGGGTGTTAACGTCGCAAGCTGAGTAAAGTTACGGCCTGACAGAGGAAGCTCCGTTACTTCTCTACCGCTTACCACGCTGCCCCGATCGCTTGTCTCAGTTTCCAATTGATTCGGAGCGGAAGTAACCGTGACCGTTCCTCCCACTCCCCCGGCAGTCAAGGTAACGTCTACTACCTCCGTGCTGGCCGTCTGCACGGTAATATTCTCTCTAATGGTCTCTGGGAACGACGGCGCTTTAACCGACACTTTGTACTTGCCCGGCTCCAGCAGAGGCACTTCATATATTCCATCATCGCCTGCATTCACTGTGCGCTCGGCGTTCGTTTCGACGTTCGTCACCGTGACTTGAGCTTTCTGAACCACGGCTCCGTTCTGATCTGTAACTGAGCCTTTGATCGTCCCTTTATTTGTCTGCGCCATGATTGGAATAGCCATGACTAAGAACAGAGACGAAAGAACACAACCGCGCATGAGAAAGCGAACGACGCTTTGAGCCGTAGTCATATTGAAACCTCGCATAGAAGATTAGATTAAGAGCGCACTCTCCCTTTTCGTTGGAGCAGGGCGCCTCACGCTGTTACTGGAAATGCATAGGCCAAGTACAAATGCACGTCTGACTCAGGTCGATCAGAATTCGACTTACGTCTGTCGGTAAGCCCCGCTTGGGGTTTGTTGTCTGAGCAAACTAAGTATTAGTACACTTTTATTGAGCTGTCAATACTTTTTTGGCGCATTAGAGGAAAAATAATAGTCGAGGTTTCGGCGGGAATGTCCGCAGTTCGATGCTGGCGTTAACCAGCAGTCTGACTACAGTCCCAGCTCAGGCCGCAGCAGCAGCGGCAAACTTGCTCGCCAGCACCAAGCTCAATGCACCCATTAGCGTTGGGTTTTCTCCCAGGGTCGAAGGGAGGATTCGCGCTGAAGGGAGACCCCGCCTGACGCTGTGCTCGATGGTATCTCGCAGCGCGCCTTCCACCAACGGCCAGGCCCTCGCGATTTCACCGCCAACCACTACCGCCTCTGGACTAAAGCCGACGACTAGATTGGAAATACCTATGCCCAGACAAAGCGCGGAGTCGACCAGCGCAGCAGTCGCGTGCACCTCGCCCTGCAAAGCTCTATCGACGAGTTCTTTGAAACCGACTGTCGAATTGCCCGAGAACTCATGGTAGCGAGCCAGCGCCGCGCGCTCAGAAGAAAAAGCTTCCCAGCAATCGCGATTGCCACACGAACAAGGGACGGGCGCGTGCGTACCGATTATCATATGGCCAAATTCGCCGGCGGCGCCGTGCTCACCACGATAGATCTGACCGTCAAAGACGATTCCCGTACCTACGCCCTCCGCCACCAGTACGAGTATGAAATCGCGCGCATCACTCACTTCCGGCCTACCAAACCAAAGTTCGGCGAGCGCCACGGCATTCGCGTCGTTATCCAACGTTACCGGCAGATTCGTTGCGGACGAGATCATTCTGGCGACCGGGATATCGCGCCATTTGAAGTAAGGCACATAGATGGCGGTACCCGTTGACGGGTCGACTAATCCCGGAAGACTCACTCCAATCGATTCAATTGATCCGCTCTTGCGATCCAGAAGCTTTTCGATATATTCGACCACTCTACCAAAGGTGCGGTCGGGATCAGGTTCAGTCGCGAATGCTTCTTGCCCAAGGACGCGGCCCGCCAAATCGCTGGTAGCGATGGTGGTAACGCTCGGCGTCACCGCGACCCCAATCGCAATTGGGCCGGCAGTGCGCAGCCTTAACATCGTGGGCGGCCGGCCTCCAGTCGATTCGCCCTCGCCTATCTCTTCGACCAGACCGTCGTTCTGCAAATCGTCGATAATCGCCGAGACCGTCGATCGCTGCAGAGCAGTCTCTCGAGCAATCTCCGCGCGCGAAATTGGTTCCCGCTCGCGCACATAATTCAATACGATCTGCCGATTGATATCGCGAATCGTGGTTAGGCGCGCTGGCTGAACCTTCTTCAGATCTATTCGTCGCATGTGTGGGGCCTTAGAAAGTCTTCTCCGCCTTTTCTGAACAGAAACCTATTAACAAGGGTCGACGCCACAGAGTCCAATGCCGCATGATTGAACAGGTTGGACAGTATTATAGACCGCGGTGGACAGTCAACGGTTTGTTAGTCCTGAGCGGAGAGCCGCGGATGGAGGAACGCTCGCGGGCTACTTGCTCACGCCCTTGTTCTCAGTCACGGTAAACTTCCGATCCACGCTCGGGACCGAAACGGTTTCCGTCGAGCCATCGGGCCATTTGATCTCGATCTTGTCAACGGCAGTCGCGGCGCCCAGGCCGAAATGCAGAGTTGGATCATTCTGTGAAGAGTAGCTCCCACCGCTCACGACATCCTGGCGCTGACGCACTTTGCCGGTGGTAACGTAAACGATGGCGCCGATGGCGTCACGCGGACTCTTCTTTGATACATCTCCCACCAGGCGCAACTCGAGCCAGTGACCAGGGTTCTGAGAAACATTTCGCAGCAGTACAGGCTTCCCGTCCATGACGTTTACCACTGCATCCAGCCGGCCATCACCGTCAAGATCGCCGACCGCGAGTCCGCGAGCACACCAGGCTTCGGCGAGCCCACTGCCGGGTGCTGCTCCGACTCGTTCAAATTTTCCATTTTTCAAATTGCGAAACAGAAGCATCTGCTGGGCATAACTGGTGCCCCACTGTCTGCCGTCTACGGAAGGATATACGTGGCCGTTGGCAACCAGGACGTCCTTCCAGCCGTCATTGTCAAAGTCCATGAATACTGTGCCCCATCCCAGGAATGGATAGGTCGGTTCGCCGTGCCCCGCCTGAAAGGTGACATCCGTAAAATTCCCTTCGCCGTCATTGTGATAGAGAACATTCGTGTCATCTGAAAAGTTCGTGATATAGAAATCGATCCGGCCGTCGTTGTCGTAATCGCCCACGGCCAAACCCATTCCTGCTTGTTCTCTTCCATTTTCGTTGAGAGCAATGCCTGAAGGGTAACCGGTCTCTTCAAAGGTGCCGTCACCTTTGTTGAGGTAGAGCAGTTTCGGCGTTGAATCGTTAACGACGATCAAATCGAGCAGACTGTCCTCGTTGACATGGATGAATGCCGAAGAGAAACCATAATACAACTGTGGATCATTGACTCCGGCCTTGATACTCACATCTTCAAATGTGCCATCAGATTTCTGACGATAAAGAGTGTCGCCTTCACCTTTCAGTCCCCGGGGTCCACACAGAACCGGCACTCCCCGAAACTGGCAGAAGTTCTGTCCCACATTTCCGGGCTTGGAAGCCTCGGTGGGACTGGGCGGCAGGTTGTTGAGATCGAAATCGAGGTAGCCGGGAACAAAAAGATCCAATCGGCCATCGCCATCATAATCGCCCCAGGTCGCGCCAGTGCTCCAACCTTTACGCGCAACGCCCAGCTTCTCAGCCACGTCGGTGAAGGTACCGTCGCCGTTATTGTGATAAAGCCGCGAGACGCCAAAGTTGCCGACAAAGATGTCGGGTCGTCCGTCATTATCATAGTCGCCCACTGCCACGCCCATTCCCCATCGCTCATTCGCCACTCCGGCTTTGTTGGTCACGTCTTCGAACTTCCAATTGCCCAGGTTGTGATACAACGCTGCGCGGGGCGGTTTCTCTTTTCCCATCATCGCGGGAATCGTCGAGCCATTGAGCAGGTAGATATCCGGCAAGCCATCTCCGTCATAGTCGAAGATCGCCACTCCGCCCGAGACACCCTCGACGATATAGTCCTTGGCGTCGCCGCCCGACTTATGTTTGAAGTTCGCCAATGCTGTTTTGTCCGTCATCAGTTCAAAGATCACGGGCGCTTTCGGATCGACAATGCCTACCGTCCGCGGCGAGTTATAGTTGACGGGAGCGCCGGTTGAGACTCCGCCCATTCCCTGAGGCGGTGTAGATTGCGGCTCAGGCTTCTTCGCCGGTGTTTGAGCCATCACGCTAATCCACGATTGCAGCAAAATACACGCGAGCAGAGCGATGGCCGGGGAAAGGATGCGGCGAGATTTATTTTTCTGCATGCCAGTCAAACAAGATCTGAAGTGATTTAATCTCAGATGGTCGAGCACGGAACAAGTGGAGACTCACCGAAAATACCTACATCAGTTCATGGCTGTCAAACAAGCGGTCTTCAACCCGATTCACTTGGCTTCCTTCACATCGCGCTCACTTATCGTCAGGTAACGATCGGCCTCAGGGTTCTCAATTGTCTGCGTCCGGCCGCTCGGCCAATGTATTTCAACCAGGCGAACACCGGTCGCGGCGCCTAACCCGGCAACAACTCTGGAATCATTCGCCGATAGATAGCTGCCCGCGGCCGAGACATCGAAAATCTGCCGGCGCCCGCTGTTGTCCGTTACGATGATTCGGGCTCCTATCCCGTCACGATTCGATTTCGTGCCGATCAAACGAATTCCCAGCCAATGGTTCTTTGTTCCGTCGTTCCGGAGGATCAGCGGCGCGCCATTCAGCTCTCCGACGACTATGTCGATCTGCCCGTCGTTGTTCAGATCGCCGAATGCGGCTCCCCGAGCGACAATTGGCGTATTGAAAGCCGGACCGGCAGTTCCGGAAACATTGACAAAGCCTTTACCGGTGTTCCGTATCAACAATGGTGTCTGTTTGTACTTCAAGTACGTCGTAGTTTTTTCGATCGTGTCGAGGACGTGGCTTTGGGCCACGAATACATCCCGCAGTCCGTCGTTATCGGCGTCAATAAAGTGCAGGCCCCAACCCGAGTACGGCAAAGTTATCTGGCCCACGCTCGTCGCATTCGTGGCCCAGGTGAAACTCAGATCGCCGTTGTTCCGATAAAGCGGATACGTTTCATTTGATAGGGTAGTAATAAAAACATCCGGCCATCCGTCGTTATCATAATCACCCGCGTCAACGCCCATGCCCGCAAAGGTTTTTCCATTTTCATCGTAACCCGCGCCGGCAGTGACGGCGATGTCTTCAAACGTGCCGTCGCGCTTGTTGTGATAAAGCGACTGGCGCACGCTATCGTTAGCGACAAACACATCCGGCCAGCCGTCGTTGTCAAAGTCAGCGAAAGCAACACCGAGCGCCTTGCCGGTGGGATCAGCAACTCCCGCTTTGACACTTACATCTTCGAAAGTACCGTCAGGCTTCTGGTGATAAAGAATGTTCGTTGCTCCTTTGAAATTGTCAGGATGGCAGTAGGCGCGGAAACCGGGCCGCGTGTCACCGCAAGGGATCGACCCTCTAGCAAAGTCCCAATCCAGATACCGGGCCACGAACAGGTCCAGCCTTCCGTCGCGATCGTAATCAATCCAGCCAGCGCTGGTTGACCAACCGTCCGCGGACACGCCCAGTTTCTTGGCCACGTCAGTGAAGGTGCCGTCACCATTATTATGATAGAGATGATTCTCGCCGTAACCCGTCACATAAAGATCCGTGTGGCCGTCGTTGTCATAATCACCGGCGGCCACGCCCATGCTGTAACCGGAGCCTCTCAATCCGGCGCGCTCAGTTACATCTTCGAAACTGCCGTCCGATTTCTGATGATAGAGACGGTTCCAATATTTGGGCTCGCTCTTATCGGGCAGCCCGCCTTTTGGCATGGGATCTTTTAGCAGCGCGCCGTTGGTAAAAAAGAGATCCATGCGCCCATCATTGTCAAAGTCAAAGATCGCTACGCCGCCACCCATCGTTTCCAAAAGGTATTTTGACGAGGTCGGTGAACCGGCATGCTTGAAATCGATCTTTGTCAGCGGAGTGATGTCGGCGAAGGTTACCGGCGAGGGCGCCTGCGGCCCGGGCGGCGGTGGAGTCTTAGGCAGATCGCCGGAACTGTAACTCCGTCCGGCGCCTGGGGTGGGCGTCGGAGATGGCGGCTGTTGCGCGCTGACCACGCTCCCAAAGAAAACAATCAGAGCGGCTAACAGCAATGACCGACAATGAGGCGGAAGGTGATGGCCCTGTTTCTTTTTCGCAGACGTGCTTCTCAATGCGTGTCTCGTTCAATCCAATCAAGATCGGTCCATGATCAAGCTTGAAATGGTCAGGCCAGGCGACAATCAAGGCGCGCGACTCGAGTTAAGCTGGCTGGTACTGCTGCCCTTATTGCTGTTAGTCACCGTGTACTCGAGCCATCCGATCATCATCTCGTCGTAACTGGGATCACCCCAGCGCACCGCTTTGGCCGGATCAGGATTGTGCTTGTTCCTTGCAGAGTTATCGAAATGGGCCGTCACGATTATTCTGGAACCCTTCGGAACCATCATCGGATTCTTCAGCCGGTACACGGTCTGCCAGTTGAAATCAAATTTCGGCACCCACAGCAACGTCTGGCGCCGGCCATCCGGAAAAACAATCTCGTACTTCATGTCTTTGCCCCGCAGATGCATATGGGGCATGTACGAGATCAATTGCACTTCCCGATCAAAAGTGTAAGCTGCCGTCACTTTGTGATTTGCAGCGCCTGGTGGAATTTTGAAGAAATGATTGGGCACGGTGAACGTCACCGCTCGCTTTGCGGGCGGTTCTTTGGCGAAGATTAGCCCCACGATGGTCCGATCCTGCTGCGCTGTTTCGATTCTGCCATGAAAGCTTGAATAATGAATCTGGAGAATGATTGTCGAGCCCGCTGGAATCAGCTTGGCCGTTCCCGGAGGATAAACGTCAGGTCCTTTGCCGGGCGCGTATGACGCCAACAGCACGCTATACTCAGCCGCGCCGTCACCAGTGCGACCCTTGAAAAGCGAACCGCCGTTAGGCGCATCGGCGCCGTCGTCAATGACCGGAGCGTCCATCTTGACGCGCGAGAGCGAGCCTTCTTTGTAAAAGATCGACGGCTCAGTGTCAGCCTGCGGAAACTCGGCACTGACGCGCTTCTTTCCAGCCGAAAACGCTTCAGCCGTCACCACGTGAGCAATGACGTGATGGACTATTCCACGGTTGCCTGGCAGAATTTCCGCCGCCTGCACCCACCTGTCCTCTTTAAACTTTGTGGGGAAGGTAACGTAGACGTAGCTGTCGGGCGCGTGCGCTTCGATTGTGTACTCTTCGGACATCGCCAGCACGTAGTCTGGCTTACCCATTTTCCAGCCTGGAAAATACCTGGGCGGCGTTGGCAGATCTTCCGGATTGCCTTCCTTTGCGCCCTGCGCAACCCAAGTCACTATCGTCCCTATGTCTTCCTGGCTCAGGCGCCTATCGTTTAGGAACTCCCCGTATTGTGAATCGGCATGCCAAGGTGGCATTTCTCTCGCTGATACTTTTTCGCGAATGGATTCTGCCCACGGCAGAACCTCCTGGTAAGTCAGCACCGAAAACGGCGCGATGTCGTGAGGGCGATGACACTCCGCGCAATGTTGGTAAAAAATTGGAGCTACATCTTTGCTGAACGTGACTTCGTCCTTATCCGAGGCGCCCGAGTGGGCGCCGCGTGTACCGGCGATTAGGCCGATCGTGGCCAAAGCCATCAAGAGCAAAAAGAGAAAAAATCTCTTCGAGGCCATCCCGCCGTCTCCTTCAACAGTAAAAAAGCGAGGCCCAAGACTAACAAACGTGGAGATCGCCACGAATAATACTATGTTGGCGGCTTGGAACTCCGCTTCGCTTCTTCAATCAACTGGTTATTTCGTTCGTACGAAATCTTTTCCTCATTTTCCGTTGCTGGAGGATACTGATGTCCCTGATAGACAGGGTATGCTTCCGTCCGCAGATGCGCGAGCATGTGATGCCCGCGACGTGACGCGCGTTCGTGACGCAGCGCGGAAATATCGATCGGCGCGACCACGATCCGCTCGCCCGGTCCGGGAGACGCCTGGGCCAGCAAACGTCCGTCGTAATCGACGACCTGACTGCCGCCCGGCCATGAATAGGGTGGATAGTGCTTCAGACTCGCGCCCTGATTCGCCGCCACCACGTATGTCATGTTCTCGATTGCGCGCGCGCGATTGATCACCGTCCACCAATCCATCGGCTCAGTCGCGCCCCACGGATCCATGTAGGCCGATACGCGCACCAGAACTTCGGCGCCGTTTGCCGCTAGTTGGCGCATCGCTTCGGGAAACAACCAGTCATAGCAAATTGCACAGCCGATGCGGCCGATTGGAGTATCGGCGACCGGAAAAAGAGGTTCGTCATAGCCTTCGAGATCGTGAGGACTGGTATGAACCTCGTAGGGAATCCACGTGTTCACCTTTCGATACTTATAAAGAATGCCTTCAGGTCCAATCAAGCACGTCGTATTGAAGACGTGGCCCGGCCATTTCAGATCAACTTCCAGCATCGAACCGCTTTGAATATAGATGTTCCACTCCCGGGCTTTTTGTTCAAGCCGATCAGTGTGCTCGTTCGGGATCTCGATTGCCAGTTTGTCGATCAACTCCGCCGCGGTTTCAAAGACCGGCGCCGAGTGAGCGAACTCTGGGAAAACGACCAGCCGCACAGGCAAAAACGGGGCTGCGCCGGCGACCGCGGAATCGATCATGGACAGCATCCGATCCGTATTCGCGCGTATCGCTTTGCGCTCGATCGGATTCGGCAGATCAGTCTGGCAACAGGCCGCTGAGTATCTGATGTGTTCCATAAAGAACTTCTAATCGGAGCGCCGACATCCTGTCGGCGGTTCGCTGGCATCTTGCCCGCATTCGAGTCAAGGAACGCCGGCAGGGATGCCGGCGAACCGCAGGCAAGATGCCTGCGCTCCTATCTTCCAAGTATTACTGTGTCGATCAACGGGACTGCCGACGTGACCACGCGAGTATTGTATTGCTCGAGATATCTCCGACGGGCCGAAGACAACGGATATTGTTCGGGCCACTTATACGGGTAACGGCTCATGCCATGGAACGGTAACGGGAAAATCTGATCGGGACTGGCCGAGTTGATGTCCATCTCTTTGCTGAATCCATCGGCATACAACAGAAACGTTCGCTTCCAACCCTGCGGCAGCGGTGTCAAGCGCGCGGCGTCAAACGACAATCTGATCTCATCGCCGGTGCGGCAAATCGCAAACATGTCGTCGCTCTTTGTCAGCAGCTCACGCACATCGCCTTCGCGAGTGTAGTGCCCGGTCATCACCTTCCAGGGCGAAGCAAACGAAACGTGGTCGTAATCATATCCGAACGGCTCTCGACCGTCGGGCGTCGCCTCGCCGGAAAAGCCACGCCAGTGGAGATCGGCCCGCTCTGGATCGAGGCGCGCAATCTGGTTTGGAATTGTTCCGTTCGAGGTATCCACCAGAATCTGGTCCCAGTAAATCCGCATGTTAGTAACGATCCGAACTTCTCGATTAGCGCTCAGGAACTTTCCGGTCAGATCAACGGTCACTGTCTGAGGCCGTCCCACAGGAATCCCAATGTCCGGAATAACTGTCTTCCAGTTCCCTCCTGCGTCTTTCACCTGCAGCGCCGGAGGCTGCATTGTCTTGCCTGCCTGGGACGCGGCCACGTTGTCGCTGGACCAGGCATAGTCGGTCCAACCGGTCAGTAGCAAGACTGTTCGATCGGGAGTCTGATTGACTCTGGCCTCAGCCAATTTCATCGTCAAACTATGCTCTTCACCATAACCCCTAATTCGATCAAGTTTGAAGCCATCAGGCCAGCGTCGATCCATTCTCGAGATGAGATCAAGCACATCGTGCCCGTGTTCCTCCACTGCGCTCAATGGAGGGCGCGCGCCCTCAGTCAGAAACAACTTGAAAGCTTTTGGCGGATCACTCATGCCCTCGTTTGGATAGACTTCAGTGCCTTGCGGATGCGTGACGACCAGCAGTTGCAGACGGTCAACAAACATCGCCTCCTCGAGTTCGTTGGTCACGCGCAATTCAAAGCGGCCGTCCTTTTCCTTTAACTGATCGGCGCGGATGCGCACATATTCTTCGGGGTCAGGGCGATTGTAGTGACCGGGCTCTTCCAGATAACCCATCTCGCCGCCACCCATGAAGTCCGTGACAAACTCAAACCGCTCGCCGTTCCAGGTATATAGATAAGGACACGACGACGGCTTGCGATCGAGTTCAGTGATGTTAAGCGAAACCAGGCCGGCCTTTCCTGGCGGGAACTCGGTTTCGGCCTGGACAATTCCCGCGGGCCAGAGCACGCGCACCGCGTCAGCCCTTTCGCGCTTGCCTAAACCGAAGATCAAATCAGCCGGCGCGGGCGCCGGCGAAGCCGCATAAGTCTCGAGCTTTTGATAGAGACTGCCGGCGCGCATTTCGACTTTCGCCTCGACCGCGCTCTTGTTGCTGATGTGGCCATGGAGATTTATCGCGAGCGAGTGATTGCGATTGCCGCCGTCGTTGCGGAGCAGCTTAAGACCACCGGCAATCGTGCCAAAGATCAGATCGGTGTCACCGTCGCCATCCAAGTCGCCGGAAACTAACACCGGCCGGCCTGCGCTCGGGACACTAGCTCTAATCTTCGGCGCCACCTTGTCACTGACGTCGATCCATCCGTCCCCG
>DATNNY010000103.1:0-6704 GCA_035601635.1 Pyrinomonadaceae bacterium
ATCACTCTGATCGTAGGCGGCATCGTCGTGATGAATATTATGCTGGTGAGCGTGACGGAGAGAACCTTCGAAATAGGTTTGCGCAAAGCCGTGGGCGCCACCCGCAAACAGATCCTGATGCAGTTTTTGATCGAGTCGGGCATGCTCTGCGCCTTCGGCGGTGTGATGGGATTATTAGTAGCGTGGGGAGTTGTCACGCTGATCACTGCCCTGGCCGGCATCACGATGACAATTACGATTGGCTACATTCTGTTGGCGATTATTGTTTCGAGCGTCATCGGCATGATCGCCGGAATTTATCCGGCCTTCAAAGCGGCGCGTCTGGATCCGATCATAGCGTTGACGAAGATGACATGAAACGACTCGGTTGTTTAGAGGCGGGGCTACCGCCCGCCTGACGCCAGGTTAGAAGAACCGGCGGGCGGTAGCCCGCCGCTAAACGAATTAAGATGAGAATTAACGAGTTAAGATGAAAATCCGACTTCCAAGAATCATGCCGCGCGAAACACTGCGGATGGCGCTCGACAACGTGCGCTCGAATAAATTTCGCAGTTTCTTGACCGTGCTGGGCATTGTCATCGGCGTGACGGCGGCGATTGTGGTGGCCTCGATTCTTACCGGCATGCGCCAGAGCATCATCGCAATCATCGAAGAGTACGGTACGAACAACATCTATGCATTTCATCTCACGACCGGGCCGCGCATGAATTCCGATCGCGCCGAACGTCTGCGCAAGCCCCTGACTACCGCCGATGCGGATGCTATCAAGGCCCAGGCGACGTCCGTCGAAGACCTGGCCGTGGTCGCGCCAAACGTCGGCTATGGCGGCGGACCATTCGACGACAATATTAATTACCAGGGCCGCAACTATCGTTGGGGCAATACGTCAGGGGTGACGCCAAACTACTCTGACATTTCCAATATCACCATCAGAGAAGGGCGCTTCATCACTGAAGCCGACAACGAACAGCGTCGCAATGTCGTCGTCATCGGAGTGAATGCCGCGGACGCTCTCTTTCCCGGACAGTCGGGCAACATCGCCGGCACGGAAGTGCGCATGGGCGGTTATAACTTCGAGATCATAGGTGTGCTCGAAAAACGAAAGAACGCTTTCTTTGGCGAGAATGAAGAAGACAACGCGGTCATGATTCCGCTGCGCACCGCGCAGAAGGTTGCGCCGGCGCGTGGCTGGCTGCTGTTCGTCCTGCGCGCGCGCTCAGGTGAACTGAATGAAGCGCTGACCCAGGCCGAGGATGTTCTGCGACGCCGCCGTAATGTGAAGTTTGGCGCTCCGGATGACTTTGATATCAAGACCGCCGATAACTTCGTCAAACAATTCGACAGCATCTTTGCCATGATTGGTTTGGTGGCGATCGCGATTTCGAGTTTAGGACTCCTGGTCGGTGGGATTGGAGTAATGAACATCATGCTGGTGAGTGTTACTGAGCGCACGGCCGAGATCGGAATCCGCAAAGCGCTCGGGGCCCGCCGTCGCGACATCACGAATCAATTCCTGTTCGAAGCGATGACCTTAACGTTTCTTGGGGGGATGCTGGGAGTCGTGCTGGCTATCGGCATCAGCAAACTGGTCATGCTCCTGGTTCCCAGCTTGCCTGCGTCTGTTCCGATGTGGGCGGTGACAACCGGCGTCACCGTGAGCGTTGCCGTGGGCTTAATCTTTGGCGTCTGGCCCGCGCGCAAAGCCGCGCGTCTGGATCCGATCGAGTGTTTGAGATACGAATAAAAACGCTAGTGAAACCAGGGAAGAGTGCCTTATCTATGCGGCCAGTTGATCCCTAAAGGCTTCGCGCTGACTCCAAAGTACGGGATGTACGTCGTAATTTTTCAACGCATCGACGACAGCAGCCGAAGGCTGGATGTCGTTGTCATTTAGTAATGCGAAAGCCTTTGAGTCCTCAGGCCTGACTTCCTTCGTGTCGATCCACGAAAACGCCACTGCTTGCGCGGTTTCTCGGCTAGGTCGGTTAATAGCTTGGACTATCCGCTCCGGTGCCCTTCGAGACTTTGGAATCACAAAATCAAAGAGATGGTCATAACCCGATCTGCCTGTGAATTTCACTCTTGGCGTGTAGCGCACATCATGCAGTTCAAACCAAGCCGTTACGTCTTCTAAGAACAGACTTGCCACCATGGGAACGGCCAAGTAAAAGAGGTCGTTAATGGCGAGCATTGCCTGAACGAGGTTATGCTTCCTAAGATTGAAGTTTTCAGCAGTAGCTTTGACCACAAGTGCCTCACCATCAAGTTGAATTCCAAAGCCGTTCAAAGTCATATTCAAGAGGTCTTTTCTTTTTATCGTGTCAAGTTTGCAACCTGAACGATGCAAGTCCTCGATTATGTATCCATCGTCAGTAAGAATAAATCCCCCATTGCTTCGTCTCACGTAGAATTGCAAGTAGTCGTTATGCCGATCAAGGTAGGGAGTGGTGACCTCAACAAAGTCGCCCACCTGACGAAGCTTGGTTCTTTGCTTAAGCCAGGCCAAGTACTGATTCATCAGAACTTGTATTTCTTCAACCATTAGAACAATCCTCGCTCGATGAGTGGCGGCTCAGTAATGTTACAAAACCGCATGAAATCGTCCAACGTCTGCGAAAGGTCCGCGATATTCGGGAAGCTGTCTGTCGGGAGCGGCATCGCCCATTTGTCGCCGTATCCCTCGCGATAGACATGAAGGTGTGGACTTGGAATCTCTGCATCATCTGGATTTCGATGTGGTTGACCGCCAAAATCAAGTCGGACCAGCACGACAATCTGGCGAGCACGTGTTTGATAAGTTCCTTTCTTAAGATCAATTCGCCCACGGCTGACATCAAGAAGGAAGTTTTCTCTCTTGTCGGGCGAAATCAGCGGGACGCAAATCGACCCACCGAGGTTAGGATAATCGTAACTCTCCTCATTGACCCGATGTTTTTCGATCGCAATCAGTGCGTCAGCTTCGGCTTGCGTGAGAGTAATGTCCGCCATTCTGTCGCCCCCTCGTCGCCTACGCGCCCTCGACAGCTCATTCAAGAGTCTCGGCAAATATTGCACGAACCCGGATAATTTTCCAGTTAATTGGCAGAGTCCGGAAATAAAACGTGAGACCCTAATAAAAAAGCGGCGCGGCGATCAAGCGATCGTCGCGCCGTGTGAATGCAAGTCGTAAGCTGGCCAGGTTATTTCAGAACGAACTGCGCCGTGACTCCCTTCGTCAGAGGATTCACGGTAAAGCGCATTACGCCCTTCACTGACTGCAAACTGATTCCCGGAATTGACAGTCCACTCGAAGGTTGACTTCCGCCGCTACCTCCGGCCGCAGGGGCTGAACTGCCGCCACCGCCGCTTGAGTTGGCCAGGAAGGCCGTCACATTCACGTCGAACTGGAACATCTCCGAAGCGCTGTCGGCGAATTTCAGAGTGCGTTTGTCGCTGGTCTCCGCCGGACTGAAGAGCTGGTCCGAACCAAGTTGATTCGAATAGTCGAACAGCGCCGCATTGCTCGGGCTGAGGCCGCTGCCGCCGTTCTCGGCGTTGGTGACTTTGACTGTGCCCGATCCCGAAGTCACTCCGATTACGTTGAGCCGAACCAGCGGAACATAGGTTGACGTCGATTGGTTCGTCAGATTGAGGTCCAGCGAGAACACTCCACCGGTCAGCGAGACATTTGAAATCGCAGTCTTCGCCTGGCTGGTGATGTCGACCAGCGCGCGTTGGTTGACCAGAATGCTCTGCACGTTACTGGCCGGCGTGACATAGTAACCAATCTGTCCCGGAGTCAACGCGCGCACGCGATAGTAGTGCGTTCCGTCCGCCTGGCCGGTCAACGACTGGCTGGTGACGTTCGCGGCGACATCGCTGAGCACCGTGAAGTTTGCGCCATCGGTCGATTGCTCGATCTCGTACTGCTGAGCGTTGCCGATCGGTTGCCATTGGATCGAGTAGCTGCCGTCAAAGTCGACTGTGCGACCCTGATTGTCGACGAACTCACCGGCGATTGCCTGCAAGGTCGGAGGCTGTGCGGCCTTCGAAATTGTACCGGTGATCGTAAAGGCCGTCGGCGTATTTACCCAACCACTGGCTCGCAGAATGTAAGTTCCGGGAGCCCCGAGCGTTGTAGCAATGTGTTCCGGCCCTCCGCCGTTACCTGAATGAGTGACTTCAGTTCCGTCCGGAGCATAGAGATAAAGATCCAGATCGGGGAATGTACCATCGACTGTCTGGGCAAAGGTCATGGTGACATCGAATGCTGCTCCCGGCGCGTCGGCAACGACCGGAAAGCTCTGCGAGTCCACGCCTTCGACGAGCATGCTGTTGTTATCTCCGACCAGGATCGAACCTGAGTCATTGATCGGCGCGAGCGTCGATCCACCCTGCGGCACAGTCGGCGTAAGCTGCATGTAGAACGGCATGCGAAGTTTGTCCCCGCTGCCGGCATTTTGCGCGGTTACGTAGAATTGCATTTCGAGCGCACTGGTGATGTCGCGCACCAGATCGCCGTTGACAGTCGCGCTGACGGTAAATGTGGTGCTGCCGTTCGCAGGAACAGTCACGCTCGACGCACTGGTGGTCGCCGTGATTCCGTTAACTTCCAAATAACGATTGTTCGCTACTGAAAGATTGTAGGAACCACCCTGTCCCGAAATATCCTGAATCGTAACGGTCCTGGTTTCGGTGTGAGTAACGCGCGAATTAATCACGGGCACGGCGCCAAAAGAAGAGCTGCCGAGGATGCTCGGCTCGACAATTCCGTCCCCGGTTACACCCATCAAGGCTTTGGCCTTAACCGCGTTATACACGTCGATCAAGCCGCCGCCCTGGGCGATGATTGAATCGGAAGTCAGACCATCGGCCTTCGGGACTTGAGAACTCGAGCGCAGATTCGTGGCTGAATTAATTAATGCCGTGCGTACGATGTCCGGCGACCAATCAGGATGAGCCTGTTTGATTAGGGCGACCGCGCCGGCGGTGTGCGGACAAGCGAAGCTGGTGCCGCTGGCCTGGACGTAGCCGGTCGGATCGAACATGGTCGCGGTGTTAGTCTCAGCGGCGCCGACACGAACCGTTGCCGAAAGAATATTCACGCCGGGCGCGCTGATGTCGGGCTTGATTTGGCCCAGCCCCTGCACCGGACCGCGGGAACTAAAGTCGGCCATCGCCGGCGCAAATATCGTCGCGGCATTGATGCGAATTTGCTTTGCCGAAGCGGATCCCGCACCGATGATGGATTTCAAGAACTCGCCGTTTGCTTTCGACAAACCAACGATAGGAATCGCAGACTTGCGCACCGTGGCGGCAGATAGTTCACCGTCTGTATTGTTGTAAATGACGGCTGCTAATGCGCCGGCTGCCGCTGCATTGGCGGCCTTGGTCGTAAACAAACCTGTTCCCGCGCTGCCTGCTACTGGAAGAGTTGGCGTGGTCACCGTACTGCCGCGTTGTATCAAAGCGATCTTTCCGGAAACAGCCGCGGGAAAGTCGGCTGGCGTTTCTCCCAAACCACAATAGACATAGTTTTGAGTGATGTTCGCCGTCACCGCGGGCGAACCGTCCATCACAACCGCCGTCATCCCAGTGCGGCTGCCATCGGTAACATCCAGAGTGTTGTCGCCGGTAGCCGGATCATTTGAAGCGCCGGCCGCGATCACGTGGCGGCCTGCTGCGGGTGAGCCAACTGTCGCTTCGCCTGGGCCGGAATTTCCTGCCGCGGCGACCACTACCGTGCCTGTCAAAGCTGCGTTGTCAGCAGCGGTTGAAGTCGCATCATCCGGGCCACCCGCGCCGCCCAGGCTCATGTTGATGACATTGGCGATCGGCTTTGGCTGCATAGTAAGCGTTACCGGCGACACCGCGTCTTCCAAAGCGAGCGTGATTGCTTCGCCCAAACAACTGCCAGTGCCGGTGCAAACTTTATAGCCCATCAATTTTACCTGCGGAGCCACGCCATGAATCTTGACGTCGTCGGCCGTGCCGGGAATCTTGTCGTTGCCGGGAGCAGAGGCGAGATAGCCCGCGATGTCTGCGGCACAGTGAGTGCCGTGACCGAAATCGTCAACGGTGCCGGTGAACGGCAGATAGTAAGCGATCTTTTGGTTCGTGTTCACGGCTGCGACTGCGGGGCCAACGCCCAAACGCGGAGGCGTCGGATCGCCGCCAAACATCGCGTGCGTCCAATCGATCCCCGTATCGATCACCGCGACGTAAACACCCTGGCCTTCGTTGCCGTCGGGAAACGACGCGAACGGAGTCAGGTCATTCGGATTGCTGCCGTACAGACGCGGCGCATCGATGTAATCGACGCTCTTCGAAAGGTCGACGTGGTAGTAGCGATTCGCATCAATCTTCTTCACCTGGGGCATCGACTTGAGGGTCGCCAGCGCCGACTGTGGCACCGTCAGGCCCACCGCGTTCAGCACCAGCGTGTAACGATACTGGACCGTGGCGGCTGTATTTCCGTCAAAGCCTTTGATGTCCACAGAGTCGAGAGAGAAGTTCACGCCCTGGTTCTTTAGCGCGCTCAGAAACTGATCCTGACTGGCGCGCAAACCGTCCCGGTACGCCTGCAGTTGATCTGAGCTGACGCTTCCGCCCGCTTTTTCGGTCTTGGCTTTATAGACTGCCGCCGAATCGTCCTTCAATTCTACGATCACCGAAGTCGTACTAGTGTCGACCGCGGCGCGCGAGCCGGCGACCTGGTAAAGCGC
>DATNNY010000104.1:0-5546 GCA_035601635.1 Pyrinomonadaceae bacterium
ATCGTGGAAAGGTAGATCGCGTCGGCCTTTGCCAGGGTCCGCCGAGCCGACGTTTTCATCCGATTCTCCCCAGCGCGCGCGCACATGATCGCGAAATCAGCCTCGATAAAATCAAGAAAGCTGTTGCCTTCCACGATGACATCAGCGGATTGCACTCGCGACAGGGCCTGCTTGATTCCGTCTTCCACCTGCTCTTCGCCGGCGATCACCCAGTGCACATTCGCGGCGCCCGCGTCCCAAAAGCGGCCGGTGTCTTTTCCGGCTTCGTAATTCTCTTCGCGCCCAGAGCGAATCAGCGGTTCGTCACGAATCAAATCGCTGACACAACAGCCAAGCGGGTCCTTACCGCAGGAACGATAATGCCCGCGGGTCAATTTGATCGCTTCCCAACCCGGCAGACGATCGAGGAGATCACACATCAGTGTCGTCTTGCCGGTGTTTGACGACAATCCGCTGACGGCAACTATGGTTGGTCGTGAGATTTCCTCTTTGGTCATCTTCAGGAGGTGGCTCAAAGGCCGGTAAGGCCGAAACATTTATAGCTCTCGGCTAAATTTGATTTATCAAGCTCCTTTAGGAGCGGCATTAACCGTCAACATGTCGCTCCTATCGGAGCTCAAACCTATTGCCACTCGATCGTTTCAACGAACACAGATACCAGGCGATTCAATCCGTTAGCATCCTCGCTATCGAAACGTCCGTCGATTGGACTATCAAGATCCAGCACACCAATCAATTGGTCGCCTTTAATCAACGGTACCACGATTTCCGAGTTCGAAGCGCTGTCGCACGCGATGTGCCCGGGAAACTCATGGACATTGGGAACGATCGTCGTGGCTCGCGTTGACGCCGCCGTGCCACAGACGCCCTTACCCATCGCGATGCGCACGCAGGCGGGCCGGCCCTGAAAAGGCCCGAGCACCAGCTCATCGTCTTTCAAGAAGTAGAATCCGGCCCAGTTCAAATCAGGAAGCGCATGAAAAATCAGCGCAGCGAAGTTGGCCGCATTCGCGATGAGATCGCGTTCGCCGGCCAGCAGGCTGGAAAGCTGCGCGGCGAGCTGATCGTAGAGATCGGTTTTAGAAGTTGATTCTGAGCGATCCAATTGAGAGAAACCTCGGTACGGAACCGCTTGCGGTAGCAAGCGGGTCTCGCGATGAAACGTTATCTGCTCGATACGGCGAGTGGTTTCTTGTCTGTCGCCCCTACGGGGCTCGAACATCCTGGCGGCCTGATCCCCGGGCTTACGCCCGGGGCTACCATCTGCCGCGCCTACGGCGCTCATTGATCGTTTCTCTTTCAGGCTACTCGTGTCGATCGTCCTTCTTCGAAGCTCTGATACTAATCACGACCGACTTCGAAGCCGGTGTGTTGCTCTTATCCGCAAAGTTCCGCACCGCCACCAGCACGTTCGTCTCGGGATAATAGGTCGCAGCGCAGCGACGCGGAATGCTGTACTGGACGACCGTGAAACGGAGCGCGACGCGTTCTTCGCCTTCAAAGTGGCTAATCAAGTCGACCGTCTGGCCGTCATGAAGGCCATTAAGCCGAATGTCATCCGGGTTAAGAAAGACCACCCGGCGGCCGTTATGAATTCCTCGATAACGATCGTCCAGGCCATAGATGGTGGTGTTGAATTGATCGTGACTGCGCATGGTCATCATCAGAAACTGTCCCGGCTGCAAATCATGCTTAGGTAATTCATGGACAGTGAAATGCGCGTGCCCATCGTCAGTATTGAATTTCAACTCGCGAATAGGATTGGGCAGATAGAAACCGGCGGGCTGCCGCGCGCGTTGGTTGTAGTTTTCAAAGCCGGGGACGACGTGTTCGATGTGTTCGCGAATGCGATCGTAATTCCCTCGCAGTCCTTCCCAATCAACGCACGAACGATCCCCGAGCACTGCTTTCGCCAGTCCGGCGACAATTGCCGGCTCGCTCAAAAGATCTTTCGATGCAGGTTGCAGGCGGCCTTCCCATCCTTCAACTACCGCCATCGAATTTTCGGTGGTCACCATCTGCGGTCCGCTTTCCTGCTCGTCAATTTCGGTGCGCCCCAAACACGGTAAGATCAATGCCTGCTCGCCAGTGATCAAATGAGCGCGATTCAGCTTAGTCGACACGTGCACGGTCAGCCGGCAACGGCGCAAGGCTTCGGCCGTGTATTTAGTGTCGGGCGTTGCCGAAAGAAAGTTTCCGCCTAATGCAAAAAATACTTTTGCTTCGCCTCGATGCATCGCCTGGATCGCATGGACGGTATCCCAGCCGTGCCGTCGCGGCGGCCTAAAACTGAATTCTGTGCCCAGTCGATCAAGAAAATCCGGGCTTGGCTGTTCCCAGATACCCATCGTGCGATCTCCCTGCACGTTGCTATGGCCACGCACCGGACACAAACCCGCGCCGGGCTTTCCCATCTGTCCGCGCAGCATCATCAGGTTGACGATCTCCTCGATATTGGCGACCGCATTCTTATGCTGAGTCAGGCCCATGGCCCAGCAAAAGATTACCCGCTCGGACTCGATAAAGATTCGCGCGGCATCTTCGATTTTGACTTTCGTGATTCCCGATTGCTCAAGGATATCGCCCCAATGGCTGCGGCTAAGCGCCGCCTTGAACTCTTCAAACCCTGTCGTGTGGCTATTTATGAATTCATGATCCAATACGCTACCTGGCCGGCGCTCTTCAGCGTCGAACAGTTCTTTCATAATTCCTTTCAGCAAAGCCACGTCGCCATTGATCCGGACTTGCAGAAAAAGATCAGCCAGCTTGGTGCCCTTGCCCAGCCAGGTCCAAACTTCCTGCGGATGTTTGAAGCGCGCCAGCCCAGTCTCCGGCAACGGATTGATGTGCACGATTTTGCAGCCGCGCCGCTTTGCCTGCATCAGCGAAGTCAGCATGCGCGGGTGATTGGTTCCCGGATTTTGACCAATGACAAAGATCGCGTCGGCCAGATCAAAGTCGGCCAGGGAAACTGTGCCTTTGCCGAACCCCAGGGTTTCCTTCATGCCCGTGCCGCTGGATTCGTGACACATGTTCGAGCAGTCAGGCAAATTATTGGTGCCAAACTGGCGCACGAACAGTTGATACAGGAAGGCGGCCTCGTTACTGGCCCGCCCCGAGGTGTAAAAGATCGCTTCATCCGGCGCGGCGAGAGAATTCAATTCAGCTGCAATCAACTCAAACGCGTCCGCCCAATCGATGGCTTCGTAGTGATCTGCGCCCGCGCGCAAGACCAGCGGATGCGTGATGCGGCCCTGCGCGTTCAGCCATTGATCTGACTGGTGTGAAAGCGCGTTGATGCTCCACTGTTTGAAGAACTCAGGTGTGACTCGCTTGGTTGTTGCTTCATCGGCGACGTGCTTGGCGCCCTCTTCACAGAATTCGAAATGCGAACGCTCGCCGTCAGGTTCAGGCCAGGCGCAACCGGGACAATCGATGCCGTGCTTCTGATTCAATTGCAGCAGCGTGCGCGTGCCGCGCATCGCGCCCATTTCTTTGAAAGTATATTTCGCCGCGCTGAGCACCGCGGGCAGGCCGCCGGCTACGTTGCTGACGGGCTTGACGACCGGAGGCGCTATTTCTTCCGGAGAAAGAGCATCAGGTATGGCCGCGCCGAGCGGTTCGGAGAGCGGGTTTCTTTCATTTGCCTCTTTCTTATTTTGATTCGCTGACATCCGCTTAATTATTGAGACTTTGATTTTAGAACTGCCGCCGGATTTTGCAAGAAGAGGATTGGCCGGAGCGGGGCAGCCCGACCGTGAGGAAGGGCATCGTATGGCCAAGCACCAAACACGTCGTTGTGTCGCCACTCGGTACAGAACCGGGAGCGGTAGCTACCGGGTCAAACACTCAACATGCTTGACGAACGTTGCTCCCTAACGATCGATTCCTGGTATCGCCCACAACGCGAGTCGGATTTGGTTGACCCACTTGGTTGAGCGCTGGACCCCGTCGCTACCGCTCCGGGTTCTGTACCGAGGCACTAGTTGATTACTTTGGTTCTGTATCTTCATCATTGACTTGCTGCCCCCGTTTAGCTTAAAAGCATCTTCTTCCCTTTTATCAGTTTTTCATTAAGAACAAGGGCATCAAGCCATCAGTGTCGAGGAACCCAAAATGACCTTCCCAAAGTTGGCGCGCTTGCTGGTTGCGAGCGTTCTGTTTGTGAGCACAGCCGCATTCGCTACTCAGGCGCAGAACCGGCCGGGCCGCGATTCTAATCAGCCCATCGACGAGGAATATACAAAGAAGATTCGCGAGTACACTACCGAACCTTTCTTTAATTCGCCGCTCACCGACTATTTGCCTGCTTCGCCAAGTGTCCCAACACCAAAGGCTGTGCTGGGCGATGTCGCGGGCGCGCCGGGCAAATTGCCTTATGCCGAAGACGTCTACCGCTACATGCGCCTGCTTGAGAAGGCCAGCCCGCGCGTGAAAGTGTTTTCCATCGGCACCAGTGAAGAAGGCCGTGAAATGATCGCCGTGGCCATTGCTTCCGAGGGCCTGCTGGCCAGACTGGATGAGAATCGCGCCCGCTTAACCAAGCTCGCCGACCCGCGCACGATTAACTTCGATGACGCCGAAGCTGATCGCCTGGTCAATCAATCGTTTCCGATTTACTACATCACCGGAACGATTCATTCGACTGAGACTGGCGCGCCTACTGCCCTAATGGAACTTGCTTATCGTCTGGCCGTCGATGAAAGTCCTTACGTAAAGTCGATCCGCGATGGGATGGTTACGCTGATAACGCCCGTGGTCGAAGTCGACGGACGCAACCGCATGGTCGACGTCTACAACTGGCACCTCGCGCATCCCAATGAAAATTGGCCGTCGCTGATGTACTGGGGCCACTATGTCGCGCACGACAACAATCGCGATGCGATGGGCATGTCGCTCAAGCTCACGCGCAACGTCATGAATGTCTATCTGAATTGGAAGCCGCAGGTGCTGCACGATCTGCACGAGTCAGTCCCTTATCTTTACGACAACACCGTCGGCGACGGGCCTTACAACGCCTGGGTCGATCCCATTCTGACTGACGAGTGGCAGATGATCGGCTGGAAGAACGTCTCTGAGATGACCAAGTTCGGCATGCCCGGCGTCTTCGCCCATGGCAACTTCGACACCTGGTCACCGGGTTACCTGATGTTCATCGCCGCCACGCACAACGGGATCAGCCGCCTTTACGAAACTTTCGGCAACGCCGGCGCTGACACTCTGGTGCGCACGCTTTCACCGGACGAAACCTCGCGCACCTGGTATCGCCAGAACCCGCCGCTGCCACGCGCCAAATGGTCGCAGCGGAATAATAATAACTATGAAGAAACAGCGCTGCTGATCTCGCTCGATTATTTTAATCGCGAGCAGAAGCTCTTCCTGAAGAATTTTTATTTGAAGTCCAAGCGTTCGATCGAAAAGCCGAAGAACGAAGGTCCGGCAGCCTACGTGTTTCCCGCAGACGATCCGCGACCCGGCAATCAAGCGACGCTGTTGCGGCTGCTCCAGACCCAGGGGTGTGAAGTTCATCGCGCCACCTTGCCGTT
>DATNNY010000105.1:0-3689 GCA_035601635.1 Pyrinomonadaceae bacterium
AAGCTTCCCGTCCATAATAATCGCGCCGCCGATGGCCTGACCGATGCCGATGTAGAAGATATTGCGAGCATCGCGGCCAGCGCCCGCTTTGTATTCGCCATAAGCGGCCGCGTTGGCATCATTCTCGAGCTCAAACCGCAAACCCGTGGCTTTCATGAGCTCAGAGTGGATGTCCTGGCGCGCGGCCGACGGCAGCCCGGTGGACATCAGCACGCGGTCAGTCTCGCGATTTACCAATCCGGGAATGCCCACTCCCACTGACTTGATCGGCCCGGTGTCCGCCAGCCCAGTCACCAGTTCGACGATCCCTCCGATCAGGTTTTCTGGTTGATAGGTAGTGGCGCGCCGTTCGATGACATCACCGGCAGCCGACATCACGACGCCCCGCATCGTGGTTGCCGCTACTTCAATCCCGGCAAACTTGGTTTCAGAGTTATTCGGCACGGGCGAAAGCCTTTCTTATGAGCTTCGCGATCAGGGCAGGGATTTCGTCGTCATCTTAGTAAAGGGTCGCAGGGCTGTCAAACCGAGCGTTGTCGTGTAGAATGCCCTCGCACTGACCCATGTCTGACATATCTGAAAATTCGCGGGCGCCAGCGCTGCAACTGCGGAAGATTCTGTTACCGACCGACTTCAGCGGATGTGCCAACTATGCGTTGCCTTATGCCGCCACGATCGCCCGCGCCACCGGGGCCACGATCATCTGCGTGCACGTGGTCGAACCAATTGTGCCGGCAGTAGGATATTCCGGTTTAGCCGAACCCATGCCCATGACCGACATCAGTGAGCAATTAGAGGACTCAGCCGAGCGCGAACTGCCACAACTTGCCGATTGCGAGGAATTCAACGGCCTGGAGGTCGAAGAAGTTATTGTGCATGGTGACGCGGCCGCTGAGATTGTGCGCGTTGCCGGCGAGCACCAGGTGGATCTGATTGTAGTTTCTTCGCACGGCCGCACCGGCCTCGGCCGAATAATCTTTGGTTCGACGGCAGAGGCGGTGGTGCGTCATGCCAGTTGCCCAGTCCTGGTTGTAAAGCCTCCACTACATGAAGAGGAGCCGGACCAGTGAGCAGTAGGCAGTGAGCAGTAAGCAGTGGAACGACCGCGCTGAAGCTGCGCGATTCTTAGTGCTTACTGCCCACTGCCTACTGCTTACTGCTTACTGAAATGAACAGTTTCCAGTTTTTGTCCCACTTGATCGAGTTGTACGGCCTCTACGCCGTGTTCTTCCTCGCTATGATCGAGGGAGACATCACGCTGCTGCTGGCGGGTGTGTTGGCCCACAATGACTTTTTCGGTAACTACAGTTTTGCACGCGTGCTGCTTTGGGGCACGCTGGGCGGGTTTGCCAGTGACAATCTCGCCTATGGCGCCGGACGCGCCTTCAGCAAGACCGTACGTGACTTTCGTTTCTATCGTAACGCCCAGGCGCGCATGGAGCGGCTGACCAATCACTTTGGCACGCTCTCAATTTTTATCTCGAAATACATCTATGGATTGCGTTGGGCGTCATGCACCTTCTACGGCGTTGCGCGCATGCGCTATCTGCGTTTTGTGCCGTTGTCATTGGCCAGTTGTTTCGTTTGGGTTTTCATTCTCAGCGGGGTCGGGTACTTTTTCAGCAGCGCCGTGATGGGACTGATTGGCGATTTCCGCCACGTAGGCAAAATTCTGCTGGTAATTGTGGTGGCCGGAGTGCTCGGCTTCTATCTAATGAAAAGGCTCTGGCTTTCGAAGAAAGTGGAAGAGGCCCAGCCCGAACGCCTGCAGGAAATCGAGCAGGCCGCGATCGAGGGGATCAAAGAATTGTCCGGAGAGATACAGGAAAAAATTCATCTAAAATCAGCGCGCCGCCGGAAGAACTCAAGCTCCTCGAAGCGTAACGCCAGAGACTGAAAGGAATCGTCCGGAATGACTCGGCGTCCGAAAGAGCTAAGATCTCAAATTTCAGATCTCAGATTTCAGATCTCAAATCATCCATTAGGCAAGTTGGAATAAATCAAAGTGATTATCGAATCTTCAGCACCAACTCGCGCCGATCTGGCCGGGGGCACCGTCGATATCTGGCCGCTTTATCTGTTTCATTCCGGCGCCATGACGGTCAACTTTGCGCTCTCTCTGCGCGCGCATGTAAGAATTGAAACGCGCGACGACGATCGATTGATTCTGGAATCACGCGATCGCGGTATTCGGTTTGAGACGACTCTCGATCGCATCGGCGAATTGGCACGCGAGGAGAGTCTCGAACTGGTTTCAAAAATGGTGCACTTCTTTCAGCCCGAGATCGGTTTTCATCTCGTGGCGCACAGCGAAGCCCCCGCCGGCGCGGGCATCTCCGGATCGTCGGCCCTGGCCATCGCCCTAATCGGCGCCCTCAATAAGCTGGCGGGCGATCGCTATGACAAGCGACAGTTCATCGGCATTGCGGCGAACATTGAAACGACCGTCATCAAAGTGCCGGCTGGATTGCAGGACTACTATCCCGCCTTCTATGGATCGACCTCCTGCATTCATCTCGATCCCGATGGCGTCGATCGTGAACATCTGGCGATCGACGAGGGCGAAATTGAGCACCGCTTTGTGATCTGCTACACCGGGGAACCTCGCCATTCTGGAATTAATAATTGGGAAGTGTTTAAGCGTCACATCGATCGCGATCAACAAGTGTTTGCGATCTTTGAGCGGATTAGGGACGCCGCCGTGCGGATGCGCGCAGCGCTTTTGGCCAACGATTGGAATGCCGTCGCGGAGACAATGCGGACTGCCTATCCAAACCGGAAGCGTCTGGCGCCAGGGATCACGACGCCGCATATGGATCGTCTGGTTGAGAAGGCTCTGGCTAACGGCGCGGAAGCAGCCAAAGTCTGCGGCGCCGGCGGCGGTGGTTGCATTGCGTTTCTGTGCGCTGAAGGACGCAAGCCAGAGGTCGAACGCGCTCTGGTCGAAGCAGGCGGTGAAATTTTGAAATGGGAAGTGGCGCGTGAGGGATTAGTGGTGAAGGAGAATTGAGAGTCGAAGGCGGAGTTTCGTCATTCAATCCCATTCGTGCCGTGTTCAGCAGCTACAGATTTGATTCAACAATCCTGCCTTGTCTAACCGCGAAGCGGTTGCGTCCTCCAGCCCAACGTTGCCGAAGGCTACGTTGGGATACGGTGAATGATGATCCCCAACCCTGAAAGGGTTGCGCCCGCCTCAGAGATGCAACGAGAGTTGCAAACCACCTCCTTGCGCCATGATGTAAACTAACCGCAGCCTTCAGGAAGGAGGTTGCGCTCGAGTGCCGCAATCACTCTCGGCTGTTTACATCCATCTAGTCTTTTCCACCAAAGAGCGTCGCCCGTTTCTCCGAGACGAAATTATTCGGAGCGCGCTTCATCCTTATCTGGGTAGGATCTCAAAACAACTGCGCTGTGCTCCTGTGATTACTGGCGGCGTCGAAGATCACGTCCATCTCCTGGCCCGCTTGGGCAGAACCATCACGCAAGCGGAGTGGGTGAAAGAACTGAAGCGGATATCGAACCTTTGGTTGAAAGAGAAGCATTCAATTCGAGACTTCGAATGGCAGGGTGGCTATGCGGACTTTTCCGTGAGCGCGTCGAATCTTGAGACCGTAAAGAAGTACATTGCCAACCAGCAATACCATCATCGTAAAATGAATTTTCAGGATGAGTTGAGAACGCTACTCAGG
>DATNNY010000106.1:0-3297 GCA_035601635.1 Pyrinomonadaceae bacterium
ACCGAGAAAGCAGATCGCAAACTTAATGCATTAGTATCGCGTCTGTTTACAACCTCGGGCTTGTTTGCACCGCAAGTCAGCGTGCGGAGTCATAGCGACTAGCACAACGGTAAACTTTCACTTCGCATATTTTCCGCGCGGTGAAGAGAATCAGCTCTTTGCTCCGGAATGTTTCTCTAGTAATCCATTCACCATGATTATCAGCTCAGCAGGATCCACGGGTTTAGACATATGCGCGTCAAATCCAGAGGCAAGGGCCGCCTTCGCGTCCTTTTGCGAGGCGTAACCAGACAAGGCAATCGCGGGGACCTCGCGGTAACCGGCGATCTCGCGTAACTTTTCGATCAAGTGAAATCCATCCATCTCAGGCATTCCAATATCGGAAATGATTAGATCGACCCTGGTCCCGGGCGCCACGGCGAGAGTCTCTGTGGCCGACTCGCAGGCGGTAACGCGAAAGCCGCGCGCCTCCAGGTTGGCCCGCAGCATCTCGAGCGTATCCGGATCATCTTCGACAATCATCAGATGGACTTTATCCGGCGGCGAGTCAGGTTGTGGCTGTTCAGGCGGAACGGATACCGTTTCGACTTCCGCCCTGAGACGCGGCAGCTTTACGATAAAACCACTACCCTGATCAATACCACGGCTTTCAGCCTCGACCGTTCCGTTGTGGGCTTCCACAAAGCTCTTCACCAGCGCCAGACCCAATCCGAGACCGGAGTATGAACGCGTCT
Organism: Pyrinomonadaceae bacterium; assembly: GCA_035601635.1. GTDB lineage: Bacteria > Acidobacteriota > Blastocatellia > Pyrinomonadales > Pyrinomonadaceae > UBA11740. The sequence continues at coordinate 735 of DATNNY010000106.1, forward strand.
TCGAACCATCGGCCTGACGAAAACGTTCAAAGACAAACGGCAGGAAATCTGACGAAATTCCCAGTCCCGCGTCCTTGATGCGCACCGCTGTTTCCTTTTCGTCAGCTTCCGCCTCGACTTTAACTACTGCGCCCACGGGAGAAAACTTGATCGCGTTATGCAAAAGATTCCAGAAGACCTGCACCAGCCGCGCGCGATCGCCGCTTACAATTTCATTTTGCCAATCATGAAAAGTGACGACGAGATCGATGTTGCGGGTGTCCGCAAACGGACGGACCGTTTCGACAGCTTCGCGCACAACCTGCTCCAGAGAGACGGGCAACTCTTCCATCCGCATCTTGCCGCTCAGAATCGCGGACATATCGAGCAGGTCATTGATCAATCGCTTCAAGGCGTACGAGTTCTTCTCAATCACCGAAAGACCGTGGGTCATTTCCTTGTCCGGGAGAATTCCATTGCGGATCATGTGAATCCAGCCAATGATTGGAGTCAGCGGGGTTCGCAGTTCATGCGAAATGGTGGTCAGAAATTCGTCTTTGGCGCGGCTGGCCGCTTCGGCCTCCAGCCGAGCCGTACGTTCTTCTTCAAACAGACGGGCGTTGTCGATAGCCAAAGCGATGCGGTCAGCGACCAGTTGCAACAGGCGCGTGTCGTCTTCGGTAAATTCGTACCGCGTCAATCGACCGACGTGCATCACTCCGATAACCCGTCCCTCGATCAACAAAGGCACCCCTAAGAGGGACTTAATTCCCTTCTTTTTAAACAACGGGTTCAGCACATCGGCTTTGTCGAGGTCGTTGATTATCACCGGACTCCTCGATGCCGCCACCTTGCCGGCAAATCCAGCCCCCACCGGGATGCGTACACCCAAGTCGACTTCTTCTTCGAGTCCTTTTGCCGCCCAGGCCACCAACTCATCACCTTCCGGCTCGAGTAATAAAATCGCGACCGTGTCAACATTCAGGGCTTCCCTCACTCGCGTGAGCAGTTCGGCGAGCAGTTCATCCATCGACAGATGCGCCAGCGCGACATCGGTGACGGTTTGGACCTGCTTCATCCGATCGATTGCAGTCTCGATTTCAAGGCGAGCTCGCTGCTCGCGATCGTAAGTCTGGGCCCGCTCCTCCTCCGCTCTTCTGCGGTCGACGAAGTTGCCGATCTGGTGTCCAATGATATTCATGATCGCCAGCAGCGACTCGTCAGGAGTCTGCTGGTCACGACTGAAGAACTCCATCACTCCGGAAACTTCATGGTCCACCATAACGGGCAAACCAAAAGCCGATCGTAAGCCGGCCTTTATCGCGATTGGCCCGCGCGGCAAATTGTCGTCAGACGCGATGTCGGTAATCCACTCAGACGTGCCGGCGGCCCAGATGCGGCCCGGTAGGCCAACGCCGCGGCGGAAGGTTCGGGCTCGGCTGGCCTCTTCCAGTTCGGCGGCCGGGACCGACGGGAGACGCCAAACGGCCAGGTAGCGCAAGACCTCTGCCGTCCGATCGACACTCCACATTTGACCCATTTCCCAGCCCACGCTTTCGCCAATTGCCTGCAACAATGCGGGCGCAGCGGCAGCCATCGAGTCAGAGGCCGCCAGGATGCGGGCGACCTGAAGTTGCGCATCTAAACGCCGCTCGAGCCGGCGTCGCTCGGTAATGTCGCGCGCAATTCCGGTAAAGAAGCGCCGGCCGTTCTCACTAAACTCTCCGAAGGACAGTTCGAGGGGAATCTCTCGACCGCTCTGGTGCCGGCCGGGCAGTTGCACGGCTTTCCACGAAATGTGCGGCTGACCAGTTGCGAGGTAACGTTGAATGCCGGCGCGATGCACGTGCCTGAGATAGTCAGGCATCAGCATCGTCAAAGATTGTCCTATGAGTTCAGTGCGGGCATAGCCGAAGATTTTCTCGGCCGCGCGATTGGCGAAAAGCATCGTGCTGTCTTCGTCGATAGTGATGATTGCGTCTGAAGCTGTATCGGCGATAACGCGGGTAATCTGGTACTGATCATTAAGTGGAGCTTCGAGATTGTCAGCCGCTGGTTCTTTCATCTTGATGATCGAAAGCTAATCCTATTTTTGATCGTGAGTCAATTCCCCCGCCTAAACTTGTGTGTCAGAGCCGACCGTGAGGGAGCGCAAGTCTAGTCGTAACCGCTCAACTGCCGAAGGATGCCCTCCCTCACGGTCAGGCTGCTGACACCGATCAACTTTGACAACTGTCAAACGGAAATCGACAATCATAATCGAAAATATTTTGTATGTATCCAATAGGAAACCTTTTCATCCCATCGCCCCACGGACAACTGGAAGCTATTCTAAAAGCTCCCCGCAGTGGGGTTCGTGGAGTGTCCCTGGTCCTCCATCCGCATCCGCTTTTCGGCGGCACGATGCACAACAAAGTCGTCTTTCGCGCCGCCGCCGTGCTCCACGATGCGGGACTGGCTGTCCTGCGCATAAACTTTCGCGGCGTGGGACAAAGCACCGGCGAGCATGATGAAGGCCGCGGCGAACGCGACGATGCGCGAGCGGGACTCGAGTATCTGGCGGCCAATTATCCGGGACAAGAGA
>DATNNY010000107.1:0-8973 GCA_035601635.1 Pyrinomonadaceae bacterium
CGAGGCAGCACTGCGCAAGCTCGAAGAAAGCAACGTTGACGTGCTGCTGTGCGATATCAATATGCCGCGCATGGACGGCATGGAACTCTTGCGCCGCGTTCACGAACGGCCTAATCCACCTGAAGTAATAATGCTCACGGGTCAGGGCACGATCGAAACCGCCGTCGAGGCGATGAAGAACGGGGCCTACGACTATCTGACAAAGCCATATAGCATTAACGAACTGGATGTGCGGGTGCGGCAAGCGGCCGAAAAACGAAACTTGCGGGTAGACAATGTAAGATTGCGCGCGCAACTCGACCGGCAATCCGCCATGCCCGAAATAGTAAGCCAGTCACAGGCAATGAATGAAGCAATTCGTCTGGTAGAGCGCGTAGCGCCGTCAGAAGCATCGGTCTTAATCACCGGCGAATCGGGCACGGGCAAAGAATTGATCGCGCATGCCGTCCATCGTCTCTCGAATCGCGCCAATGGGTCATTCATTGATTTGAACTGCGCGGCCTTTCAGGAAACGCTGCTCGAGTCGGAGTTGTTCGGTTACGAAGCCGGCGCCTTCTCCGGCGCCAAGGCGCGCAAACTGGGACTGATTGAGTTGGCGGACGGCGGTACGCTCTTCCTGGATGAGGTAACCGAATTGCCCGCCAGCCTGCAGGCGAAACTGCTGCGAGCGATCGAGACGCGCACCTTTTTCCGCGTGGGCGGCGTGCGCAAAGTTGAGGTGAACGTGCGCATCGTGGCCGCGACCAACCGCAACCTGGATTCGGTCGTGGGAGACGGAACGTTTCGCGCGGATCTACTCTATCGCATCAACAGTTTTCAGATTCACCTGGCGCCATTGCGCGAGCGACCCGAAGATGTCGAGCCGTTGATGCATTACATTCTGAAACAACTGGGAGGCGCGAATCCTCCCGAGGTCACGTCAGACGCAGTGGCAAGAATGCGATCGTACACGTGGCCGGGGAATGTGAGACAACTGCGCAACTGTCTGGAGCGCGCCGTCCTCCTGTCCAATGAAGGGCGTATCACCGCGAACGAGTTACCGCCGGAAGTCGCGCGCACCAATGGCGCCGTGCCCTTCGCTCCCGGTCTGTCGCCTGCTGCATCGCCTGGCGAGGCCATTCCCATGAACGCAGGCGATACCAGTGCTCAGTCGGGCACGGGCTCGCTCCGCGACGCTGAAAAACAACAAATCATCTCGGCGCTGGAACAGACCGGCTGGCATCGAGGGAAAGCTGCTGAGATGCTCGGCATCTCGCCCTCTACACTTTATCGCCGGCTGCGCGATTACAACCTCGAAAGCCGATTACGCTAAGAGCACTCTTCGGGAATACTTCTTCCGCCTCGTTTGCCTCAAAATAAGAAACGTCTGTTCCATACTTCAAATCGAGGATTATGATGAAGTGTGCTCTTCTGACCTTGGGCTCGGCGCTGCTAGCATTGGGAATCGGTGTGAGCGGTACGAGGTCGGAGCGCGGTTTTCTAAGTCAGCCCAGCCGTCTTCAGACGGCTTTCCCGAAGGGGTTAATAGACCAGCGCTTCTAGGGCTGGATCCAGCAGGGGATGTTTATCGTTTAGCACGCTTCAGCGTGCTTATCCCAAACTACCGGGCTAAAGCCTAAAAGCGTCGAGGCAAGCCCGTTGAAACAGCTAAAGAAATCCATCCGTTTTACCCGGCGTCAAACGCCCGGTCTAGTAACCCTCCGGGCAAGCCGCGTGAACGCGGCTCAAGAGACAGGATTGCCTCAAACGCAAACCGCGTTCGCGCACGCGTTCCGAAGGGGGATCATATTTAAGAAACTGATTTCCAAAAGCCGAGCGGCAGGGATTACAACTAGCTCTTGAGAAGCTTCCGATCGATTTTCCCGCGATCGTTCTTAGGCAAGGAGTCAGAAAACTGTATCCACCGAGGATATTTGTAAACCGCGATTCTTGACTTCACGAACTGCTTGATCCGCTCCGCCAAGGCTTCATTTGGTTCGTAGCCATCACGGAGCACCACAAAGGCTTTTGGTTTTACCAACCCATCGCCGTCATCGTGGCCGACGACTGCGCATTCCATTATCGCTTCATGTTGCAGCAGACAGTTTTCGATCTCGGCAGGCGCTACAAAAACACCGCTGACTTTCAACATGTCATCGGTGCGCCCGTGATACCAGTAGCACCCGTCCTCGTCGACGTGAAATTGATCGCCTGAAGTGCACCAATCACCGGCAAATGTCTCTTTCGATTTTTCATGCGCATTCCAATAGCAAAGCGCAGCCGAATCGCCTTTGATCTTCAATGTCCCCATCTCGCCCGTCGGTACTCGCTTTCCTTCCGCATCGACGATCCTGGCTTCGTAACCTTCGACAATGCGGCCCAGCGTTCCGGGCTTTACATCACCCGGCCGATTCGTGATGTAGATGTGGAACATCTCAGCCGAACCAATGCCATCGCAGATTTCCACGCCGAATACTTCTTGCCAACGATGATAAAGCTCGATTGGCAGAGCCTCGCCTGCGGAGTAACAAAAGCGAATGCTTGAAATGTCGCGCGCGCCTGCGTCTTCGGCGTTGAGCATTGCATTAATCATCGTCGGCACGGTCGTCAGGATAGTCGGGCGATAACGTTCGATCACTTCAAACATCTTCTCCGCCGTCGAGCGCTCGGCGAAGAGCGCTGTGGCGCCGCCCGCTGAAAAAGGAAACAAAAGATTAGTGCCGGTGGCGTAGCCAAAGAAGAGTTTGGGGACCGAAACAGTCAAATCGTTTTCGTTGACGCCCATCGTGCGCTTGGCAAAGACTTCGGTGTTGTAAGGCAAGTCATGTTGCAGGTGCACGGCGCCTTTGGGACGTCCGGTTGAGCCAGAAGTGAACAACCAGATGGCGATGTCGTCTCGATGAGTGTTTGCCGGCGCGCAAACCTCTGGCTGCGCCAAGACACTCTCGCTAAAAGAGAAAAACCTGGTGCGACTGTGTTTTGGATCGATCAGTTCTTCATCAACTGCGTTCTCATTTTGTACCACCAGAGTGGCGCGCAGATAAGTCGCGTCCTGAGCAGCCTCAACAAATGGCTTAATGAACGACTCGTGGACAATTGCCGCGCGAGCCCGCGTATATTCGAGGTAATAACGGTAATCGTCGGCGGGCAGCAGCGGATTTACCATTGTGATCACCGCGCCAATACGCGCCGCGCCAAACCATGACCAGACAAACTCCGGACAGTCAGGCAGAACGATAAGTACCCGATCCTCCATCGCGACGCCGGCCGCGCGGAGTGCATTGCCAAGGCGACTGGACATCCGCGCCGCATCGCCGTAGGTGTAGGTTTGATCTTTGAAGTAGAGACAGACCTTGCTTTCCCGGCCTTCCTCCAGATTGTGATAGAGGAAGTAGTCGGCCATGTTGAAGCGTTCGGGGAATCCGATCATATCAACCTTTCTCTTTGAAAGACTGTAGAGAGGACCCAACCTCCTGGCAGCCCGCCGAGGCTCGTTCCAGGACCTTGATCTTTAAGATAGTTGCTAGTGATATATCATCGACTTCGCCGGCTGGGGGCCTCTTTGAAGCATGGCATGAGGAGGCACTGTTTGCTCGACCCACTCAATTGAAGGGCTGCATCCCGTCGCTACCGCTCCGGGTTCTGTCCCGAAGAGGCGTTTCAGGTCTTCGCGAACGGACAGCCCTCGGCTTCGTGTTTGCTGCTCAGGTAGGTACGCGCGCCCCACAGCTCGGGAAGGAATTTCTTGTTGAGCGTTTTCTGCAAATATCCGACGCCCTCCGAACCCCCGGTGCCGGGTTTGGCGCCCACCATGCGCTCGACCATTTTGATATGGTGCGATCGCCAGAGAGAGAAGTATTCGTCGTGCTCGATCAATCCTTCGGCAAGTTGTGACTCTTTGGAGAACTGCTCTTCGTGCGTCAGCAACTCGACCAAGGCGCGTTGCCGCTTACCATAATTGCTGCGCCGCTCCTCGGCGTCACGCGGCGATTCACTCGAGGGACTGTCGAAGCCGTGGCGGCGCAGCAACGCAAAGAACGCGTCGGACAGCGAAGGCGAATTCATACGCGCCTGCAGTCGCTGGAAGGCGAAGTCGTCGCCGGCGAACGCCTGCAAAATCGTTTTGTCTTTCAGACCGGAAGAAAATTCAATTTCGCGAAATTGCATCGACTGAAAACCACTGGCGGGATTCAGCTCGTCTCGAAATCCAAGAAAGCGGACCGGCTTCATGGTTTCGAGAATGTGAATCTGGGCGATGAGCAGTTTTTCAATTTCCACAATGCGTCTGAGCGCGTGTGCGGCTTCGACGGCCCGGTCTTCCTTCATCAGCGCTATCGCGGCGTCAATCTCGTGCAGGATTTGCTTGAACCAGAGTTCATAAGCCTGATGCACCGTGATAAAAAGTAATTCATCGTGGTGCGCCGGAGTCGACAGGCATGACTGCAAGTCGATGAGTTCGGGCACGCGCAGATATTTGTTGTAAGAAAGGGGCGCCTCTTTATCTTGGTTGTGTGGCATGTGTATGGAGCGCGGGCATCCTGCCCGCACAGCGTTCGCAGCACGCTTAGTTTTCAAATTAATCTTAAACGAATTATGGTTCGCGCTTCGCGCTTACGGCGGGCAAGATGTCCGCGCTCCATAAAGTTATCAAAATGCCGCCCCGACCTTTTCGCTTCCCGCAAAAGACTTCGCGTCCCGAATCGCTTTCATCTCGGCGATGACCAATTCCAGTTCTTCGTCTTTCGTGTAAAAGTGCGGCGAGATGCGCACGCCCGCGCCGGGACGATAATCAACAATGAATTCGCGGCGGATCAACTCTTTCGTGATCGCGGCCGCGTTGTCGTCCCAAACCGTTATCGTGCCGCCGCGCTGCTCCGGGTTCTTTGGGCTGGTTACCCGAAAACCTGCTTCCTGGGCCAGCTCGATTAGACGCTGAGTCTGCCGCATGTTTTTTTCACGAATCTTGTCTACGCCGATCTTATTTATGATTTCAAAGCCGGACTGCGCCGCATAGAGAGCCGGGATGGCCGGCGATCCGTGCAGAAACCGTGTGATATTCGGAGCGTAACGCAGCTCACTCTCAAACGCGAACGGTTGTTCGTGCGCCATCCATCCCGTCGTCTTTGGCTCTATTTGCTCAATCAAATCCGGTCGCACGTAAAGATATCCCGCGCCCGGCCCGCCGCACAGCCACTTCACCGAACCACCCGTAGCGAAATCAACCTGCAGGTCTTTCACGCTGAACGGCACGGTGCCAGCGGATTGATAAGTGTCCAGCACTACCATCGCCCCAACTTCGTGCGCGCGTCGAGTAATCGCCTCCGCGTCTTGCAGGAACGCGCTCTTGAACAGCACGTGCGAGATTGGCGCCAGCAGCGTTTCTTCATCAATCGCAGAGAGCATTCTCTCCAGCGGCACAGAGATGCCGTCGTCGGATTTTACGGTTTCGATGTGCAGGCCGTGGGCGCGCGCGTGCGCCTCGTACACGTACATTACGGAAGGAAAATTGAGTGCGGAATAAACAATCTTGCGGCGTTTCGAATTCTCCGGCAGCGGCAAAAGACAGGACAGAATCAGCGACTGACAAATCGAAACGTTCTGATGCATCACGACCGTTTCAAGATCGGCGCCGATGATGCGCCCGACTTCGTTGCCCACAGTCACCGGCATGTTCCACCAACCCTCGGCCCAGGCGCGCACTCCGCGCGTGGCCCAAATGTCGGCATACTCATGCAGCCGTTCGTAAGTGGCGCGCGGCATCGCGCCCAGACTGTGCGAGATCAAATAGACCGCTCTTTCCAAGATCGGAAACTCAGGACGCCATTTAAGAAGTTCGTCAGTCAAGGAATGCTCCGTTTTGGTCTTGTTAATTTACCACATTCGTAATTTGGAGTGCGCCGGCAGAGCGTAGCGGCGACGGCGCTATGGTTGAGAGTAACGCCTTGGATTCTCAATAACAGACGACAAACAATCCAAAGCGCCGTCGCCGCTGCGCTCTGCCGGCGCACTCCAAAAAGTCGCCCCATGTTAAAGTGTCCGCAATGTGGAAGTTCGCAAATCCCATCAAGCATCAGATTCCTGACACTCGTTGGCCCTCTGCGGCAGAGGCCGCAAACTCTCTGCTATTTCAACCAATCAAAATCGGCTCGCTCGAGTTGACTGCTCGCACATGGGTGCCCGCAATGGTCCCGTGGCGGGCCACTGAAGATGGTTTCATCACCCAGGCCAACCTGGATTGGTACCGGCGGTTCGCCGAAGGCCAGCCTGCCGCGCTGGTCGTCGAAGCCACCGGCATTCGCGATATTCCCAGCGGTCCCCTCTTGCGAATCAGTCACGATCGGTTCCTGCCCGGACTGCGACAACTCGTCGACACGGTGCGCGACGCGAGCCAGGGTCACACCAGACTCTTCATTCAGATCATCGACTTCCTGGCGGTCAAGCGCCGGCCCGATCCAGCAAAATATTTCCAACGCTTTCTTGAGATCACCGAAGATCATCGCCGGATGATTGCCGAGATCACCGAAGATTCGAATTGGATCAGCGAAAGCGATGCAGAGGTCCGCGCATTTCTCGCAGACGCGCCCGACGCGGTCATCGATCGCGTGCTCAGCGAACGCGAACTCGAATCGCTGCGCTTCGGCTATCGCGAACGCGTTACCGATACGCACCTGCCGCACGTTCGCCAACTGCCAGAGGCCCTGCCGGGAATCTTTGCCGAGGCCGCGCGACGCGCGCGGATGGCCGGATTCGATGGTGTCGAGCTGCATTACGCGCATGCGTACACCATGGCCGGCTTTCTCAGCGCGCTCAACAATCGTGAAGATGGGTATGGCGGGCCACCTGAAAATCGCGTGCGCCTGCCGCTCGAAGTTTACCGCTCCGTGCGCGCGGCAGTAGGCAACGACTACGTAGTTGGGACGCGTTTTCTCGCCGACGAAGTGATCGCCGGCGGCAATCGGATCGAAGACGCTGTTTATTTCGGCGTCGAATTCGCGAGAGCTGGCATGGATTATCTTTCGATTTCGAAAGGCGGAAAATTCGAAGATGCAGAGCAACCAAAGATCGGCCAGGCCGTCTATCCATATACCGGCCAGAGCGGTTATGAATGCATGCCCACCACTCTATCTGATGAGACAGGACCTTTCGGACGCACAGTGCCGCTGGTCGCAAGGGTCAAACACGCGGTCAACGCCGCTGGTTTCACCACGCCAATTGTCGCGACCGGCGGAATAACAACATTCGAACAAGCCGAGGCGATTCTGCAAAACGGCGAGGCTGACATTGCCGGACTCGCGCGCCAGGCTCTGGCCGATCCTGATTGGTTCATAAAAGTGAAGCTCGGTCGCGGTGATGAAATTCGCCGCTGCACCTACACGAATTACTGCGAAGCTCTGGATCAGACGCATAAGCAGGTGACCTGTAAGCTTTGGGATCGGAAAGAATTGGATGAAGTGGGAATCGCAATAGCGAGTGATGGGCGCAGACGACTCCTGCCGCCGAAATGGAAATAGTAATCCGCAGATTACACAGATTACACAGAAGAGACTCGACAAGAAGTCAGCAACTACGAGTCAGCCGGCAGTCGATGGTTGGCGTCTTAGCCGTCTAGCTTATTATCTGTGAAATCTGCGTAATCTGCGGATCGACTTTCGTACTGCGCCACAAATTCAGGATCGCGCCTCCGCAAACTTTCGCGATCGACTTTCCCACTCCGCGTCATCAACACATAAGCAAGTTCAAGGGGCGTCAGGTGCACGTAATCTCTCGCGTTCTCAAACCAGATCATGCTTTCGTAGGCTGCGGCCTGATATTCCTCGATCACAGGCTTGCGCGTAGTCTCAAATCGCCGCAAAGCTTCGCCCACCTCAGGCGTTCGATCGAAAGATTCCTTTAATGCAATTGCGTCTTCCATCGCCAGCTTGGTGCCTGACCCGATGGAGAAATGCGCCGTGTGCAGCGCGTCACCCAGCAACACGGCCTTCTCAAAACTCCAGCGCCCATTCTTCACCAGCAGAAAATTGATCCATTTTGAGTTGTTTGAAAGCAAAGGCCGGCCATTCAAGTCCGGCCCGAATACTTCCGCGAGATAGGCACGAGTTTGTACGTCGGACATTTCGGCACAGCCAGCCTTGCTCCAGGTCTGCGGATCGCATTCGACGATGAAGGTGCTGGTTGTCTGATCGAACTTGTACGAATGCGCCGCGAAGACACCCGCCGCGGATTCGCGAAATGTCAGCGTCAGGCCATGAAACAATTGCTTCGTGCCGTACCAGATATATTTGTTCGGGCGCACGCTGAGATCGGGCCGGAACTGATCTTTAAAAGCTTGTCTGACGAGGCTGTTGACACCGTCCGCGGCCACCAGTAAATCGCAATCTGCGTTGAGCGAATTGATATCCGCAACTTCGTGCCGGAATTTAATAACCACGCCGAGTTCTTGACAGCGGCGCTGCAGGATCTTGAGCAGGCGCAGACGGGCGATCCCGGTAAAGCTGTTGCCGTGTATCGAGATTTTCTGACCGCGATGAACTACGTCGACATTGTCCCAGGCTGCAAAGTTCCTCGTAATTTCACCGTGCGAGGTCTCATCAGCGGCGCGTAAATTCGCCAGAGTCTTTCCTGAAAACACGACTCCCCACCCAAACGTATCGTCGGGACCAGAGCGTTCATAGATGGTGATGTCGTGCGCGGCGCCGGCACTCTTCATGAGGATGGCGAAGTACATGCCGGCGGGGCCGCCCCCGATGATGTTGATTTTCATTTCAGGTCGTCAATGGGAAATTGGTGTCCCGACAAAACTAACCGGTTGTCTTGCTATGCGCATAAGAATTTACGGACGGGAGGATGCGCTGAATCAAGTACCTTCGACGCGTAGCGTCGATATGATTTTAGCCCGGCCTTTCAAGGCCGGGAAGGAACAACAAGTTGTTCTCGTCGCGTAGCGACGGCTGAAACGAGAACTGGATTCCGTCGTCGCTACGCGACGAGAACCGC
>DATNNY010000108.1:0-6677 GCA_035601635.1 Pyrinomonadaceae bacterium
ACTTAGATTAATCTTGCGCTCTCGCGGCGTAAGTCGGATAATCTCCCAGACTTGGCCGCGCACACGGAGACCAATGATGGTATCGAACGGATTGGAAAAATTCTCGCACCTCGAAGACAAGATCTATCGCACGATCGAGCTGACCAAGACTCTGCGCCAGGAGAAGGATGACCTCGAGCGTCAACTAGCCACTGTTCGTCATGTCGGTGGTGACAAGCAGGAGCTGGTAACTCAGATTGAGCGTTTGCTGGCCGAGCGCCAGGCGATTAGAGTGAAAGTTCAGAGGATGCTTGATGCAGTTGCTGCGGCCGATCCTGAAATCGCGGAGGCACTACGCGGATGAGCGCAGACACATTTGATCTCGACCGGAACACGGACGTAGCTTCGTCGCCCACCATCAAGGTTGAAATTTACGACCAGGCCTATACAGTCCGTTCCGACGGCGACCCCGACTATCTGAAGGAATTGGCTGAGTATGTCGACCAGCGCATGCGCGAAATTTCTTCCGGTACGTTAACTGTCGATTCGCGCAAGGTCGCTATTCTGGCGGCCCTGTACATCGCCGATGAATTACACCAGCTGAGAAAATTGCACGATCAGGCTGACGAGCAACTTGCTACACGCAGCTCGGAATGCTCAGAAATGCTTGATCGGCTGCTCAAGGTTCCCCGCAGTCTTACCCGGCCGGCAGCTTCTTCCTGAGTCGGATTCGGCGTCAATACTCCAGTGCGGCGTCTTTTAAATGACTCCATGGATTCCTTATTGTCTTTTCGTGTGATTTCGTGGCTCGTCTTCTCCGCAGACTTAAGACTCGATCGACGAAATCACACGAAGTATACCGAAACTCAGGCTCTTCTTTTTCACTCACTAAAGAAGGACGATCAAATTCGCTTGTAAGATAGTTATTTAGCTGCCTCTCCGACTAAGAGTCATCTTAATCCCGGATTCTTCCCTAACTATTGACCACGGCCTTATGTTAATATCCCGGCGGCAGAGGGAAGGTTCTGCCGGGTTCGTCACCGAGCAACGATGATTGAGCCAACGTCGTTGAAAAGGGAGACCGACGGCGAGCGCTAGTGCCGTTCTTCATAGTTAAGAAGGGCCGAAAGTGATCGACGAAAAATAGGTCACCCACCTGTTAACTCAGGTTCAATTACGGCGAGGAGCGGCTCGGCGGTTTTCCCTCCTGCTATCCTTTTGGTAGCGCAAGTTGTTGACTTGCGATCGCGCAAGCTGACAGCGGGCGCTATTTTGCTTTCATGAAACTTCTATTGATTGGCGATGTGGTTGGTAAGCCGGGCCGGACCGCCCTGCTCGATCGTTTGCAGGACTTAAAAGAGCAGCACGCGATCGACTTCACGGTGATGAATGCCGAGAATGTCGCGGGCGGATTCTCGATCACCGCGGCGATCGCCGAACACCTTTTCTCGGCGGGCATCGATGTGATGACTTCGGGCAATCATATCTTTGATAAGCACGAGGTGATCGATTACATCGACAAACAACCAAGACTGCTGCGCCCCGCAAACTATCCGCCCCACACCCCGGGCAAGGGCATTTGGGTTGGTGAAGTTAAAGGCATTCAGGTGGCCGTGATGAATTTCCTCGGCCGCGTGTTCATGCAACCGGCCGACGATCCTTTCCGCATCGCGAACGAGTTGATCTTGTCACTCTCTGACGACGTCCGCATTCGCATCGTCGACATGCACGCTGAGGCTACTGCGGAAAAGATGGCGATGGGCTGGTATCTCGATGGCCGGGTCTCAGTGGTCGTAGGCACTCACACGCACGTGCAAACGGCTGATGAGCGAATTCTGCACGAAGGAACCGCGTATCTAACGGATCTGGGAATGACGGGAAGCTATGGCGGAGTGATTGGTATGAAGAAAGGCGACATTATCAATCGCTTCACCTCGCCAATCCATCGCAAGCCGGATCATTCGCGAAGTGAAGTGCGCATCTGTGGTGCGATTGTGGATGTCGATGAAGCGACCGGACGCGCGCGGTCAATCGAACGGATTAACTTGAGCCACGAACAATGAGGCCGTGCGCTTGATTAACCCGGTGGCTGATCATTTGGAACCGGCTCGCCTGCGGTCTCTGTCTCTGTCGGTGGGGCCAGCAGCATTTCGGCAAAGCCCTGCGGCATCGAACGCACGCGCCCGTTCGCGTCCGTGACGACGTGGCCGGTTTCTCCTTCCGCGATGACAACTCCATCAGACTCGCGAATGAGTTCATAGCCAAAGCGCAGGGATCGCCGGCGCAGTTCGGTGATGTGAGTTCTCACAATCAGCACGTCATCATAATAGGCGGGAGCCTTGTAGCGGCAATAACTTTCCGCGACCACCAGAAAAGAGTTTTCATTCTCTTCCATGTCACGGTAAGAGAACCCGCGGGCCCGGCAGAATTCAGTGCGGCCAATCTCGAACCAGACCAGATAGTTCGCGTGATAGACCACGCCCATCTTGTCGGTTTCCGCATAGCGCACGCGCAACAACGCCTCGTGCCAGTGGTCAGCTTCGGCGGGTTCGTTCGGATTCATAACCACGATCTATTAGTAGCCCGTTCCTGGTTCCGTTAGGAGCCAAATATTTATAGATCTATGCCCACGAAGATGAAGGGCAGCTCCTTTAGGAGCGCAATGTGCAGCTCCTAAAGGAGCTGTGAAAACAAGGGTGATGCTCGGGCCCATAAACATCTCGTTCCTACGGAACTTAGTTCAAAACTCTAAGCTATCGTTAGCTTCAACCTCACTATTCAGATAAACTTGTTGCGTTTAGCGGACTATAAGTGCGAAATATGTGGATGTCAAAGCAAACGGAGTCGCTGGTCGCGCATGGAGCGCGCACATCCTTGTCCGCCTGAGCGCGTAGCGCGAATAAATTTCACGAAAGAAACAGTTTAGATGGCAAAACCGATTCGTTTCATGGCGACAATGTTCTTCTCAATAGTCCTGGCTGTCGCCGGGCTGCTTCAGCCTCCAACAGGTTCGTCACAACAGAGCCCGCAGGCAAACACTACTTCGGCGCGCAACGCGGCCCTGATTGCGGCGACGAGCGAGGTTCTCAAAGAGACCAGCGAGCTTAGACAACTTGCGATCCTGCGCCCGGTGCAAAGTTCTACCCAATCGCGGCTCGAGATCGAGCGCATGCTCATTAAGAACCTGGACGAGGAGACCACGCCGGCGCAAATGCATGCGGCCGAGGTGACTTTGGAAAGGTTGGGACTGGCGCCCCCGGACTTTCACTACCGGGCTTTGATGTTGGGCGTCCTCACCGAACAAGTGGCCGGCTATTACGATCCAAAAAGCGGCGAATTTCATTTGGCCGACTGGATCGATCTCGATGGCCAGCGGCCAGTGATGGCACACGAGCTCACCCACGCGCTTCAGGATCAGCATTTCAATCTGCGCCGGTTCGAGCGTTGGCCCAAAGGCGATTCCGATGCTGAGCTGGCCACGCACTCGCTGATCGAGGGCGATGCCATGCTGGCCATGTCCATCTATGTCGCCAACAATCCCTTGCGCGCGCTGGCGTTTCTGAAGTCCCTCGGAACGACTGGCATGAGTTCCCAGGAACTCGATAAAGCTCCGCGCGCACTGCGCGAGACGTTGTTATTCAGTTATCAGGAGGGAATTAATTGGACCAGGAATTTGTACAAGCAGGGCGGTTGGGATCGCGTCTCGAAAGCCTTTACCGAATTGCCCCAATCGACTGAACAGATTCTGCACCCGGAGAAGTATTTCGACCACGAAGCACCGGTTAAGATCCGTCTGTCCGATATGACCGGCTTGTTGAATAAATTAGCGCACGAAGCAGCGAGGGAAGCACTCCCCGCGTCGACGGGCGGGTCATCGGCTCAAGCGACCTGGAAGCGCCTCGACTATGACGTCGAGGGCGAATGGGGTTTTTATCTAATCCTGGATGAGTTTCTAAAGTCGCCCGCCGAGTCGCACCGTGCCGCGGCGGGTTGGGGCGGCGATCGCTTCGCAGTCTATGAAGGCCCGACCGGCGAAGTCTTGTTTGTCTCGCTCTCAACGTGGGACACTGAAAACGACGCGCGGGAATTCTTTGACGCTTACGTCAGGCGCACGGGACTTCGCTATCCGACGGCAACACAAGCAGACGATCCGCAAACTCCCAGCCTGGAAATCGAAACCGGCAACCGGAAGTTATTTCGGACTTCCGCAGGGACGGTAAGTATCGAATTGCGCGGTGCGCGCGTCGTCGTGGTTGAAGGCCTGCCTGACTATTTAGCGAGTAAGGACTTGCTAAGGGCTGTTTGGCAGTCAGGCGAATCTAGCCGGAAATTGCCGCAACTCAGCCCCTTGTGATATTTTTTCCGCAGAAATAATCAATCTAAGAGTCTGTAGCCGGTTGGTAGTCGAGGACTCCGCATGGCTGAGATAGAGCCTGATGTTGCGCCAGCTTCGGGATTCAAGGTGCGGCCGCTTTCCCGGGTCGCAAGCGTGGACTCGTCTCTGGCCGAACCTCAGAAGGCAGTAGGCAGTTCTCCGGAACCTCAAGATCCTAAATCGCAGAACAAGCATTCGCGCTTGCGTGAGCTAACCGAAGAGTTGCGCGCGGTCGAAGCCAGGGTTCGGCTCGGTGGTGGGCCTGATAAGATCGCGAAGCAACATAAGGCCCATAAGCTTACTGCGCGCGAGCGAATTGATCTTCTGTTTGATAAAGACACGTACAAGCAGGAGATTGGCCTGCTGGTCGCTTACGATCAGTACCGAGCCGAAGATAGTAGGCAGAAGGCAGAAGGCAGCGAACCGGAGATAGGGATGGCGCCGGCGGCGGGAGTCGTGACGACGGTGGGCCTGGTGAAGGGACGCGAAGTTGTCGTCGTCGCCAACGATGCGACCGTGAAAGCGGGATCATGGTGGCCTGAGACGATTAAAAAAATTCTGCGGGCACAGGAGATTGCGATGCGTTCGCATGTGCCGATCATCTACCTGGTTGATTCGGCGGGGGTGAATCTTCCTTATCAGGGTGGTGTTTTCCCGGGACAGTACGGGGCTTCGCGGATCTTTTATTACAACTCGATCATGCGACGCTATTTGAAAGTGCCGCAGATTTCCGCGGTGATGGGACCATGCATCGCCGGCGGCGCATACCTGCCGGCGCTCTCAGATATCATTGTTATGGTGGAGGACACTTCGTTCATGGGACTGGGCGGAGCGAACCTGGTTAAAGGGGCGACTGGGCAGACGATTGACAATGAAACTCTGGGAGGCGCGCGCACCCATAATGAAATCTCGGGAGTGGCTCATTATCGGGTAAAGGATGATGAGGAGTGCTTGCGGAAGATTAGAGAGTTTGTGGCGGAGTTACCGTTGAATGCGCAGGCTGGAAGCCTGCGAACCGCCGGCAAGGATGCCGGCGCTCCTTTGGAAAAGATATATGACATCATCCCTGAGGACCATCGCCAGCCTTACAATATGCGCGCGCTGCTTGACTGTGTGCTGGACGTAGGACATCTGGATGAGTTCCAGGCAGACTTTGCTAAAGAGATCATTACGGGTCATGCGCGCATAAGGGGAATTCAGGTCGGCGTGATTGCCAACAACCGCGGCATGTTTCGCGACCCAGCCGGCGGCTCGCCAAAATTTGGCGGTATCATCTATACCGACTCGGCTGAGAAAGTTGCGTACTTCATTGAGACTTGCAACCGGCATCGCATGCCCCTGCTATTCGTGCAGGACGTGTCCGGCTTTATGGTAGGCTCGGAAGCAGAGCACTCGGGAATTATTCGCGCGGGCGCGCGCTTTGTGGAGGCTATGGCGACGGCCGCGGTGCCGAAGATCGTCTTAACGGTTAATCACGCTTCCGGCGCGGGCTATTACGCGATGGCGGGGCAGGGCTTCGATCCGGACTTTATTTATAGTTGGCCCAGCGGGCGCATGGGGGTTATGGAAGGCGACTCTGCGGTGCAGGCCGTGTTTGGCAGTGAGTTGGAGCGATTGAAGACGAGTGGTCAGGAACCAAACTCGGAGCTCGAGCTGGAAATGAATAAAGTGCGTCAGACCTACGAACGCGACCTTGACGCGAAGTACGCCGCGGCCCGCGGTTTTGTCGATGCGGTGATCGCGCCGGAAGAAACCCGAGACGCCCTTGAGCTGGCATTACAAATTAGTTCGAATTATTCAGGTCCACACCTGGGGCAGTTTGTGTTACCGCCAACTTTGGCGTAAGAGTTATCCGCTGCTGACACATATTGCACCAGAGGGTTCATGGAAAGGCGCGAAGGCGCGAGGTTGCCGGAGCGTAGGGTACGATTGAAACGCGCGCTATTTGCTCTGTTTAGACGTGCGCGAATAAAACATAAGGAGAACACTCGTGAGAAAGAGCACCATCTATCTTTTCGTCCTGGGAGTGGTCGTGATGACGGCGCTGGCCAGCGCGGGACTGGTAGTATCCGCGCAGAACTCGAACTCATCGACGACTATGGCTCCGACCAATACCGCCGCAAAGCGGAAACCGCGTCGGCACAAAGCCAAGCCCAAGGCTGCTGAGGAGGCAGCTGAAGCAAGCACTGCCGCCGCAATGCCCATGCCTGCAAAGAAGACCGGCCGCTGCGATCCGACGCAGCAGGAGCAGACCGATCTATCCGGCACGTATACCGGCAAGGTAAAGCATGGCAATGAGCCGGCTATGGATGCGACGCTGACG
>DATNNY010000109.1:0-4077 GCA_035601635.1 Pyrinomonadaceae bacterium
AATTTCGGCGCTCCGTTCTTTAATTTCAACGGCGCTGGAAATGCGACGATGCAATACGACTCAGCGGCTGTTGCGAATGCACTTTCATTGTTGCCGGCCCCGGTACTGGGAGTCTGTGAGTATTAGGACTGAGGCTCCGCGTGACGGCGCGTCCCAACGCAACGAATTTTGATTGCCCTCCTCTTTGATCGAACTCTTACATTCCGCGAAAGGTCTTGAACGTGTCCGAAAAGACTGCTGCCGCTGATCAAGTGGTGAAGTTCTCAAGAAAGTGTTCCGAGTGCGGGCTTAGGAACTTTATCGACGCTAAGGTGTGCCGGCGTTGCGAATCCGACCTTTCGCGCCGGTCGACCGCGGCGAAAAAGACAAAACCGGCACCAGTTGATGCAGTTGAGGTTCACCAATCCAAAGCCGGGCGCGTCGTTATCCTGGTTGCAGCACTCGCGATCTTATCCGGTCTCGCAGTGTTCTATGGCCGCCAGGTTCCGCAAGCGACGGAACCCGTGGTCGGCAAGACAGACACCGAGCAATCGGCGCAGGCGACTGAACAGCCTGTCGAGGATGCCACGACTGAGGAGGCCAAAAGTGAGGAGTCGGCGAAAGAGGTGCTGGCGGGGCTCAAACACTTTCAAGAAACACCCAAGACCGACATGACTTTCGAAGAATATGAGCAGATGCTCGCACATCTAAGAGCCGATTTGAATAACACTTTGCCCAGCTTTGTCCGTCACGCTCCAAGTGACGAGCGCTTTCGAAAGGAAGTTGCCTCCGCGCTTCGCGATTACACTGCCGCGGGAAACTGGTGGAAAACAACACTTAGAAACAGCAAAGTCTTTAGTGAAACTGATCGAGCCACCAGGCTTCAGATCGAATGGGGCTCTGCGCAAACACATCTCGATAATGCCGAGAAACAGTTGCTCCCGTAGGAGACCCGGGACAAATTTAATTCGTCATGACTCTAAGTAAGGGCCGCCGAATCTGGCGGCCTTGCACTTTTGTCTGGCGCCACTGCCGGTCGCACCAAGGCGCGCAAAGAGGCCCACTCAATGTTTTTCGCGCGAGGTTATTCAGATAAGTGATCCGCAAGATCGTGCGGCGTATGAAACAGAATATCGGCGCCGGCATCCACGAGCTCGGTCTGCGATCCATAGCCCCATAAGACGCCAACTGATTTCAAGCCATTCGCCTTCGCCGCGCACACATCGGCCGCCCGATCGCCGATCATCACAGCTACATCCGGTGCTATTCGTTCTTCTGCCAACAAATGCGCCAGGAGTTCTGCCTTGTTATCGTGGCGGCCATCCAGCTCTGGACCGTAGACCTTGTGAAAGTGTCCAGCGAGGCCGAAGTGCTTCACGATGCGATCGGCGTAGATGGCTGGCTTCGAAGTCGCTACGTACATCGCCGCCGCTGACACCGCCGCGCGCTCGAGCATCGTCCGCACTCCGTCATAGACCTGATTCTGGTAGAGGCCGGTCTCTGCAAATCGCAGTCGATACAAGGCCATTGCTTCTTCGATCGGATCGGCCTCAGCCGTCCCCATTAACGACGCGAATGTCTCTCGCAATGGCGGCCCGATAAACCCAGCCAGCACAATGTCGCCGGGGCACGCAATCGCGAGCTGGTCGAGCGCGAATCGAATGCAACCCACAATGCCCGGCTTCGGATCGGTGAGCGTACCGTCGAGATCAAACAATAGGACGTCGTCTTTCATTCTCCTTCGCCTTCAATCGCCCCGGGCCATCAAGTTTTCAGAGCAGTTTGGACGCGGCGATTATAGACAACGCCGGCCTAAATGCACCCAACCCTCCGCGTAAGACCGGAGAAAGAGCCAAACCAATTACATGAGCTGTCGTTACTCTGGTAACCGAGCTGCCAAACCCGCGGATTCTCTTCAAATTCTCCCGCAGTTTTACGGGGAAAGGGCCGAGGGCCTTCTGGAAACCAAGGCCCTTTGGGGCTTTATCCTCAACAGATGACCCGCATCGCCGTATTAACGGCAACCGGAAATGGTTGCGGATGTCGGAAAAAACCAAGGAGAAACAGGCAAACCATGAGACTCTTATCCAAATTCTTATTTACCTTCGCTGCTTTCGCATTTATTGGAATGGCTGGCAGCAGCGCTTTCGCAGACGGGATAGTGTTGGTCAACCCCGACATCCAGAAGCTAGTGCCACCTCTTGCTGCTCTGAATCTTCAGCATTCCGGCAAGAGCACAACTGAATCTGGCGGCGTAAGCTTCACGGGCAGCGGGGATCTAGCCTTTGGCGACATTAGTGCGGGCCCTCATCAACATACCGTCGCATTTAGCGACTTGGGATTAGGACGGGCCAACGACCTCCAGGTTCTGCTTAATATTAATGAAGCAAACGGCGGCAATAAAATGCCGATCACGATCGATTCTCTGATCCTGACTGCTTATGACAAGAACGGCAATTCGGTTTTCAGCGCCTCGCTTGTCGACGGACCCGTGACCCTGGATCAATTCAAGCACGGCCAGGGCGCAAACTCGGACTATGCGTTTGGATTAGACAGCGAAGCGGCGGCCCGTTTGCAGGCAGCGATTGACAAGGACCCCACCCTGCGACTTGGATTGACGGCAAGCCTGAGTAACGTAAACGGCGGGCCTGAGCGATTCAAGTACGCCGGCAATGCCGGCCCAGTTCCTGAGCCAGCAACGATGGTCTTATTCGGAACAAGTCTGGCTGGTCTCGCCAGTGTCGTCCGGCGACGTCGCAAAGCGGCGGCGATCAAGGCGGCGATCGAGACCGACGTCAACTAATACATCCGTCATTGGATTATGAGCTCGAGCCGGATCTGCTGAGAAGCATTCCGGCTCTTTGCCTTTTTATGTTGGTTAAGTTTATGGCGCTTCGCGTCAGTGCTGCCTGAAGAGATCAAGCTCGCGGAACGGGACGCTCAAGGTGCAGTTTGCAATTGGCCGAAACGTAGCCAAGCGTGGCGAAAGACATGCGCGTTACAGAACCGCAAGCGGTAGCGACCGGATGCTAACACTCAACTACAGGCCAAAAGCGCAATGGAATGCAGCGTTGAGCGTATCATCCGGTCGCTACCGCTCGCGGTTCCGTAACGACTTACTCTTGCTTCAACCAATGGCATCGACTGGTTGAAACTGCACCAGTATCAGTGGAAAGGCTCGCTTGACGCTCAATGATCAGCATGTTAGGTTTTCGACTTCACACTCTGCAATTAATTTATCGCGTAAGGCTGGACGAATAATCCGAGAATAAAGATGAATGCGCCCGCACTAGAATTGAAACGCACGCCGCTCAATAGCGTGCACCGCCGTCTGGGCGGTCGCATGGTTGAGTTTGGCGGCTGGGACATGCCGGTCCAGTACGCCGCCGGGACGATGACCGAGCATCTGCGCACGCGCACCGATGCGGGCCTGTTCGATGTTTCGCACATGGGCGAAATCGACGTTCAGGGCCCCGATGCAATTCCCTTCGTTAATCGATTAACCTCTAACGACGTTACGAAATTGATTGATGGTCAAGCGCAATACTCGGCGCTGACGACTCCGGAAGGCACCGTGATCGATGACCTGTTGGTTTATCGCTTTGCCGCAGATCATCTGTTGCTGGTGGTTAACGCCGGAACTACTGAGAAGGATTGGAACTGGATTACGTCACATCACGGCGATGAAAGCGTGACGCTAAAGAACGTAAGTGCAGAGTTCTGCCAAATCGCTATTCAAGGTCCGCGGGCACTTTCAATCCTGCAAACTCTGACGGCGGCGCCGCTGAGCGAAATTAAGTATTACCACTTTCGTGAGGACGAAGTTGATGGAGTGCAGTCGATAATCTCGCGCACCGGCTATACCGGCGAAGACGGCTTTGAGGTTTATGCCGCACCGGACAAGGCCGAGCAAATCTGGAATAAGATTCTCGAGGCAGGAGACTTTGGCACAGAAGCAGGCGTGTTGCCGTGTGGCCTGGCGGCGCGTAACACGCTGCGACTGGAAGCGGGAATGTGTCTCTACGGTCATGAGATCGACGAAACCACGACGCTGCTGGAAGCAAACCTGGGCTGGATTACTAAACTCAACAAGGGTGA
>DATNNY010000110.1:0-4966 GCA_035601635.1 Pyrinomonadaceae bacterium
GAGGCGGTGATAAACTTGCCGGAAACACTCCATCCGGCAATCGGAACCAAAGCACAGGCGATACTCTACGCCAATCAAGGTAAAGTCTTTCCAGCGAGACTACGCCAGCTCTCGGATTCAGCCGATCCGATCACAAGGACGTTTGAAGCACGTTACGTAATGCAAGGAGAGGCGGCGCATGCGCCACTCGGCGGGACCGTCACCATCCAGTTGAGTGACGATGAACACTTGGATTCGATTCCGATCGGAGCCCTTTGCGACCGGGGCAACGGCAACGGAGTTTGGGTGTTAAATCAAAATGATTCGACGGTTTCGTTTCAAAAGGTACAAGTTGCCCGTCTCGGCGAGGAATCTGCGTTCCTATCAAATGGGTTGACGGTCGGAGAGAAAATTGTTGCACTCGGTGCGCATCTCTTGCAGGAGGGGCAGAAGGTTCGTGTTGAGGGACAGCAAGGATTGGGCCAGTGAGCCTTCCAAACATTTCGGCCTTCGCCGTCAGAGAGCGCGCCATCACGCTGTTTCTTATCGTTGCTATCAGTCTCTCGGGCATCTTCACGTTTTTCAAATTGGGTCGCGCTGAAGACCCGGCTTTCACCGTGAAAGTTTTGACCGTATCGGCGATGTGGCCTGGTGCGACGGCTGAGGAGATGCAAAACCTTGTCGCCGATCCTTTGGAGAAGCGATTACAGGAGTTGCAGTGGTACGACCATGTCGATACCTTCACGCGCCCTGGGCTTGCGCTCATGACGATAATCCTTAAGGGCACCACGCCTCCCTCGGCGGTCCCCGAACAGTTTTATCAGGCGCGCAAGAAGCTGGGTGACGAGGCGCATAACTTGCCCGTCGGGGCGGTCGGTCCCTTCATCAACGATGAGTATTCCGATGTCACCTTTAGGTTGTATGCGGTCAACGCACCCGGTATGCCGCTCCGGTTGTTAACACGGCAAGTCGAATCCTTACGCAAGCAACTGCTTCATGTTGAAGGCGTTAAAAAGGTGGACATTTATGGAGAGCGTCCGGAAAGAATTTTCGTCGAGTTATCCTATGCTCGTTTGGTTAACCTGGGCATTAACCCCAGCGACGTATTCAGCGCGCTGTCACACGAAAATGCTGTGACACCGTCTGGTTCTATTGATACCGACGGACCGCAAGTTTACATTCGTCTGGACGGAGCGTTCAATGATCTTCAAAAAATTCGCGACACACCCATAGCGGCGCATGGGCGAATGGTCAAGCTCTCGGACATTGCAGACATCAAACGAGGATATGAGGACCCGCCGAGCTTCCTGATCAGATACGATGGCGAGCCGGCGATGGTTCTTGGCGTTGTCATGAAAGAAGGTTGGAACGGGTTGCTCCTCGGGAAATCGTTGGACGAAGAGGAAAAGACGATTTCAAGTCATTTACCAGTCGGGCTCACCTTGACGAAAATTAGCGATCAAGCCGTCATCATCAAGGACGCCGTTCATGAATTCATGGCCAAGTTCTTAGTGGCCCTCATGGTTGTGATTTTGGTGAGCCTTATCAGTTTAGGGTGGAGAGTTGGAATCGTTGTGGCCGCTGCCGTGCCACTGACGATTGCAGCGGTGTTCCTCATCATGTTGATGACAGGTCGGGTCTTCGACCGGATAACGCTTGGTGCTCTTATCATCGCCCTCGGCCTGCTTGTGGACGACGCAATCATTGCCATTGAAATGATTGTGGTGAAAATGGAAGAAGGGCTGGACCGCATCAGGGCAGCCGCCTTCGCGTGGAGCCATACGGCTGCACCGATGTTATCAGGCACGCTGGTGACGGTCGTCGCCTTCACCCCTATTGGTTTTGCACGATCTGATGCAGGCGAATACGCCGGAAACATTTTTTGGATTGTGGGCTTTGCGCTTCTGGTCTCCTGGGGCGTCGCCGTCACCTTTACTCCGTATCTGGGGGTAAAGCTATTGCCCAAAATCGAGCCGGTCATCGGAGGACATGCGGCGATTTATTCGACGCCGCGCTATCAAAAATTCAGGCGCCTTGTCGTTTGGGCTGTTGAACACAAATTCAAAATAGCTGCCTTCGTGGTCGGCGCGTTTTTGCTCTCCGTCCTCGGCATGACTTTGGTAAAACAGCAATTCTTCCCGAGCTCAGATCGCCCAGAGGTTGTGGCCGAAGTACAGATGCCCGAAGGATCAAGCATTGAAGCCACTAGCGGAGCAGCAGCGAAAGTAGAGCGTTGGTTGCTGCAACAGCCTGAAGCAAAGATTGTTACGACCTATGTAGGAGAAGGATCACCCCGGTTCTATATCGCGTACAACCCAGAACTTCCAGACCCTTCCTTTGCAAAGATAATTGTCCTTGCGCCAAGCTCTAAAGCTCGCGACGCTTTGATCGATAGACTTCGCAAAGCTGCTTCCGAAGGGCTTGCACCCGAAGCCCGTGTTCGTGCAACACCATTTGTGTTCGGGCCATATAGTCACTTCCTAGTCACGTTCCGCGTCATGGGCCCTGAGTTGTCCAAACTGCGGGAAATCGCCGACCAGGTAGCTGGGGTTATGCGGGCAAACCCGCATACACGACTGGTTAATCAGGATTGGGGCGAGCGCCAGCCGACAGCGCACTTCGTTCTGGATCAAGACCGCCTGAAGTTAATGGGGCTCGACCCTGAGGACGTGGCAACACAGTTGCGGTTTTTGCTGACAGGCATTACGACCACTCAAATTCGAGAGGATATTCGCACCGTTGACGTCGTGGCGCGGAGTTCAGGCGCAGAGCGGTTGGACCCGGCAAAGCTGGGCGATTTCACGATCAAGAGTCAGCATGGCCGACTGATTCCACTCAGTCAAATTGGACATATCGAGGTAAGGCCGGAAGACCCGATTTTGAGGCGGCGCGATCGCGTTCCCACAATCACCGTGGAGTGTGACTATGACGACCGGCTTCAACCACCCCAGGTCTCCCGCGAAGTCAACAAAGCTCTTGGCGGAATAATCGCAAATCTGCCCGCAGGTTACCATATCGAAATGGGAGGAAATATTGAAGATTCTACGAAAGCGAACGCGGCCTTGATTCCACTATTTCCAGTAATGATCGTTCTTACGCTCTTGGTCATTATTTTTCAAACACGTTCATTGTCGATGATGACGATGGTGTTTATGACGGCTCCCCTGGGCCTGATCGGAACCGTTCCGACTTTACTTCTCTTTCACCAGCCATTTGGGTTCAGCTCTATTCTCGGGGTGATCGCCTTGGCAGGAATCATTATGCGGAATACCCTCATTCTGGTTGGCCAAATTCAAACCAATCAGACCGAAGGCCTCGACATGTATCATGCCGTGGTAGAGGCAACAGTTCAGCGCGCCAGACCTGTCATATTAACGGCGGTTGCAGCAGCATTGGCATTCATTCCGCTGACCCAATCCCCCTTTTGGGGAACGATGGCCTACACCTTGATTGGCGGAACCATCGTTGGAACGATTCTCACACTTTTGTTTTTGCCAGCGCTCTATTCCATTTGGTTTCGCGTCGAGCCCCGACAAAAGACCCTCGACGAAGAGGGGGGTTTAACGGGACTCGACCTGAACGTTCACAGTCGTTCGTCGTATCATTACAAATGAAACACTTTCTATTCTTGATCAAAACCACCAAAGACCGTTTGGCGTCTCTTTCTCCCGAACAGATGCAGCAGCATGTCGTCAACGTTCGACAATTTATCGAGACGTTGATTTCCAGTGGACAAATCAAAGTCGCCCAGAGTGTCGCAATGACCGGGTTCGCCTTGAGTGGTTTCAAGGGCGCGTTTCAGGAAGCACGCCTCGATCCCAATGCCGAGATGGTCTGTGCCTACTACCTAGTGGGAGCTGAGAGCCTAAGCGACGCGCTCTTGATGGCAAAGGCCGATCCCCAGTTTCAGGATACAATTTGGAAGATGGAAATCCAACCCATTTTGGATATCGAAGGCGTCGGCGAAGGTGAGGGCCCTTTGGAAGAATCCCAATTGGGTCTGTAAGCAACGAATCAGACCAATAAAAGTGAAATTATGAAAACAAGTTCTCAAAGATCTAAAGGAGTGACGACAATGGGTAGGCTCGCGGACAAGAATATCCTTATCACCGGCGGCAACAGCGGTATCGGGCTGGCCGCAGCGCAGGAATTCGACCGGGAGGGCGCGCGCGTCGCCATCTGCGGCTTGAGTGAGGGGTCGCTGCAGACGGCTAAGGAGACGCTTGGAGCCGGAAGTCTCGCCGTTCGCGCGGACGTCAGCAATCTCACCGACCTCGACACGATGTTCGCCACGATCAAGCGGGAGTTCGGGCACCTGGACGGCCTCTTCGTAAATGCAGGTTACAGCGAGTTCCTCTTGTTCGAAGAGGTGACAGAGCAAAGCTTCGACAAGGTGATAGCCGTCAATTTCAAAGGGGCTTACTTCACGATTCAAAAAGCCTTGCCGCTGCTCAAGCAAGGCTCGTCTGTAATCATCAATGCGTCCGTTGGCGCGCGCAAGGGGTGGCCGACAACCTCGACCGTCTCGACCTGCAAGGCCGCGGTGGTCCATCTCGCTCGAATCCTCAGCGCCGAACTCGTGGATCGCGGGATTCGCGTGAATACCCTAAGCCCAGGCCCCACGGACACGGCGATGTTCGGTCGCTTCCCAGGCGAAGAGCAGGGCGAGGCGGTTAAGGACGTCCTCCGAACCAACAATCCAAGCAAGCGGATGGCCGATGCGTTGGAAATCGCGAAGCTGGCAGTTTACCTCGCGTCGGACGATTCTGCGTACGTCGTCGGGGCAGACTTCCTGATCGACGGCGGGGTCACGGCCATTTCGGGCGTGGGCGCCTGAGCCTCGTTGCAGAGAGCCGAGGCGGTTCCTGTTCCCGCTCAGGCAAAGGACTGCTCGTGCCGGCGAATAGCTCGCCTGAACATTGTCAGCCGATGTCCGACATTGGTCACTCGCGTCTGTTTGCGGCTTTCCCTAGATTGTCCGTTATCC
>DATNNY010000111.1:0-18295 GCA_035601635.1 Pyrinomonadaceae bacterium
CGCCTCCACGGCGTTCAAGCAGAATAGTGTCGTAACTTTGGCTCAATTTATTCGCTCCTGATTTCTTAGTGGGAAAAGTTAACCACAAAGACACTGAGGACACAAAGGAGCTTATGAGATGCACCTCTTCTCATTTCTGTTCCTTTCGTGTTTCTTTGTGACTTGCGTGGAAGCACTCAACTCGAAGACGGGGAGTCACCCGGTGCGGCGGCCTGTTCATCCGCAACCCAGGAAACAAACAGGCGGGTCCAGTTCTCGCCGGGTTCGACGATTTGCACACCGACCCGCGCCGTGCCGTAAATCGCCGGCGACAGCCTTACCACCGTGGCGGTGGCTTCAGTCGCCGAACCGTCGGGCCGGTGAGCGCGGATGTATAGATTCTCTCCGATGGTCACTTTCTGGTTGAGATGAAACAGGGCTCCCGACGTCGAAATATCATCGGTCTCAGTTGGTTCACTCCAGGCCGCGCCGTCTTCCGATCGTCCGGATACGACAATGGGAAGCCGCAGCGCCATGCGCAGGGCAAAGCGTCTTTCTTCGTTTTGATACGGCGTGCTCATAACGGTCGCCACGGTTGCCTTCTGTAAGTTGATCAGCCGGGCAGTTTAGAGTTCAAGCCTCACTCAGTGCCTTCATAACAACCTAAAGGTTGAACTCTGAACTCATACCGATCCGGGTACTAAATCAGGTTATGTAGTATATGCCTTTGAACCCGTTTCCTGCTCGTTCCATTTGTAGAAACCTTCGCCGCTTTTCTTTCCCAGCTTTCCTTCGCTGACCATTCGACGCAGGATTTCAGGAGGGCGAAACGTCTCTGAACCCAGCTTTCCGTGCAAGTATTCAGCGATATTCAAACGCACATCAAGTCCCACCAGATCGGTCAGCCGCAAAGGGCCCATCGGGTGGTTATAACCGAGTTCCATGGCCGTGTCGATGTCGCGCGCGGAGGCCACGCCCTGCTCGACCATCCGCATCGCCTCGAGTCCCAGGGTCACCCCCAGCCGGCTGGACGCAAATCCCGGAACATCGCGCACGATAATAGGCTCTTTCTTCATTCGGATCGCGACTTCGCGAACGGCCGCCGTGGCCCCGGGGCTTGTCTTTTTACCCACGACGATTTCAACCAGTCGCATAATGTGCACCGGATTGAAAAAGTGCATCCCAATGACTGTTTCCGGCCTGGATGAAGCAGCGGCAACTTCGCCGATGGCAAGGGAGGAAGTGTTCGTTGCGAAAATGCAGTCACCAGCGACCAGGGCTTCAGCCTCGCGCAGAAGACTCTGCTTCAACTCGAGATTCTCTGGTGCAGCTTCGATCACAAGGTTAGCCCCACCGATTTCTTCCAGGCGCGTAACGCGAGAAATCCGTTGTAATGTTTCGTCCCGATCCTGCTCAGAAATTTTTTTGAGTTGAATCGCTTTGGCAAGGTTTCGTTCGATCGATTGCAGGCCGCGAGCCAGAGCATCCGGACTAACGTCTCGCATAATCACGACGTAGCCCGCCGCCGCCGCCATCTGGGCAATGCCATGACCCATAGTGCCCGCGCCGAGCACGGCTATGACGTGAATTGGGCGAGCCGGCATTATGTCATTGCTTTCGTCCGAGCTTGTGATCAAAGTACTCTCGAAAAACGTGGCCGAACCTGGAAATGTGGATCCTGATTGAGGCCACGGGTCTGGCTGGGGCCTGCCTGGTTCGACTAACTCGTACAGTCCTAGTTATACTATACGCGCAACTGAAAACGCCAATACATTTCCTGTGAATTGAGACTTCCCCAAACAGGTCAGAAGGAGACCAACGCAGCTTGGCTAAAGAAGAACTTCGCCGTCAGGTCGTGATCATCGGCTCCGGACCCGCCGGACTAACCGCCGGAATCTACACCGCACGGGCAAATCTTAACCCTTTGTTGATCGATGCGCCCGCTGACACTGAGAAACAGACCACGCCCGGCGGGCAACTAATGATCACTACTGACGTAGAAAACTATCCCGGCTTTTCCGAGGGCATTCAGGGGCCGGATTTGATGGTTGAGTTCCGCAAGCAGGCCGAGCGATTCGGCACCGAATTTCTGGAAGAGTGGATTACTAAGGTCGATCTGCAGCAACGGCCTTTCACTTTGCACACCGATCATAAGGTTATCAAAGCCGACACATTGATTATCGCTTCAGGCGCTTCAGCGAAGTGGCTCGGGATACCCGGCGAGGCCAAGACTCCGCACGGCTTCGGTGGCAACGGAGTCTCGGCCTGCGCCACCTGTGATGGCCCTCTACCAGCCTTTCGCAACAAGCACCTGGTTGTCGTCGGCGGTGGGGACACGGCGATGGAAGAGGCGACTTTTTTGACGCGTTATGCCAAACGCGTTTTTGTGGTTCATCGGCGTGACAAGTTGCGCGCGTCAAAAATCATGCAGGATAAGGCGTTTCACAACGATAAGATTGAGTTCATCTGGAACACGGACGTTACTGCGATTATCGGCACGCACGAACAGGGAGTGACTGGCGTGGATCTGCGGAACGTGGAGACTGACGCGGACTCAGTCCTGAATTGTGAAGGAGTCTTTGTGGCTATCGGCCACAAGCCCAATACGGATCTATTCAAGGGCCAGATCGAGATGGATGCGGTGGGGTACATCATCACCAACGGCCACTCGACGGGGACAAACATTCCCGGCGTTTTTGCCTGTGGCGATGTACAGGATTCAGTCTATCGCCAGGCAGTAACCGCAGCCGGCACCGGCTGCATGGCGGCCATCGACGCTGAACGCTTCATGGATCACTTGCCGATTGAACTGCCGAGCGGGGAAGAAGTGACCATCGAAGGTGTGCACATCACCCCGGATCATAAATTCATCATTACGCCGGAAGGCGAGGTGATTTCCAACGAACCGGAAACAGTTTTGGCGGAGAGTGAATGAGGAATTGGCCTGATCAATCTCAAAGGATTGACTGCACCGATTCACTTCAGCGTCAACGGCGCTTCACAACAACACGATTGAATCATCCTTCTGACGACGAACCGGTTGTGGCTCGGGCTCCAATTCGATGATCCCGGGCGGGATTTCCACAAAAGTCTCCTGGCGTCTGAGCGGACAAAAATCGCAGTAGTAGCCGGCGCTCTGCTTGCGATCTTCGCATTGGTTGCAATCCAGGGCCTGGCCCGTTTTCATCAACGCGTCCAGCAATGGAATCAGGCGACGGCCGCGTTCGGTCAGCTCGTACTCGACCCGGCGTGGCAGGCCGCCATAATTATTTCTCAAGACGATCTCGTCCTGTTCCATCTCTCGCAGCCTGCCCATCAAAGTACGACTGCTGATCGGGTGCAGATCCTCAAGCAATTCTGTGGTGCGCTTGGGACCGGCGCACAGATCACGGACCACCAGCATGGTCCATTTGTCGCCGATCAACTGCAGCGCGCCGGCTATCGGACAGCCATCGATCTTACGTCGTCGCAATCCCTTTTCCTTTCGCGACGGAAGCCCCATAGTCCCGTCTCCTTCGGTTGTTTCCTGAGAGTACTCGCTTCCCTTCTGAACTGGCAAGAATCTAGCTGTCCAAACACTATCGCTGCAATTGGTGCAAATCGGATTGCCGGAATAGCGCGTGAAGGTTAGCAGGACCTTCCCAAAGACGTAGGAAAGACGGTCCCAGAGGCGTTTCTCTCGTCTAGATGAAAAGTTTGCGCGCCTCAAATGAAGGTGAAGGGCGTCAGGTTTGAAGGTTCAAATGGCAATCATTTCTGAAAGACCGGTGCCATAAAAAGAGCAACCCGAAGCGGTGGGAGCTTCGGGTTGCTGTGGTTTCAGCTCGCAGTGAATTCCACTAATTTCTTGTCCCCTGCCTGCCGTCACCGTCGCCGTGGGGTAAACCGAATTTTCAATTCTATGAGTGCCACAACCATTGCCATCTGATCTTTTGAGGCGGTTGGCGCGGTTTTCTAAAGCGATTAACGTGCCATCGAGGTCGGCCGACCAGGGAGATCGCAAACAGCCCAATAACTGATGGTTGACGGACGTTCGGTCCTGGAACCGGAGGCCGCAATCACGACTCCGTCATATCCGAACTGATAGTTGGCTATCGGTTCGGATATGCTAGACTCAAGCAACTAAAGTTCTATTCAATCAAAATCTGGCGTGGGCTCCCAAGTCATATGAATCCCAGGTTAGTCGCCATCAATGGATCATTAAAGGGCAGCACTTTTCCCCTGGAAGAGGACCAAATCTCCATCGGACGTGAGTCGGCCAGCAGCATCTCGCTCAGCCACAGTTCGGTTTCCCGCCGCCACTGTCTGATAGAACGAAATGCCGGTGATTTCGTGATTCGCGACCTGGATTCCTTTAACGGCACGTTTGTTAACGGCGTCCCGGTTAAGGAGCAGACCCTGATGCATGCTGATCAGATTAAGGTCGGAAGCATTGCTTTGCTTTTCTTAACCGAGGATAGCGAACACCTTTCGTCGGACAGGCTGGTTCATCTTGACGATTGGAATCTGATCACCCAATCGACCAGACAAGTGAGTCCCGGGGTCCTCCTGCACCAGACTGAGCAGGCGTTGCAGAAAGCCGAACACGAACGCGTGGCCCGAGACCTGGGTGCCCTGTGCAAAATTGGTTCGCGCATTAATCTCCTGCGCCACACCAAAGAACTGCAGCACGAAATACTCACTTCGATATTTGAAGTGGTACCGGTCGACCGGGGCGCTATCCTGCTGGGCCAGAAAGAAAATGAGTTCTCTTCGCTCTACGCTCTCGATCGGGAAAACGAGAATAAGCCCATTCATATCAGTCGCACTGTGGTGGACAAAGTGTTGACGGAAGGCGTGGCAATCCTCAGCAATGATATCCGTACCAGTGAAACATTGAGCACTGCTCGCAGCCTGATCATGGCCCAGATCACTTCGCTGATGTGCGCCCCGCTAATTCTCTTCGAAAAAATTGTGGGCGCCATTTATCTTGACACGAGTGACCCCACGATCCAGTTCGATGAAAGCCACCTGCAATTATTGGCCAGCATTGCCGGAATTGCCGCCGTATCCCTGGAGAATGCCCGCGAGACAGAATGGTTAGAGGGAGAGAATAGCCGGCTGCGGTCGACTCTAGCGATTGAACACAACATGGTCGGCGAGAGCCCGGCGATGAACGAAATATATCGCTTCATTGAGCGCGTGGCATCGACGAACTCGGCGGTGCTGATTTGTGGCGAGAGCGGCACCGGCAAAGAACTGGCGGCACACGCCATTCACACCAACAGCCCGCGAGCGGTCAAACCCTTCGTGGTGATCAATTGCGCCGCGCTCGCCGAAACACTTCTCGAGAGCGAGCTGTTTGGACATGAAAAGGGTGCGTTTACCGGCGCCATCAGTAAGAAGAAGGGAAAGCTCGAAGTGGCCGATGGCGGCACCGTGTTCCTTGACGAGATTGGTGAAATGCCCACGCCCATGCAATCAAGGCTGCTCAGGTTCTTGCAGGATCATAAGATTGAGCGTCTCGGCGGCACTCGCTCGATTGAGCTTGATGTGCGCATAGTTACGGCCACGAATCGTAATCTGGATGAAGCTATCGCCAATGGAACCTTCCGCGCTGATCTTTATCATCGCTTGAATGTTGTCAAAGTCACGATGCCTCCTCTGCGCGAGCGGCGCGAAGATATCCCGCTCCTGGCAAGCTACTTTGCGGCTAAATACTCGAACGCATGCAAACGGACCGTGAATGGAATTTCGCCGGCGGCGCGCGGCTTGTTGCAGGATTACGACTGGCCCGGCAACGTGCGCGAGCTGGAAAATGCCATCGAGCGGGCCATTGTCTTGGGCTCGACCGAGATCATCGAAACCGATGATTTGCCGGAACGAATTTTAGAATCTCCGAACGGCGTCAAGCTGCCGATGGCTAAGTACTATGAAGCCGTCAAGCAGGCAAAACAAATGATAATTCTCAAGGCGCTGGAGGAGGCCAAAGGTAACTATAGTGAAGCCGCCAATGCGTTGGGAATGCACCCAAATAACCTCCATAGGCTAATTCGCACCCTGGACTTGAAAACCTCGCTCGGCAAATAGACCGTCAAAATCATCGGGCTTTATCGCGACGATTTCGTAGCGCCATTTGCTCAGGGTCTGCCGTCCAGGCGCCTGGGGTCAGTTCGAGACGCGTCAAGGTCGCAGGTTGATGTTGTAAGTCTTAATCTTGGAATTTAGCGTGGTGGGGTTCATGCCCAACAGGCGCGCGGCGCGCGATTGGTGTCCGCCCGTCTGATCGAGGGCGCGGCGGATCAAATCAATTTCAAAACGGCGCACTTCATCATAAAAGTTAACGCCGCGTCCCACGTCTATGCCCGCAGAAGCACCGGCGCCTTCGCGCACGACCGCGCGTGCTGCTTGTGGATCGGCGATTTCCGGCCGCAGGCATTCGCGCGAGATCTCATCGCCGGGGGCGATCACGACCGCGCGTTCGACGGCGTTTTCCAACTCACGTACGTTACCGGGCCATGAATAACTTTCCAGCAGCGAGAGGACTTCGGGCGCAATGTGCTCGGACACATGGCGTCCGTTTTCTTCGTTGTACTTGCGGATGAAGTGCTG
The DNA here is from genome assembly GCA_035601635.1 of Pyrinomonadaceae bacterium. Classification (GTDB taxonomy): domain Bacteria; phylum Acidobacteriota; class Blastocatellia; order Pyrinomonadales; family Pyrinomonadaceae; genus UBA11740. The sequence goes on from DATNNY010000111.1 coordinate 6,571, forward strand.
CGCCAGGGGCAGGACGTCCTGGCGGCGATCGCGCAAGGGCGGCAATTCGATCGGCACGACCGCCAGCCGGTAGTAAAGATCCTCGCGAAACATTCCCTGACGCACTGCCTCTTTTAGGTCGATGTTGGTAGCTGCAATGATGCGCACGTCTACGCGTCGCGGGCTGGTGTCGCCGAGGGGCGTGAACTCGCGCTCCTGAATCACGCGCAGCAGTCGCACCTGGGTCTCGGGCGGGATATCGCCAATTTCGTCGAGGAAGATCGAACCGCCGTCGGCAACTTCGAAGTAGCCCTTCTTGGCCGCGATTGCGCCGGTAAAGGCTCCCCGAGTGTGGCCGAAGAGTTCAGACTCAAGTAACTCAGATGGGATATTCGAACTATTGACAGTCACGAACGGGCGGTTGGCCCGCAAGCTCGATTCGTGAATTGCTTTCGCGATCAGCTCCTTGCCCGTACCGCTTTCGCCGGTAATGAGAATCGTCGAGCGCGCGGGTGCCACCTGTTCGACCAGGCGAAAAACTTCCTGCATGATGTCCGAGCGCCCAACCATGGCGCCGCGATCGACTTCACGGCTCATCGCCTGTCGCAGGGATCGTCGCTCCTCCTCCTTGCGACGCCGCTTAACTCCCGCAGCCACCGTGGCGCTGATGTGTTCGTTCTGAAACGGCTTGCGAATGCAGTTGAAAGCGCCCTTCTCCCAGGCGGTAATCGCTGTGTCGAAGGTTGCGTACGCCGTAATCATTACGATCACCGCCTCTGCATCGAGTTTCAAGAACTCTTCCAGCGCGCGCAAACCGCCAATTCCCGGCATCGACACGTCGAGCAACACCGCGTCGTACGAACGCTTGGTGTACGCGTCCAATCCTTCTTCGCCGGTCTTCGCGAGATCGACGCGATAGCCCTCAGACGAAAGCAGCGTCTCGAGGACATCACGCATGATCTCCTCATCGTCAACGACCAGCACTGAACCTTTTCTAGCCATTTTGGAGCGCGGCGACCTGTCACCGCTTTCTTCTTCAGTCGTTAGCGGGGGTCAGCGTCAATTTAAGCTGGGGCAAAGGCGAGATTATTACCGAAACTAATAGTAAAAAGCTAATGATGACTTCGACTACAGGGCGGCTGCCTGTAACCGCGCGCGCGGATCGCTGGTGGGAAGCATGATGCGAAAGGTAGTGCCGAGCCCGGGCGTGCTTGAGACATTGATGTGTCCTGAATGTTCCTGAACGATTCCGTAGGTCACTGCCAGGCCGAGACCCGTACCACGGCCGACGCCTTTGGTGGTGAAGAATGGATCGTAAATCTTCGCGACGTCCTCAGGAGCTATTCCCACCCCACTGTCTGCGACTTCGATCAGCAGTGACTCATCATCGTCTCCTCTGCGCGTGGCGAGGGTGATGCGGCCGTTGCCGTTGGCAATCGAATCGCGCGCGTTGAGAATCAGATTCGTAAACACCTGCTGCAGCTTAACCGAGTTACCATGAACCGGCGGCAGGTTCTCTGCATAGTCGCGCACGATCTCGATATCGCTGCGGCGCAATTGTGGCTCGAGCAATTGCAGGGTGTCGTCGAGAACCCGGTGAATGTCGATTCCGGCAAACTCTGCCGCGCTGCCCGTGCGCGAGAAGTTCAAAAGATTGTTGACAATGTCGGTGGCTCGTTCTGCCTGACGCCTGACCTTTAGCAGCAAGGCGTGCTTGGGGTCATTCTCTGGCAACATATTGAGCAGCATTTGCGTGTACGACGAAACACCGGTCAGCGGTGTGTTCACTTCGTGGGCCACCCCCGCCGCCAGCAGACCAATCGACGAAAGCTTTTCGCGCTGTTGCAGTTGCTCTTCCAGATGCAGCCGTTGCGTGACATCTTCAAACACGACCAGGGCGCCGGTTTGCTCATCTGAGTCGGCACAGAGCGGGGCCAGCGCAATGTTAAGGACCAGGGAACGGCCCCCGCGCGTGGCCGTGTGCATCTTGTAAATCTGCCGCGTCTGCCGCAAGTGCCAACCATCAGGGCCCAGTACCTGGCGCAGCGTGTCGGCGAAGTCTTCCGCAAAGAGGTCTTCAACGTTCTTGCCGACAGCCTCGTCCCGAGTCAGGGAGAAAATTTCTTCCAGCGCGGAGTTCAGCCGGGTGATAGAGCCGTTGAGATCGACTGCCATCAAACCCACGTTGATCGATTCGACGATCGACTCGTTGAATTCTTTAAGAATCTCGAGTTCGGCGGCGCGGTGTTCCTGCTCCTGATAGAGCAGACTGTTCTCAATTGCGACTGAGATGTAACCGGAAACGGTCCGCAAGATCTCGACATCTTCAGATGAGAGCAGTGCGCCATCGGCAGAGCGGCCCAAGCCAATCACGGCGACCATCCTGCCACGCACAACACAAGGGACGTAATAATGCAGCACGCGACGGACGTAGCCCTCGCCTTCGGGAGTTGATTCGAGATCGTCGGCGCGAACTACTCCCGTTTCAGCCGAACGCGTGCGGATCATTTCGCGAAAATCCGCGGGCACGGTGATCGGGGCTGACAAGCCGGCCGTGCGGGCAACGCGATAACCCGACGGCGCGTGTGCGTCTTCCAGAAAGATCGCCAGCCGCTCGACATTCATTACCTGCCGCAACCGCGTGATCAGTGAATCCAGCAAAGGATCGAGCGCCGTGGTAGCCGAGATCGTGCGGCCGAAATCCAGGAGGCTGCGCCGCAGGTCATAACGCTGGCCGTAGAAGATTCGGTCAACCTGCTCCTGTATGAAGTTCTTAACTGGAGCAGCGATCATCACGATGCAGGCCATCGCGCTGACGGAAAGAATTAACCGCAGCGTAATCTCACCTGAAGACGCGTTACCACTCGCATAAACCCCGGCGAAGTAAACGATCGCCCCGATCGCAACCGCGATTGCGAGAGTAGTGAAGGCATAGACCGCGGCCCGGCGGACGACAAGTTCGACGTCCATCAAGCGATAACGGACTACCGAATAGCCCATTGCGAGCGGAATCAAAATCAGCGGCGCGACCGCGGCATCGGTTAAGGGGTTCGCGCTTTCGGTAAGAATAAATCCCAGCGCATAAAGTACGGTGAACGGCGCGATAGCCAATGCTGAACCCCACACCACCCATTTCAATTGCTGCCGGGCTACGGTGTTCTTGCTGATCACAAAGCGCCGGACCAGTAACGCCGCGCTGGCCACGAGTGCAATGGCGAACTGAATAAAGGCGGCCTTGTAGAACCCGGCGGCAAAGTTCGGCGAGTAGTCGAGCAACCGCTGTGGGAAGACCCGGGACAACTCATCGTGAAAAAAGACGAACGTCGCGACACTCAGCAGCAACACCGTCGGCACATAGAGAAGTACGCTTCGCCAACGCCGCCCCTCGAACAGGTGATATCGCACCGGGTAGATCGCGCTGAAGTGCAGGAATAGCGGTGCAAACATTATCAGCCCGGCGCTGCGCAGGAACGCAATCGCCAGATCCAGATCCTTATAGGTTCCTATTGGGGTGTAAAAGTGAAAGACAAAGGCCGTCAAACAGAGCGAAGCAAAGTGCAGGACGAAGGGTGATCTGCCTCCCTGCTTGAAGATTACGAAGAGGCCGACGAATAAATAAACCAGACCGATCAAATTAATGTACAGATCACGCGCCGTCCAATTCGGGATGGTACCCAGATGATTGAGGTCAGCGTAGTAGGCCCGATTTTCCGGGGGATAGGATGGACGTTCAATGAGGTAATGAATCTGACCTCCGACGCGGGCCTGGTCAAGGTATATTTGAACGTCCCTGGCATCGGCTATTTGCTCGCATCTGGGACCGCTGGTGACTTTCTCGCATATCTGCTCAACCATGCTGATCGCGATGAGATGGTCGCCGGGAGTTACTTGAGATCTGAAGGCCGCCGAGCCTGGTTCAACTGTCTTGGCGATCACTCCCTGAGATGTATCCACCCAGGTAACGCCATCCCACGGCGGTGGCTGGTGACTCAGCCGCTGAGAAAAGTTCAGGGCTCCGGCAGCAATCAACAGCGCCGCTACGATTAGCAGCAACCATGTCTTGCCTGTGAGTACCGAACCCTTCATCCCAGTTTCTGCGGCTGGTAAAACCGTTTTCGCCGACTGCTTCTACTCTCGTTTCTTCTTATCGATTCTCTGAACACACACCGACGAGCGATTTAAGGCAACCGATGTTCCAACTGAAATCACGCGGACGACTTTTGTTGGTTGGGAGCTCAGGGCGATGTATTCGGCCCCAGGCATCACTTCTCGGCTGCCCGGAACTTCAAGACGCCACGATAAGTGCGCAGGTACGTCCAAGTTTTCGTACTCGTCCGAGATTTTGGAGAAGCACTGGAGCCTGACACTGAAGATGGCGGGAACGACAGCCTGAAGGATCATGCCGCCTTCCGGCCTAGAATCTAACCGAGATTCCTCCGCGAACTGAGCGGCCGGTCGGACAAACTTCCAGCACCGTCTCGCCATTGCTGGTCCTCGATTGGAAGTCCAGCAGATTGCGGGCGTCGATGACGGCCTGAGCCCGAACCGGCAATCCGAACGTCGGCAGATCCTGGGTTACTTGAATACTGAGCGATGGATCGTAAACCGCTAGCCGGCCAGCAAATGGATCGATGGCGAACACTGTCGCCTGGGGCGAAAAGCGAAATACAGTTTGTACGTGAGTGCCCGTCGACCAGTCTCCGGCAACCTGAAAAGCAGCAGTCTGGAAAAACCCGCCATTGAAGAGATCCGAGGGATTCGTGATTCCGTCCGCCGAGAGTTTCTGCCCGCGGCCAAATGAATAACCGGCGGAGGCGTTCCAAACTCGATTCAATCGGCGCGAATAAACGACCCGCACACCTCGGGCGGATCCTTCCTGGTTGGCGACGCCGAGCATGGCCGCTGCATTATCGCCTGAGAAAGCAGACAGCGAACTTGCCATCAGCCCAACCCCACGGCCGCTGGTCATATCGACGAAAGCTGTTGCTTCAACATTGGAACGGTTATCGAGGACTCGCTCGACTCCGAATTCCAGGCGGCGACTTTCGCCCATGACTGCACGACCGCCAACGAAGGCGATTGGCTGCGTGGGCGCTTGCTTGAAAATTACATCGCCTGATTCAAAACTCGCGGAGCTTTGCTGGCTGGTTTCGGTTCCGCCCGGAGCAAAACTCGCTTTCACGCGGGTACGAGCGTTGGCGTCAAATTGAATCCCGAGACGCGGACTAATCGCGGCGCCGCTACCCATGCCAATGAAGCGAGAGTAATCCAACCCCAGCACAACCACGACGCCATCGCGGACGATCCACTCATCAATCGCGCGCACGGACATCTGCCCAAGCGAATGTTTGGCGTTGCCACCGATCGCGCCGCCGGCGGTCCACAAAGGCAAACTCGCCGCCCCGCCCGTAAGATTAACGCGATGATGACTGTTGACTCGCACTCGCGCAGTAGTCTCGAAGCGTTGCGGTGCGTCCGAACCTATACCCGTCTGGCCGGCAAAGATTAGATCGATTCGCTCAGACGCGGGAAGCGCGACGGCGAAATTGACACCCTCGTACGCCGAGCTGAACGGATTCGTAGAAGTAGCAAAGTAGGTCTCGACTACTCCCTGGGTACGAGCTTTGGCTGCTTCGTTCGACCGCTTTACGTCGGACTCTTGGGTATTCCCATTAGCTGCCGGATCAGAGCTTTCCACAGCAGCGATAGTCGAGTCGTCGCCTTCGTTCGCTTGAAAGATCGAGCGGCGGCCCTGTATCGCACGCAAAGTCCATTTGACGCTATCCCGGTCCCTACGTTGATCGACCAGCGTCCTGCCCGAACCCGCAGGTTCCAGGTTGAACCGATAAGCGATTTCAGCCGAGGGGTTGACCTGCACCGACGAGAAGAGAACTTCACCGAAGCCCTCCGCCATGGCTTTCAGCGAATAACGACCGGCGGGAATGCGGGTGGAAAAACTGCCGTCGGCGGCCGTGCGCGTCTGCTTAACGAGCTGGTTGGCGCCTTCGCGAATCAACTGAATCACGGCGCCCGCCAAAGGCAGACCCTTGTTATCTCTAACTGTGCCGCTGATGGTGGCGAGACCGCGGACACCCTTGCCCTGGGCCGGAGCGGTCATCGATAACGCGACGGCCAGGGCCAACATCGGCGTGCTAAATCTGAAAATTGTTTTCATCGTGGCCGAACCTCCGGATTGACCTCGCGCAGATTTTGCGAGGCTGGCGCTGGAACGAAAACCGGATAGCCAATATCACTCTCGTTCGATTCTCAATTTGCGTCGTTCAGATGCCTGAGCGGTTTTTCGGAATCTTTGTCCCGGTCCTCATTCTCCGCCCGGGCAAGGGAGACTGTCGCCCGTTTGAATGCTAGTAATTCTTAGCCATCGGCCGGACTTGTGTCAAGCTTTGGTCTAAACTGGGACGGTCGTTTTGCCACGTCTTTTCCGCGTGTTAGGATGAACACTGAAGAGGAAAGCCAGCCGGTTGTTCAGCTAAGCACGATGATAGATCAGGTTCAAACCACACGTCTCGCCAATGGACTGACAATTCTGACCGAACATATGCCGGGTCTTCGTTCGGTCAGTCTGGGCATCTGGGTCCGGCGCGGATCGCGTCACGAAACACCGGCCCTGAACGGAATTTGCCATTTCATCGAGCACGCCTTGTTCAAAGGCACCCAGCGTCGTTCAGCGCGACAGATCGCCACCGAATCGGACCGTCTGGGTGGACACCTTGACGCCTATACGTCCCATGAAATCACCGGGTTTGCGCTGAAGGTGGTCGACGCGGCCCTGCCGCAGGCCTTTGATTTGCTAGCCGATATGCTGGCCAATCCGCGCTTCGATCCTGACGATTTAACGCTCGAGCAGGGAGTGATCATCGAAGAGATGAAGATGATCGGGGACACGCCCGACGAACTTCTCAACGAGCTCTTTCATGCAGCTTACTTTCCCGGTCATTCCCTGGGCCGGCCAATCGAAGGAACTGAACAGACAGTCTCATCGTTTGATCGGGCCACCACCGCCGCCTTTCATTCCACCGCCTACTCTCCGCGCAACCTGGTGGTCGCCACGGCAGGGAACGTTACGCACGCTCAACTGGTTGAGCTGGCCACGCAAACTTTCGGCGAGGGCAGCGATGAATCAGAAGCAGCATTGGCGGTCGGGCCTTCACCGGAAACCGCCGCACCGATTCTGATTGAGCGGAAGAGCGAATTGGAGCAGGCGCATTTGATCATCGCATCGCCCTGGCCTTCGGCGAGAAGTGAAGATCGTTATGCGGCCAGCATGCTGGGGACAGTCATGGGTGGCGGCACGTCCAGCCGGCTATGGCAGTCAATTCGTGAAGAGCGCGGGCTGGCATATTCGATCGGCGCCGGGGGAAACACATATACGGACATCGGAATGTTCACCATCTATGCGGGCACATCGCCAGCTCATCTCGACCAGGTTCTCGATTTGTCTTTGCAGGAACTAAGACGCGCCGTTTCAGAGCCGGTTCCGGCAGAGGAATTACAACTGGCAAAGGAGCAGGCAATAGCCTCGGTGTTATTGAGCCTGGAATCTTCCAGTTCACGCGTCGGAGCCCTGGCGCGTCAGGAGATTATTCACGGCCGCCGCATTTCGCCCGACGACATTATTAAGTCTATTGAAGCAGTCAGCCCCGAAGATATGCAGAGAGTGGCCCGGAGTTGCTTTACGACTCCGACACTGGCGCTGGGAGCACTCGGTAACTTGAATGGATTTGCAGTTGATCGCGCACGCTTGGAAATTTGAAATTGTTCACCACCAAGACACGAAGACACCAAGGGGCTGACTGTTGGCTTTGTGCCTTTGTGTCTTTGTGGTTATCGTCTCGCTTCTCAAAATGAAGATCTCCGTACTTGGCAGCGGCTCAACCGGTAACTCAGTCCTGCTGGTCGCAAACGGGACGCGCGTGCTGGTAGACGCCGGTCTCAGCGCCCGGGAAACTGCGCGTCGGATGTCCGCGCTCGGAGAAGATCCGAACTCGCTCGACGGGATTCTGATCACTCACGAGCACGGCGACCACGCGGCTGGATTGCGGGTCCTGATGAAGGATCTGGATTGCCCCGTTTTCATGTCAGCCAAGACCCGCGACGCTTATGTCTGTGAACGGCGCAATGTCACGGACCAAGAGCCGCGCCGCCGTTCGGATGCCTTGCGTGATCGCATGATTGAGATCGACTCGGGTCAGGATTTTCGTATCGGGGCCATCGACTTTCATCCGTTCACGGTGCCGCACGATGCGGTGGACAACTTTGGTTTCACGGCCACGCACGACGGAGTAAAGGTCGCGACCTTAATGGACTTTGGTCACATCACGACTTTGATCACCGAACGATTGCGCGGCTGCGCAGCGATCGTAATCGAATCAAATCACAGTCGCGACATGCTCAAAACTGTCGAGCATTATCCCTGGGAGTTAAAGCAGCGCATTCTGTCGCGGCTCGGCCATCTATCGAACGAAGACATAGCCGATTGGCTGCTCGACGGCTTTGACGGTCAGGCGCGGCACATCGTCCTGGCGCATCTCTCACAGCGCGCGAACAATCCCTATCTGGCACAGATTACCGCTGAGAGTGCATTGCGAGAGCGTTCACCATTGTTCGCGGACGATACGCAGATCACGCTTTCGTTTCCGAAAGAGCCGACGGCCTGGATTGAAGTTTAGAGGAATGCTTTTCCTTCCGTGTAGAAGTGTGGTCCTGTTGAGTGATGGTTCACTATGATTCAATTCACAACTCAGGCTCCTGGTGTCCTGGTTTGGGGTTTTCCCCGGAGCGGACAGGAAGGATCCACGAAATCACACGAAACCTTACAAACAAAACCGGTTCCTGTTCGTGTATTTTCGTGGATCGTTTTACCTGGAGAGCGGCCATCTGTCGAAACAGGACAACACTCGCCCTTCTCACCGATTCTCTACCACAACGAGAGCCGCTCAGTCCTGCGGCAAAGCCGCACTCCTCTGATCACGGTGCTGGCAACAGTCCTCTTGCTTTTCGCTTTCGCATGCAGCAGCAAGAGCATTCGTCGCAGCGGCATGCCGGCGCCGGCACAGACGGTGCTCGACACTGCGATTGAAGATATTGACGCCGGACGCTACGAAAAGCTTTACCACGAAGCTGCGGATGAATGGCGTAACGATACTACTCTGGATGAATCCAAAGCGACTTTTCAAAAGCTCCACGACAAACTCGGCAAGGTGCGCACTCGCGATCTGCAAAATGTAAGAGAAGAACAAACCTCGACTGCTCCGATCGCCGGACACTCGGTGGTGGCGCTTTATCAAACTTCCTTCGAACAGGGCAGCGGCATGGAGACTTTCACCCTGGTCGAACACGGAGGCCGTTGGTATCTGGCGAAGTACTACGTGACTTCGAATGCACTGAAATAGGATCCACAGATTGCGCAGATTCCACCGATTAAGAAATGAGTTCAGAGAACGGCGAGCGATGAGCGTAATCTGTGGAGAAATCTTGAAACATGATTGATCGCTACACACTGCCCGAGATGGGCGCGCTCTGGTCGGAAGAGACCAAATTCCAGAAGTGGCTGGGTGTGGAAATCGCCGTCTGCGAAGTCCATGCTGAGATGGGCACAATTCCGCGTGACGCATTGGAACAGATCAAGAGTCGCGCGAAGTTTTCTGTCGCCCGCATCAACGAAATTGAGAAGACTACCGACCACGATGTCATTGCGTTCACCACTAACCTGGCCGAATCAATCGGAGAAGCCTCTCGGTTTGTCCATTACGGTCTGACTTCGTCTGATGTGGTGGATACCGCGAACGCACTTTTGCTCCGCGATGCCTGCGACATCCTGCTAAAGAAGATCGACGTGCTGCTCGACGTGCTCCAGCGCCGCGCGATGGAGTTCAAAGGCACTCCGCAAGTTGGTCGCACGCACGGCATTCACGCCGAACCTACTTCCTTCGGTTTAGTGTTTGCGCTCTGGTTTGACGAAATGCGTCGCAATCGCGAGCGGCTCCAAAAAGCTCGAGCATCAGTGGCCGTCGGAAAAATCAGCGGGGCAGTTGGTGCTTTTGCGCACCTCGATCCTCAGGTCGAGGAAAAGGTTTGCGCCAGGTTGGGAATCAAAGCGGCTCCCGTTTCGACGCAGATTATTCAGCGCGACAACTACGCGGAGTACCTCTGCACCCTGGCCATTATCGCTTCGTCTTTGGACAAGTTCGCTTTGCAGATTCGTCACTGGCAGCGGACCGAGGTGCGCGAAGCGCAGGAGAAATTCAAAAAAGGTCAGAAGGGATCGAGCGCCATGCCGCACAAGCGTAACCCGATCCTTTCCGAACGCATCTGCGGGATGGCGCGGGTAGTGCGCGCGAACAGCATCGTCGGACTTGAAAACGTCGCACTCTGGCATGAACGCGATATTTCGCATTCATCGGCCGAGCGCGTGGTGCTGCCCGACTCGAGCATTGCCACGGATTACGTGCTGCAGAAGATGGCGTCGCTGGTCGAAGGCCTGGTCGTTTACCCTGAACGGATGCTGGAGAATCTCTCTGCCACACGTGGATCGATCTTCAGTGGACAGCTTCTGCTGGCGCTGACCAAAGCGGGTGTGTCGCGCGAGCAGGCTTACGAATGGGTGCAACGGAATGCGATGAAGGCCTGGGATCAAGGCGGCGAGCTTCAGACCCTGGTCTCAGCGGACAAAGACATTTCTGCGCACTTATCCAAAGAGCAAATCGATCGAGTCTTCTCTCTCGATACTTACCTGCGGAATGTCGACAAGGTTTTTGCGCGCGTGTTTGGGTGAGTGAAAATGGCCAATCCCTGGCTCTTGCCTCAGCTGCCGAGCGGTGTAAGGAATGTGGCCCACAGAGGTGGGAGCCGTGGGTCAGCAATTTATGCATTGACCGAGCTTCGTCAGGCGCTTAACCCACCTTTTCCGACGATCCAAGTTTCGCCGGCTGGGGCTTCGTCAGAATATCAAACGCCTACCCACACCTTTTGCGCTGTGGGCTACAATAAGTATCGATGGATCTGCGGATTGCAGCTCACTCATCCTCCAAAATTGCTTCAGCATCAATTGTGATCTCCACCGTGTTGCTGACAACGACGCCGCCTCGGTCCATGGTGTCGTTCCAACTGACACCAAAGTCCTGCCGGTTAATCGAGGTTTTGGCGACGAAGCCGGCGCGGGTCCTGGGGCCTTTGTCGACGCCGTCTTCCCACCAGGGCGTTTGCCATTGCCCGAGATAGTGAACGTCGAGTGTCACCGGGTTGGTTTTGCCGCGAATCGTGAGTTCGCCCCTCACACGATAATCAACTTCGCCAATCACTACGATCTCCTGGCCTCGAAAGATGATCTCGGGAAAGTTCTCTACGTCGAGAAAGTCTGCGCTGCGCAAGTGATCGTCGCGCATGGGCTCTCCAGTCCAAAGCCTGCGCGCCTCGATGGTGACTTCAACGGAAGAGGCAGCCGGGTCTTTCGGATCGAAGTTAAGCGAACCGTGCACGTCTTTAAAATGCCCACGGACATAGGTGACCATCATATGCCGGGCAGAGAACTCGGCGGCGGTGTGGCCGGGTTCGAAAGTCCATTTAGCCATAGTTGGTAAATCGTAAATGGTGGATTCAACTTGAAGTGCAACTTTGAAAACTAGTGGTTGAAGGCAAGCTGCGATAGCGTAAGCGTGCTTTTCCAACCGCCAAGTCAAAGAAGCACACAAATGAGCTACACACAGCTTACCCGAGAGCAAAGATA